>JAJFGY010000051.1 GCA_021775935.1 Alphaproteobacteria bacterium
CACACCTCATCAAGCGCGTGCACCAAGCTCTCCATCATTTCATCAGTATGCAGAGGACAGGGAGTGAACCGTAATCTCTCCGTGCCACGTGGAACTGTTGGGTAATTGATTGGTTGGACATAAATATTGTGATGCGTGAGAAGGTCGTCAGCGACCTGCTTGCATAAGACCGGGACATTGACCATGACGGGAACAATATGGCTCTCACACATCATGACCGGAAGCCCGGCATCCATCAGCATACTCCGAAGTGTTTCCGCTCGTTCCTGATGAACTTCTCTTTCCACGTTGCTCGCTTTCAAATGGCGAACACTGGCAAGAATGCCTGCTACCAGCACAGGAGAGAGTGAGGTAGAGAAAATAAAACCAGGCGCATAAGAGCGCACAACATCCACAACGGCTTCGCTCGCCGCAATGTACCCGCCCATTACGCCAAACCCTTTCGCGAGGGTTCCCTCAATAATGTCCACCTTGTCCAAAACGCCATCGCGTTCGGCAATCCCGCCACCGCGCGGCCCGTACAAACCGACTGCGTGAACTTCATCAAGATAGGTCAGCGCGCCATATTTGTGCGCGAGATCACAAATGTCGCCGATGGGTGCAATGTCACCGTCCATCGAATAGACAGATTCGAACGCAACAATCTTTGGCTGATCAAGTGGGACGGATTGGAGCAGTTCTTCCAGATGCTCGAGATCATTGTGCCGCCAAACACGCTTGGGCGCGCCACCGCGCCGAATGCCTTCAATCATAGAGGCGTGATTGAGTTCATCAGAGATCGTCAGACAATTATCAAAGACCCGTGCCAATGTGCTCAAAGTCGCGTCGTTGGCGATATACCCAGAGGTAAATAGGAGCGCTGCTTCCTTTTGGTGTAAATCCGCAATCTCTTGCTCAAGCTCGACATGATAGTGGGTCGTGCCCGAGATATTGCGTGTTCCACCCGACCCGGCTCCAACCCGGTCGACGGCTTCATGCATGGCGTCTGTCACCAATTCATTCTGACCCATGGCCAAATAGTCGTTAGAGCACCAGACCACGATTTCCTGCTCACCCTTGGGGGAATGAAAGGTCGCGCGGGGGAAACTGCCTCGATGGCGGACAATATCGGCAAAAACACGATACCGCCCCTCGTCGCGCAAAGACGACAATGCATCTGACAGCTTGCCTTCGTAGTCCATCATCCGCTCCACTCTCAGTTGATCGGCCACCGATACACCACCATGGAGTGTGTATTTTTATGGTTACCAGTCAGTTAACATACCTGCTTTGGGCCCAAAATCTGCCGTTTTTTGTCAGCTCCTGCCACTTGCGAATTGTCGCAGACAGAGCGGCATCCGACTAGAACCATAAGTTTACCGCCAAGCGCCCCGCGCCTCCAGCACAGATTTAAGGATTTCAGGACGGTCTGTCATCAGCCCATCAACCCCAAGATCCAACAATCTGGTCATTTCTTCGGGAGCATCAATCGTCCAGACATGAACTTGGAGCCCACGGTCATGTGCATGATCCACCATCCGCCTGTCGACCAGGCGCACACCTCCCTGATGGGTAGGTATCTGCAGGCATCCCTGGTCGAAATCGCCCCAGATCCCTGAAAACGGACCGGAAAGGCTAGAGAACCGCATTCGGGCTGTTCCCCATGGTCCAAGGCCACAACACAGATCCGGGCCTAACTGTTCTTTGATCCAGGCCGCACGTTTGTCTGAAAATGACGTGACACAGACCCGGTCCAATGCCCGTGCCTCTGTGAGCACCTTCACCAACGGCGCTGCTGCATTGTCGAGTTTGGGGTCGATATTAATCCGTGCATCCGGCAATTGTTCCAGCAGCTCAGCAAAGAGCGGAATAGGCTCGCGGCCTTCAATGCGAGCTTTTGACACATCCGCATAATCCATTTCTGCAACCCGACCGCTCATGTCCGTAACCCGGTCAAGCTCTTCATCATGAAACGCCAGCAACACCCCGTCCCGCGTCGCATGAACGTCGGTTTCCAGATAGCGAAAGCCAAGATCAACAGCATGCTGGAAAGCCGCCATGGTGTTCTCAGGGTGTGCGCTCGTTCCGCCTCTGTGGGCAAAGGCCAAGACACCCTCAAACTCTAAGTAGGGAAATTTTGCTGGTCGCGTCACATTTCTCACTCCGCTGCCCCTGCAACGTAGTGCATTGGCACCGACTTGAAAAATCTTAGTTCGCGAGAAAAATCAGCGTGTCAGCGAAGACGTGCGGACCCGGCGGTCAATGTCATAGACATCATCTCGGAAGTTCACGACTCCACTGTCATCCACCCATGCCGTGAGATAAAGCAGATAGACCGGAACGGGTTCTGCAAGCGACACATCGCGTCGGTTGCGGTCATTGACGACACCGTCAATACGCGCACGATCCCAGCCATCTGTTTCACTGAGCAGCCACTCGGTCAGATCATGCACATCCTGCACCCGAACACAGCCCGAGCTATAGGTTCTGGCCGTTCGACCAAACAGGCTCTTGGACGGCGTATCATGCAGATAGACAGCATAGGGATTGTTGAAGTGGACCTTCACTGTGCCGAGAGAATTCCGCGGGCTTGGGTCCTGACGCAGCACAACATCACGCGACGTCGTTCGTGACCAGTTTACAGAACGCGCGCTGACCTCGCGGCCACCGCGATAGACGCGAATGCCCAACCGCTCAAAATAGCGAGGATTGCGCCGCGCCTTGGGAATCAGGTCCTTGTCCGCAATGCTGCGGGGAACATGCCAGTAGGGGTTAAAGGCAAGAAACGTGATCTCACTTGTAATCTCCGGCGTCTGCCGATCCTCTTTGCCAACGATCACCCGACGGCGCAGATCAACCCGCCCATCGGTGACAGCCTCAACTTCTTGACCCGCAATATTGACGAACACATACCGCCGACCCAGAGACTCAGATGTTTCATTGAGCCGTTGCAGATTAATCGCCAGCTGTTTGATGCGCTTGGATACAGGAACATTCATGGTATCGAGCGTGTTGGGTCCAATGACCCCATCGGGCGTTAGCCCATGGCGGCTCTGAAAACGGCGCGTGCCTTCAAAAACAAACTCATCATAAACCGCAGGATCACCACTGGAGACTGCGAGGTCACCGGTCGCGACGAGCCGTTCACGAATGAGCGGAACACGGTCGTCGCGATCGCCAAGCTCAATCTTCTCGCCGCGCGGAATGGTTTTCCAGCCGCCCCATTCTTCGATCTGTTCATACATGGACATGGCGCGCAGCACCGGCCAGAAGCCAGCATCGCCGAGCGTCGGGACACTTGAAAGCGAGGTGGGCGTTTCCGTAATCGTGGCTTCAGAACTTGGGTTCCAGGGATCGACCCACTGTTGCTCCCAGGGATTGAAGGCGTCGTCTGCTACCACAGGCGAAGATATTAACAGCGCCAGAGCAACGAGAAGCGTGCTGGCAGCCAGAATAGAAAGGTCAAAAGATGTCTTTGCGACATGTGTCACAGCGCTGCCCCCGCGGCCTGTCTCTATTTTACGTTTGTCAGCGTTCATTTTCGGGACACCAGAGTCAAAGCACAAATAGGGTAAAATGCCTCTTTGAGACAGTTTTTGGTTGTTTAGCAACAGTTTGCAATGATGGACGCAAATAAGGGGCCACCTAGATCCAAGAAAAGCCCCTCCTTTGAAAGGGTTGAACCAGTATATGGCGGAAGTACTGATAATAAATTTAGCGGTGACCGCAGGATGCCTGACCGTCCTCTGGGGCATCAGCATCCGGATTCGCGATGCCAGCATAATTGACATTTTCTGGGGCCCGGGATTTGGCATCATTGCCCTCACCACATTTGGACTGACATCAGAGCCGGGCCCCGCGGGCCTACTGCTTATGGCGTTTACATGCCTTTGGTCCATTCGATTGGGCACTCATCTCGCTGGTCGGTGGCTCTCCCATGGTCGCAAGGAAGATGCACGCTATGTTGCTATGAGGAAGAAGGCGGGATCAGGTTTCGCTGTGCGCTCCTTCTTCACCGTATATGCGTTCCAGGGCATTCTTATGTGGAGCATCTCTCTGCCCCTCCAGATCGGTATCATGCAGAGTGCAGAGGCGAGCTTTGGAATACTCACCGCCCTAGGGTGCACCCTCTTTGCATTCGGTTTCACGATTGAAGCACTCGCAGATGCCCAATTGAGGGACTTCAAAGCAGATCCCAAGAACGAGGGTAAAATTCTGCAGAACGGCGTCTGGTCCTGGAGCCGCCATCCAAACTATTTCGGAAATGCTTGCCTTTGGTGGGGCTTGTTTTTGATTGCTTCCGAAACGCCCTATGGCGCATTCACGGTCCTGAGCCCGGCAGTCATGACCTTCCTGTTGCTACGGGTGTCCGGTGTTGCCTTGTTGGAGCGACGTATGGCCCGCGCCAAACCCGACTACATCGACTATCAGCAATCGGTGAATGCATTTGTGCCGCTCCCACCTTCATGGAAACGGCACAAACAAAATGATAAGCGGAGTTGAACTTAGAGGCGGAAGCGGATCTGATCCGTCCAGAAGCGCTCAAGCTTGTTGAGTGTCTTATTGATGACCTCAAGCTCCTCTTGATTGATGTCGCCAACTTCAGAAATTGTGTCGATGTGGCGATTGTAGAGCGTGTCGATGGTGTCGCAGATGTCGCGACCCTTCTGTGTCAGGCGCACCCGTACAGACCGACGGTCCATCTCTGAACGCTGATGATTGATATAGCCAGATTCGACAAGCTTCTTCAGATTGTAGGAAACGTTCGAGCCGAGGTAGTGACCACGAGAGCGTAACTCGCCTGCAGTCATTTCCTGATCACCAATGTTGAACAGCAGCAATGCCTGCACACTGTTGATCTCAACATTTCCACTGCGATCCAGTTCGTCTTTGATTACATCCAGCAAACGACGGTGAAGCCGCTCAACAAATGTCAACGCTGTCAGGTAAGCCTCGCGTGCTTCCGGGGAAGCACTCCTTGGCTCGTTTGTTTCTGCTTCTTCGATCATCGCACTCATGGAACAAACCTCTACAAATCCGCTCTTGCGGTTGGCCCGGAAATGGAACGCCGCAAACCCATTAACCGAAACTCTACATACGGCGTCCTAATGGTGGCTTAATCTGAGAGTCAAATTTGGTCTTAATTTAAGGATGTTTTGCCGCCAGCTGGATTATTCAGCCGCTTGACCATAGGCAGCGCCCATCATTGTGTCGGAAAGGATTTGGTAAGTATGTTTCCAAGCTGCTTCCACATCTGGCGTAAATGCGTCGCCAAGGCCCTGTCCAAGTGTCCAGATGAGCGCCTCACCGACTTTTGGATAATGCTCAGGTTTCACACCATAAGCGACATGTCCCTGTCCAAGCTTTTGAACAACAGGAACCAGGGAATTGAGGTCATTTAGCCCTCCAACCGCAACGGCGAGGGTTTTCATCAATTTACGACCCTGCTCATCCATATTGCCGGAGAAGAGCGGCTTCACCTCAGGCGCAATCTCAAAAAGGCGGCCATAAAACAAGGCGGCAGCCTGTTCCATTATCGGTTTCACCGACTGGAAGGATCCTTGAACGAGCTGAATTTCGGTAGGTGTCATTTTCTTCTCCTCGCGTTATGCGAGTAGAAAAGTAGGCGTCACACCCTAAGTCTAGGTTAAAGCCCTGCAACCAAATCCGATGGCATTTTACCTACAGGTCACCCTTTAGAAGTTTGATGATGCCCGAAAAATCGACCTGATCATTGCCGCTGGACTCCATAAGGCTGTAGAGCGCCGCCGCCTGCGCTCCAAGCGGTGTCGCAGCTTTCGCGCTTTGGGCAGCCTCCTGCGCTAACCGAAGATCCTTTAGCATCATGCCAGCGGTAAACCCGGCTTGATAATCACGGTTTGCAGGTGAACTGGGGACGGGTCCCGGCACAGGACAATAGGAGGTCATCGACCAACACTGGCCCGATGCCGTTGAAGAGATATCAAAGAGGGTCTGACCATCAAGTCCCAGCTTCTCAGCCAGAACAAAGGCTTCTGAAACGCCAATCATAGAAATCCCCAACAGCATGTTGTTGCAGACCTTGGCGACTTGTCCGTTCCCGGCGGCGCCTGCGTGAAAAATGTTCTGGCCCATAACATCGAGATAAGGCTTGGCAGCTTCAAACGCTGCAACATCACCACCGGCCATAAAGGTCAGCGTGCCACCTTCCGCCCCGCCAACACCGCCTGATACCGGCGCGTCTATCATCTGCATACCGGCGTTTGAGACTTCTGCAATCACCGAACGCGCCGTCGTGACATCAATAGTCGAGGAATCGATAAACAATGTGCCTTTGTCAGCGGCAGCCAGCAACCCACCCTCACCCAGATAGACAGAAGAGACATGTGCGCCAGCTGGCAACATTGTCACGACAGCGTCCACACCCTTGGCAACGTCCGCTGATGTAGCGGCCGCAACTGCGCCAGCATCTGTCGCTTTCTTGACAGCCTCGGATGACAAATCAAAAACCGTCAGCTCATGACCGGCCTTCATGAGGTTTTGCGCCATTGGCCCGCCCATGTTTCCCAGGCCAATAAATCCAACTTTTGCCATGTTTCGTCTCCCGCAATAGCGCGCGCCAAAGTTTAACCTTCAGTCGAAGCGCAATTCATTGTCATCAAGTGATGCGAAGTAACCTGCAACCCGCTCGTCCGTCACCACATCCAGTGTCGCAGGGTCCCATTTAGGAGCCTGATCCTTATCGATCACGACAGCGCGCACACCTTCATAAAAGTCAGGCGCTGCCATGAACCGGTTGGTCAATCTAAATTCGAGTGACATGCAGTCTTCAAAATCGAGCTGAGCCCCCGCCCGTATCTGCTCATAAGCGACACGGGTCGACAGGGGTGATTTGCTGCGAATGATCTCTGCTGTTTTCGAAGCCCAGTCACTGCCATCAGCTTCAAGCCGGATCAGAATCGCATCAACACTTTCGGCGCTAAAACAGGTGTCAATCTGAACCTGCTGTGCCGCCAATGGTGCTGCCTCTGTCTGTTGTGCTTCAGCTGTAACTGCCGCATCCACATTTTCACCTGCAACCAGTCGGGCAAGCAGCGCCTCATGTCTGTCTGCTGGCACATAGACATCTGCAATGCCTGCATAGACTGCATCGGCAATTTTTAGCCGAGCACCCGTCAGACCCAGGTACATACCGATCTCGCCCGGACAGCGGGGAAGAAAATAGGTCCCTCCCACATCGGGAAAAAGACCAATACCGGTCTCTGGCATCGCAAACAAAAGCCGCTGGGAGCCAACACGATGGCTCCCGTTTACAGAAACACCAACACCACCCCCCATATTGATACCGCTCATCAGCGCAATATAGGGCTTAGGATAGCGCTTAATGTATCGATTGAGACGGTACTCATCCCGGTAGAAATTGATTACTTCTGGTGATCCGGCTTTCCCCTGGTCATGAAGAACCCGAATATCGCCGCCGGCGCAAAACGCCTTTTCACCTGCCGCCTGAATAACAACCGCTTCAATGCTGTGATCATTTTCCCAAGCCTGAAGCTGAGGATGGAGCTGCTTCACCATCGTGTAGGTGAGCGCATTCAAAACCTTCGGACGGTTCAACGTAACAAGCCCGATGGGCCCACGCTGTTCGAACAGAATTTCTACATCATCACTCATGAAGCCATTCAGTCTTTCAGCAATTCGCGCGCGATAATGACACGCATAATTTCGTTAGTGCCCTCAAGGATCTGATGCACCCGCACATCGCGAAGATGCCGCTCAAGCGGATAGTCTTTGAGGTACCCATACCCACCATGGATTTGCAGCGCTTCATTGACCACACGAAACCCGGTGTCGGTCGCAAAGCGTTTTGCCATAGCAGCCTGCATGGTGGCATCTGGCGCCTTTGCGTCAACCTTCACAGCGGCCTGATACAAAAGCAGACGGGCTGCTTCCAGTTCCGTCGCCATATCCGCCAGCTTGAACTGCAACGCCTGGAAGGCAGCGAGCGTCCGCCCAAATTGCTTGCGCTCCTTCATATAGGCTTTGGCTGTATCCAGTGCTGTTTGCGCAGTGCCAAGGGAGCAGGCTCCGATATTCAGCCGTCCTCCATCAAGCCCCATCATGGCAATCTTGAAACCCTGCCCCTCTTCTCCGATAAGATTGGCAACGGGCACACGGGCATCTTCAAAAATCACCGCAGCGGTCGGCTGACTGTTCCAGCCCATCTTTCGCTCAGTCGCCCCAAACGAGACACCGGGTGTCCCTTTCTCAACGACGAGGCAAGAGACACCTTTTGCGCCCTCCTCGCCTGTGCGCACCATGCAGACATAAATGTCTGATGTACCACTGCCAGAGATAAACGCTTTGGACCCATTCAACACATAATGATCGCCATCTTTTACAGCCTTGGTACGAAGCGAGGCTGCATCTGACCCGGCACCGGGTTCCGTCAGGCAATAGCTTGCGATTTTCGTCATTGAGGTCAGATCAGGCAGCCATTTTGTACGCTGCTCGTCGGCGCCAAACCGGTCGATCATCCAGGATGCCATATTGTGGATCGACATATAGGCCGCTGTTGACGTGCATCCGGCTGAGAGGGCTTCAAAGATCAAGGCTGCATCAAGCCGCGTGAGGGCAGATCCGCCCACATCTTCCTGCACGTAAATCCCGGCAAACCCGAGTGCAGCCGCTTTCCGCATGGTTTCAACAGGGAAGAAAGCATCCCGGTCCCAATCAGACGCGTAAGGCGCCAATTCATCCCTGGCAAATGCCTGGGCCACATCCTGAAACGCCTGCTGCTCTTCCGACAGATCAAACTGCATGGACAACACCTCCCTCAAAGACACGCGCTCGCTCGCGCGTCTGCTGCTGTCGGGTGATAAAAGCCCGGCAACCCCCTGTCAAACAAGCCTTTTCTCATCAAGCACCCCCTACGGAATCTTGCCAGCATGGCGTCCAGCCGATATGACAGAAGCAACAATAAAGAACCGAGAGCCAAACCAGTGCCAGCAAACCCCGCGTTTCCCGCCACCCGAATGCGCCGCAACCGTCAAAGCGATTGGTCGAGGCGTCTGGTGTCAGAAAACAAGCTGAGCGTTGATGATCTCATCTGGCCTCTTTTTGTCCACGAAGGGTCTGGCCGGGAAGCCGTCGCAACCATGCCCGGCGTCGACCGTCTCTCCATTGATGAGGCAGTGAAGGCCGCCGAAGCCGCAGCGGAAATCGGCATCCCCGTCATCGCTCTCTTTCCCTATACCGACGCCGAGGGACGTACGCCTGACGGTGCCCTGGCAACCGACCCGGACAATCTCGTTTGCCGCACGGTGCGCTCCATCAAGCAGGCCGTACCAAATATCGGCATCCTGTGTGACGTCGCCCTCGACCCCTACACAAGCCACGGCCATGACGGTGTCATGGATGGCGATGTGATACTCAATGACGAAACCGTCGACATTCTTGTGCAGCAAACTCTGGTTCAGGTTGAGGCGGGGTGCGACATCATCGCGCCTTCCGACATGATGGATGGACGCGTCGCAGTGATCCGCCAGGGACTGGAGGCCGCTGGCCACACCAACACCCAGATTATGGCCTATGCAGCGAAGTATGCGTCTGCTTTCTATGGGCCCTTCCGCGATGCGATTGGCTCAACCGGCGCGCTCAAGGGCGACAAACGCACCTACCAGATGGACCCGGCGAATACGGACGAAGCGCTGCGCGAAGTCGCCCTCGACATTGCTGAAGGTGCGGACTTTGTGATGGTCAAACCCGGCATGCCCTATCTCGACATTGTCACGCGCGTGAAGAGCGAGTTCGGCGTACCCACATTCGCCTACCAGGTGTCGGGCGAATACTCGATGCTTGCAGGTTCCATCGAGCGCGGCTGGTTTGACCGGGACCGTGTCATCCTTGAGGCTCTCACAGGCTTTAAACGTGCCGGAGCGGATGGCGTTCTCACCTATTTCGCCATGGACGCCGCGAAGCTTTTGACAGGCAAATAACAGCGCTCAATTCAGATGCGCAGCATCAATTCAGCGATGTCCTGTTTGTATAAAATCGCAACAAGCGACAGCATCGCATTGACATACAAAAGGGCTCGCCGACACAAGAACGGAACTGCATTGATCTGCAACTCCCTCGCCATATTCAGGTAGACACCTTCAATGACTCCTGGCGAACCAATCGAGAAGAAGGATATGTCGCGGTCTTTCGCCCTAAGTCTCCCGAACCAAAAAAATGTGTCGATGACGAGTACAAAGGCCGAAATGGGAAACCAGAATTCAAGCCAGACAGGGATCTCAATCATAAAACCACCTAAGTTCAGTTAGTCTGGATCAAGAACGCATTCAAACCCGCTTCAATCGTGCAATCAGGCTGGACGTATCCCAGCGGTTGCCACCCATTTTCTGCACATCTGCATAAAACTGATCAACGAGAGCCGCCACTGGAAGCTGTGATCCATTTCGACGGGCTTCATCCAGGCAGATCGCCAGGTCTTTGCGCATCCAATCAACCGCAAAACCATGTTCAAATTCACCAGCGATCATCGTCTCAAAGCGATTTTCCATCTGCCAGGATTGCGCAGCCCCTTTTGAAATCACGTCAATCACGGCGGCGGCATCCAATCCTGCTTTCTCCGCAAATTGGATGCCCTCCGATAGGCTTTGTACAAGACCTGCAATACAAATCTGATTGACCATTTTGGTCAGCTGACCAGCACCAGCGGGGCCCATCAACCGGACAGATTTCGCAAAACAATCCATCAGAGGTTGGGCTTTGTTGAAGACTGTCTCTTCGCCCCCAACCATTACGGTCAGCGCGCCATTCTCCGCGCCGGCCTGCCCGCCGGAGACCGGTGCATCGAGCATCTCAATACCCTGGCTTGCTCCCTCTGTCGCAAGCTCTCGCGCGACATCTGCAGAGGCTGTCGTGTGGTCGATGAAAACCGCACCTTTAGACATGCCCTCAAAGGCACCATTTTCGCCGACGCTAACGGCGCGCAAATCATCATCATTGCCCACACAGCAAAACACGAAATCAGCACCCTTTGCGGCGTCTGCGGGTGTCGGGGCCTGCGTTCCGCCATGTGTCGCGACCCATTTTTCAGCGATGGCACCCGTGCGGTTGAAGACGGTCACAGAGTGACCCATTTTGCTTAAATGACCGGCCATCGGATATCCCATGACGCCAAGGCCAATAAATGCGACTGATTTATCCACGCCCACCTCTTTTGCTCGTATTCTAAAACCAGGGCGTTACTTGTACTGGACTGGACCCCGAAAAAGCAAAGTCCGCCAAAACGAGAAGTGGAAGTTTCGAAGAATGATGAACACAGCGCGGACAACAGCAAAATGGGCAGGAATCCTGGTTCTGTCGCTTGTCACCCTCTTGGGCCTCCTGGTTCTGGATCGCTATGGAGCCGCCAGACAGTCCGTTGATGCCCATGATGGCACGCTCGTTCTTTTGGGCCTCCTTGAGCCGGTCGAGATTATTCGCGACGAAAACAGCGTGCCCCACATTTATGGGGCAAGCGAAGAGGACGTTGCTTTTGGCCTCGGTGTCTCCCACGCCCAGGACCGTCTCTGGCAGATGGAATTGTTTCGCCGTGTGGGCCAGGGTCGTCTGGCCGAACTTCTGGGAAGCTTCGCCCTCCCCGCTGACCGCTATATCCGCACTCTCAATCTTTACGGCCTGGCAGAGGAAACCGTTCCTTACCTCGCGCCTGAAACCCAGTCGCTACTCAATGCCTATGCCGCCGGTGTGAATTCCTATCTTGATCAACGAGAAATTCCCCTGCCCCCCGAGTTCCTGTTTCTCGCCCACGAGCCAGAGCCTTGGGCACCAGCCGATTCCGTCGTGATGATCAAACTCCTGGCGCTGGGCTTGTCCGGAAATGCCACAAGAGAACTTTCCCGCGCGCGTCTGGCAGAAGTCTTGTCAGCAGAGCAACTCGCTGCCTTCTTCCCACCTTACCCAGGCGATGGGCCGGTTGCCCTGCCAGATCTCGCCAGCCTCTATGCAGATACGCCAATCCAACAGGCCGCAGCTGCGATCCCGGACATCGGGCCAAAGGGCGCCTCCAACAATTGGGTCGTAGACGGCAGCCACACAGCAAGTGGCAAGCCCCTCCTCGCCAATGATCCACATCTGGGCATGTTGGCACCATCAATCTGGTATCTGGCCCATCTTGCCTACCCCGATCGCAATGTCGTCGGTGGCACAATCGCAGGCGTTCCAAGTGTTGTGCTGGGGCGCAATGATCACATTGCCTGGGGCTACACGAACACCGGACCTGACACACAAGACCTCTATGTCGAAAAACTAAATCCCGAGGACGCAGACCAATATCTCACGCCTGAGGGGTATGCCACCTTCGAAGAAAGAACCGAGATTCTGAAAGTCCGCTTTGGTGCCGATGAAACCTTCACCATCCGCTCGACACGAAACGGTCCAGTGCTTCCCTCTGACTTTTTTGGCGCGGATGAGTTGACCCCTGAAGGGCATGTGCTGGCCATATCCTGGACGGCGCTCACAAGTCCTGACTTCACCATTGAAGCAGGCCACAACATTACCAAAGCCAGGGATTTCGCCGAGTTCCGAGACGCCCTGCGCACCTATGTCGCGCCGATGCAGAACATGGTCTTTGCAAATGTGGATGGGGAAATCGGCTTTATCGCCCCGGCACACATCCCCGTCAGAGGCGAGGCCCATGAGACACACGGTCTCGTGCCGACGCCTGGTTGGAAAGACAGCAATACCTGGACCGGCATGATCCCTTTCGACGGGCTTCCCCAAACATTCAATCCAGCCAGCGGCACCATCGTCACGGCTAATAACAAGATCGTCTCCGACAGTTATCCCTATTCCATCACCAGACAATGGGACCTGCCGTTCCGTGCCGAGCGCATTGAAGAGTTACTCGCCACAACCCGCAACCACACGGTCGAGAGCTTCATCACCATGCAGATGGACAATGGATCGAGTTTCGCGGCAGAGTTTTCACCACTGCTGTTGTCTATGGTGTCGAATACGTCTGAGACGGCAGCAGCACGAGCCCGGCTCGCCGCATGGGATCACCGTATGGATGGCGAGAAGGCAGAACCCATTCTCTTCCTAAGCTGGATGCGGGAACTCACCCGCCTTGTCTATGCCGATGAATTGAAAGATCAGTTCAGCTCGCGATGGCGCTTCCACCCAGTCTTTATGAAACAAGCCCTGACCGGTGTTGAGGGCAAAGATGTCTGGTGTGACAACGTCAACACAGAGGATGCAATCGAAACGTGTGCAGGTCTTGTAGATGAAGCCCTTACAAAGGCGATAGCAGACGCAACAGAACGGTTCGGCGACAAGATGGATGAATGGCGTTGGGATGAAGCCCATCCCGTCGTGAACAGACACATCCCCGGCTCGTTCCTTCCAATTGTCGGGGACACGCTGACCATTGCCCGACCATCGGCTGGTGGCAATCACACGATCAATCGGGGCCAGCATGTCATTGGATCAGAAACACCGTTCGACAATGTCCACGCAGCCGGCTATCGCGTCGTCTACGATCTGGCAGATCTCGATGCATCCCGCTACATGATCTCCACCGGCCAATCGGGAAACCCCTTCTCCGGCGACTTCGATCATCTGGCAACCGCCTGGGCGGAAGGCGGCAGCATCGCCATCAGCACAGACCGCTCAAGCATCAAGGCTGTCTCGCAGATGCACCTAAAGCCTGGAGATTGACGCGCTAGCGAATAGAACCTTCGCCAGCAAGCCGATAGGACTTGCAATGAGGTGATGACCGACGCGTGCACTCCGAGTAATAGAGGCGCAACGTTGAAGCATCCAGGTTCATGTCGTAACAGTCCTTCGTCCCATAGGAGATGATCTCGGATTGATGGCACCAGCGATTGCCTTCAATCCACCAGCGGCCGCTCCCCCGTTTAGAGTCGGTTGACGAGCGTTCCTGATGGAACGTTTTATAGTGATAGTAGACAAGCTTCACCCGGCTTGTGCCGTCTGCATTCAGCTGGATCTCAACATTGGTCAGACGGTTACCCCCCTGAATATCAAGACGCCCCATCTCCAGGTTAAGCGTTTGCCCCGTAAGCCGCGCACTGATGGCATTCCCCGTTAGGGAGTTCCCCGGACGGTTTCGGATTGTCTCCTCCAGGTTGCCACCGCCGCCATAGTGATCATATCCCTCAATGCCGACAGACCCGCCCGGCGTTGTGACTTCAGCTTCGCCACGCTGTGGCGTTGTCGCGGCCTGTGGCTGAACATCTTCATTGCGCCGTGTCGGCAGTTGGTCGGTGACCTGGGGTTTGGGCTCGGGTTTTGGTTCAGGTTTAACTTCCGGCTTTACTTCAGGTTCGGGTGCAGGTTCAGGGACCGGATCAACATCTGCGTCTGCAAAGGTCGGCGTCTGCTGATCTGACCCGTCAATCTGTGCGGCAGCATCGTCATTATTGTCCAGGCCTGCAGCGAGCTGGAAGGTCAACGCATCTCCATCACCGGGGCCTTCGGCGCCAAAAATCCCACCACCCAACAGATAATAGATCAACACCAGCAAATGCAGCAAAACAGAAAGGAGCAGCACGGTTCGCAGTTTCGGCGCTTCAAAGCTTTGCCCAGGGTTCACATCTGCAACACTCATTCAGATTGCTCCGTCACAAGATTGACTTCCCGAACGCCGACATTGCGCAAGCCTTCCATGAGCACAATCAACTCATGCGCCGGGGCGTTTTCATCAGCCTTGATGGAGACATCATAAATGCCTTCATCATCGAGAAAGTTTCGGAGCTGGTAGGCCGCTAGCTCTGCGCCCATAACCCGGTCACCGAGATACACGAAGCCGTCGGCTTCCATATAAAGTACCACGTCTTCAGAGGCCCGCTTGTCATCCACCTGACCCACCGGCAGATCGACCTCTATATCGTCGGTCGGTTGCAGCGTCCCTGCCAACAAAAAGAAAATCAGCAGCAGGAAGACAACATTGATCAACGGAACAACGGACTCGTAAGGTCGGCGTTTGGGTGCTTCGTCAAATTCAATCATTATCGTAAGCTCTCCACGCGTGAGGTACCGATAGACTGTGCGCCACCATCCCTGGCCGCCTCAATCGCAGAAATCAGCGGCTGAACAGCGGCACCTTTCTCCGCCAGAATGGACACGACAGCCTCACGATCACCGCCCAGGTTCGTGCGAATGCCGTCGCTCAGACCTTCAGGTGCGATCGGCTCGCCATCAAGACGCAATGTCCCGTCTGTCATCACCCACACCTCAACCACATGCTTGTCCGTCTCTACCTCTTCGGGGTTAGGCGCAGGGGTCAGAACAGCAATCGATTGCGTTTGCAAAAAGGAACTGGCGAGCATGAAAAAGATCAGAAGCAGGAACACCACATCAATCAGTGGCGTCAGGCTCACGATCCTCTTCTTATGAATAGGTTCATCGAACATGGAAACGAGCCTTATGCTGATCTAAGAGCTGCTACCAGGCGCGAGGACGCATCTCGCAATGTGAGCCGTGCAACATCAACCCGACTTTCCAGCAGATTGAGAGACGCGATCGCTGGAATCGCGACGGCAAGACCAACAGCAGTCGTCAGCAGAGCAACCCAGATACCACCAGAGAGAATTGCAGGATCGACCTTGTTGCCAGCCAGTTGCAGTTGTTGGAAAGCGTTGATCATCCCGATCACTGTTCCCAAGAGGCCAAGAAGCGGCGAAATGTTCCCAATCACTTCCAGCCAGCGAAAGTAGCTTTGCAGCCCGCCAAGTTCATTGCCACCGACCCGGGCGATTTCTTCTTCCGCACTCCCACCATTCAGAGAGCCTTCAACACCGGCAAGCAATGTACGTGCAACAGGTGAACGGGTTTTACGCAATACAGCTGCGGCACCCTCTTTGTCTCCAGCTTTGAGTTTATCAAGGGCGGTTTCAATGAAACTGCGGCGCGATAGGCCTGCACGCCAGAACTGAAAAACCTTGAGGAGAATAATGGCGAGAGACAAAACCGACAGACAAAGCAGAATGACGACAATCGGTCCGCCTTTATCAATGAGCGGGACCAGTTCCCAAATACCACTATCAGCACCGGCGGCAGCTGCGTCCAAGACCGCATCTGCTCCTTCGGCGGCTACATCGCTGCCAGCCTCACCTGCCCCATCCGCTGCACCTTCCGCACCTGCTTCGACAGTTTCTTCACTCTCAACTACTTGCTCATCGGCCACTGACACCACTCCCCCACACGACCCGATTGCTATCGGGCTCAATAATTAGTAACGTAGCTTTACTAGAACATTGCTATGGTGAGCAGGTCAACCCAGTTTTGCGTTCACGCCCAAATCAATTAAACGAGTGTTAACGCCCAACGGGCGCCGAAAATCCGCAACAGCAAAGAGAACATGCATCGCAATGAGATGCAGCACTTTTAAGAAGAACGAGCCCTAAGAGCCAGATGGTTACACAAAACACCGAACGAGATGAGCTAGACCCCTTCTACTTCATTGAACTGTTTGCTGAAGTTGGGGCGCTGCTTCAGCACAATTATGACAGCCGAAGCGGTCTCAGCCGAAATCAGACACGGGTCATCGTCACTTTGCTCAAAACAGACGGCCTCACTCAGACAGAACTCGCTGACGCGTTGGGCATCCACAAAGTATCAGCTGGCATCTACATATCTGAATTGGAAGAGATCGGCTTGGTTGAACGACGCCCCCATCCCCAGGATGGGCGTGCCAAATGCATATTTCTCACCCCCGTCTTGCATGAACTCAGACAGGGTGGAGAGCAAATCATTGTCGATATGCACAAGGGAATTATTGAGGGAATTCCGCCAGAAGAATATCTTCAGCTTCTCCGCTACATGCGCACACTGCGGGATAATTTGCTGAAGATGACACCGGCAGAAATGCCAGATCGAACGGCACCTTAGGGGGCAAGTGCGCAATAGCCGCCGCGATGGTAAATCAGAGGTGTAGCCGCGCTCGGTTGGTGAAAGGCCAGTACCCGACCAACCATAATAATATGATCCCCAGCATCGTGACGCGCGTCGATTGAGCATTCAAAATTTGCCAGCGCCCCAGTTAAGTAGGGACATCCGTTGACGCCATCGCGAACGGGAACGCCCTCAAGTCCTGGTTGACCTGAGCGGGAAAAGCGGTTCGACAGATCAAGCTGCTCAGCGGCCAAAATATTGATCGTGAACCCATCGCACACCTCAAACGCGCTCAGCCGATCTGAACCTTTATCGAGACACCACAGGATCAGCGGTGGATCAAGCGAGACAGAAGAGAAGGAATTGACCGTAATTCCGATGGGGTCTTGCCCTTCAACTTGGGTCGTCACAATGGCAACGCCGGTGGCAAATTCTCCAAGAGCATTGCGAAATGCACGGCTATCAAGGCTGGTCATCAGGCTTTCCGGTTCTTCTTGTCACGACAGCAACTTATTAACAGAGATTGCTGCGCGGTAAACAACTTCATCAATGTCCTTGTAGGCATGTGGCAAAAACCGCGCAACCCGCATTCCCCGAAACGCACTTTGCGCCACTTGGACCTATTTACCCCAATAAGGCCAGAAATCTGCGCACCAACCTCTTCTCTTCAACACCATATTAAGAATGCCTGAGCAGAATGAGGTCAGAACAGTGTAGGCCAGGATGGCTGCTACGTAATGGGCTTGTAGCGGTGAGACTGGATCACAGGTAAGGGCGGTCTCGCGATGCAGCTTATTGTCGGCATTATTGTTGTGTGTGTTTGTGTCTTTGGCGGGTATGCCGCTATGGGCGGTAAACTTGGTGTCCTCTGGCAGCCATTCGAATTCGTCATCATTCTCGGTGCCGCAATCGGTGCCTTCATCATTGGCAATCCATCCAGTGTCTTGAAGAGCATGGGCAGCATTCTTGGAACAAGCTTCAAGGGTTCCAAATATTCCAAGGAAGCGTTTCTGGAGCTTCTCGGCTTGCAGTTCACGCTTTTCAAACTGGCAAAGGCTAAGGGCTCTCTTGCTCTGGAAGCCCACATCGAAGATCCGCATGGATCTGACATCTTCAACCAGTTTCCAATTTTTGCCTCTGATCACCATGCGGTTGAGTTCATGTGCGACTACCTGCGCATGATCACGCTGGGGACAGAGAACGCCCATGAGCTTGAAGCGCTTATGGACGAAGAGCTCGAAACCCACCATCAGGAACAAGAGCTTGCAGTTGGCTCCATCCAGGCACTGGGCGACGGAACGCCGGCTCTGGGTATTGTGGCGGCTGTGTTGGGTGTGATCAAAACCATGGGCTCCATTGATCAGCCACCAGAAATTCTGGGTCACCTCATTGGGGGTGCGCTTGTTGGTACGTTTTTTGGTGTGTTTGTCGCGTATGGCTTCTTCACGCCCATGGCAACGTTCCTCAAAGCGGCCTACGAAGCTGAGAGCAAGTATCTCCTTTCAATGAAAGCAGGGCTTCTTGCCCACATGAATGGATATGCGCCGGCCGTCTCCGTCGAGTTCGCCCGGAAGGCCGTCATGACCCCCTATCGACCAACATTTGCTGAAGTTGAAGAGTCGACCGGAAATCTCACGATCCCAACGAGTTAAGTAACCTCCCATGTCGATGAACGAACAACCCATCATCATCAAGAAGGTCAAGAAGGCAGCCCATGGCCACCATGGTGGCGCGTGGAAAATCGCCTATGCCGACTTCGTTACCGCGATGATGGCCTTCTTTCTGCTGATGTGGCTGCTGGCCATGACCACACCAGAGCAGAAGCAAGGTCTCGCAGATTATTTTGCACCAGCAAGCGTCAGCCGCTCAACGTCGGGGGCAGGTGGCGCAATGGGTGGTACAGCATTCGATGTTGATGGCTCTCGCATGGCCGGCTCCGCACCCAAGGTCATGATGTCAATCTCAACGCCAGCGGCCCCCAAAAGCCCAGAGTCTGAAAACCAACGGACAGCAGCTAGCTCCGATGGGAAAGACGCCTCCAACGGACAGGCTCCTGGGACAGCAGATTATGAATCAGACGCTCTCGACAAGGAGCAACAGGCAGCCAACGACACAAGCCAGTTTCAAAGTGCTGCTGCAAGCCTCCGACAGTCCTTGCAGGACATGCCGGAACTTGCCGAACTGTCGCGCAACATCATCATTGAAGAGACGCCTGAAGGTCTGCACATTCAGCTGACCGATCAGGATGGACGCTCCATGTTCCCTCCAGGCCATGCAGAGCCCTATGAGCGGACGCGCCTGGTTCTTGAGCAGGTGGCAAATGTGATCCAACAATTGCCCAACCGCCTGGTGATCACCGGGCATACAGATGCGGCCCCCTTGGATGGCATCCCAGGCTATTCCAATTGGGAACTGACCGCAGACCGCGCAAACGCAACCCGCCGCATCCTGCAACTGCATGGGGTCAATGCCGATCAGATCTCTGAGGTTGCCGGTAAAGCAGATTCAGATCCGCTTTTTCCAGAAGATGCTTATCTTCCGGCAAATCGGCGTGTCGGCATTCTGCTTCTAAACGAAGCCCCTGTCCTGCCGCCAGGGTTTGGCCGCTAGGCCTGGCCTTGCACAGACCCAGCGTCCACCCCAAATATTCTGTAAGGTCATGGTGACCGACAGGAGAAATTGAATGGACGATGCCCAAGACGGCGCCCAAAATGGCACCCAAGACGGCAGGCGAAGCGACACACGGGCGAGCTTTCCCTCAAGCGACTATTTCCGGCAGAGCTTTGAGGCGGACGGCGCGCCCAACCCTACCGACAACCCAGCTGCTTTCAGAGGCCTCCTAAGGTCCCGCATTCTGGCGTTTTTCGCTGATCTCGCCGCCATCATTGTGCTCTTTTTCGCAGCGTCCATCCTGTTTGGCATTCTTGGCGTGTTGAGCCTTGGCGTCTTATGGCCGGGTTTCGGTCTGATCATGCCAGTGCTCTTCTTTGCGTATTTCACAATGACGCTAGGTGGAAATCGATCAGCGACACCAGGCATGCAGTGGCAGGGCGTCGAAATGAGAACCTGGGATGGACTGCGTCCTGGATATGTCCAGGCATTCGTTCAAACGCTTCTCTTTTACATTACAGCAACGCCACTCTTCGGGCTCTCACTCGTTGTTGCCCTTTTCAACCGTCGGAAACGCTGTCTCCATGACTATTTTTCCGGGTCGGTGTTTGTTCGCACAAACCGCGCTCAATAGGTGAAGTCACCTGACCGCCATCATTCTCGACGACGGCGCGCAAATTTGAGATATGATGACGGTCCCAAAAGCGGTTGAAACGGTCGAACAGTAGTCAATGCAAGCACTAGCCCCCGAAACGTGGCAGATGTGGATCACCTTTGGTGCCATCATCGCCGCGATTGTGCTGTACAGCACAGAGCGTCTGTCCCTTGAGCTGACGTCACTGCTTGTCATTGGGTTTTTCCTGATCTTTTTCACACTCTTCCCTGTCATTGCAGCCGACGGGCGTGATCTGCTTTCCAGTACACAACTCCTCTCCGGCTTCGCCAACCCGGCGCTGGTGGCCGTTCTCTCCTTGCTGGTGGTTGGGCAAGGCCTGTTCCATTCAGGTGCCATGGAGGCACCAACCCAGTGGATCGCCTCAATCGGTGGAAGCAAGCCGCAAGCAACGCTTATCGGAACGCTCTTTTTTGTGGCAGCGATCAGCGCCTTCTTGAACAACACACCCGTGGCTGTGATGTTCATTCCCGTGCTTGTGACCCTCGCCGCTCAGTTGCGCAAACAAGCCAGTCAGGTGATGATGCTTTTGAGCTTTGTTTGCATTCTGGGCGGCATGACCACGCTCATTGGCTCTTCCACCAATCTCTTGACGGCGGGTATCACTGCAAATCTTGGGCTCGGCGAAATTGGGTTCTTTGACTTCACCATTCCCGGTCTTGTTCTTGCCAGTGTCGGCATGACCTATGTGCTGCTGGTCGCACCGCGCCTCCTGCCAAAGCGGGAAGGGTTGACCGATGAAATGGGCCACGGCGCTGGCAAGCAATTTATCGCGCAGATCCACCTGACCTATAATCACCCGCTTGTAGGCGAAAGCGCCGTCGCAGGCATGTTTCCGTCTCTGAAAGGCATGACCGTTCGCATGGTGCAAAGGGGTGAGCACCCCATTCTTCCCCCCTTTGACGAAGCCACACTGCAACCCGGCGATACGCTGATTCTTGCGGCCACGCGAACGAGCCTGACGGACGCATTGAAATCGAGCGCCAATATTTTCCGCGGCATGCTCGAAGAAACACTGCATAGCGATGACGAGGAAGACGCGCCGACGGGATCAGGAAAGATCACCCTGGTCGAAGCTGTTGTCGCACCCGGGTCGCGGATGATCGGCCGCAACATCGAGCAAATCGGTTTCCGGCATGAAACCGGCTGCATCGTTCTGGGCATTCAACGCCGCAGCCGCATGATCCGTGCGCGCATGAGCGACATCCGGCTAGAGGATGGCGACGTGCTTCTCATCCTCGGAGAGGCCGATGACGTGCAGGGCCTTCGCCTCAATCGAGACGTGATCCCGTTGGAATGGTCTGCGATGGAGATACCCGACATTCGCCGCGCCTGGCGCGCGCGCATCATCTTTGGCGCAAGCATTCTTGCCGCTGTGACCGGCGTCGTTCCTATTGAAGTGGCTGCTCTCGCCGGGGCGGCAGGTATGATCGCCTTTGACGTCCTCAACATTCGCCAGGCTTCCCGCGCCGTGGATCGTCGCATCTTCTTACTCGTCGGTGCCGCGCTCGCAATGGGGTCCGCTCTGCAGTTTACCGGCGGTGCCGGGTTCCTTGCCCATGCCGTAGTGACAATTTTCCAGGGTGCGGGTCCCGCCGTTGTGCTTTCCGCCTTCTTCCTGCTCGTCGCTATCATGACCAACATGTTGAGCAATAACGCGACAGCCGTGTTGTTTGTCCCCATTGCGGCAGGCACAGCTAACGAACTTGGTGTTGACCCGATGATTTTCATCTACGCCGTCATATTTGCGGCGAACTGTTCTTTCGCAACACCCATGGGCTATCAAACGAACCTTCTGGTAATGGGTCCCGGGCATTATCAATTCCGTGATTTTTTGAATGTCGGTGGGCCATTGATAATTATCCTATGGATAACTTTCTCTCTCTTCGCCCCGTGGTATTATGGAATTTAGGCATTTCCTGGTGATGTGAGACTTAGGTCTCACCCTCTAGGAATGCGACAGACAGTTTAGAGCTTTCTCACGACGGATATTGGTCAAGTGACGACACAGTTCGGATCGAAATTTCCGCAATTTTATATTACGGCACCCTCCAAGTGTCCGTATCTTGACGGCTTCTATGAAAAGAAGGTTTTCACCCATCTGATGGGGGAGAATGCTGATCTGCTGAACAATGCGCTGACCCATGGTGGTTTTCGGCGCAGTCAGAACATTGCCTACCGTCCTGCCTGTGATGATTGCTCAGCTTGCGTTTCTGTTAGAGTTCTTGTTGACCAATTTGTGGAAACCAAATCCTTCCGGCGTATCCGCAAAGCCAACACGGACCTGATCCGAACGACCAACGGCACCGTCGCCAGCGAAGAACAATTCAGTCTCTTGCGGTCTTACCTCGATAGCAGGCACTCCGAGGGCGGCATGTCAGACATGACGGCGCTGGACTATGCCTCCATGGTGGAAGACACGACCGTAAATACAGCAGTCCTTGAATACCGCGAGCGTCGCGATCTGGACAGCGAGGACCCCGGCCCGCTCACCGCGGTTGCGCTCACAGACAGGCTCGAAGACGGGCTTTCCATGGTCTATTCCTATTTTGATGCGACCCAGGCCTCCAGAAGTCTCGGCACATATATGATCCTTGATCACATCACTCGTGCCCGCCAGCTCGGTCTCCCTTACGTCTATCTGGGATATTGGGTCGATGGCTCCCAGAAGATGGCTTACAAGGCCAGGTTCAAACCTTTAGAAGGTTTGCGGCCGGAAGGTTGGGAAGTCCTCGACGGCGACTAGAGCCACGATCTCAGGCAATGCGGCTAACCCCCTCGAAACACTGAAAAATCCATATATCGCGCCATTGCGTGGCGGGCCGCGCTCCCTATACTGAGCCCCAACGAATATGCCCTGTTCTCAAAGTTGATCCAGATATGGAATAAGGCTGAGCAGGGCAAAAGCAACGAGTGGGTACGGGGAGTTATCAGTCATGAAACGGCGTTCTTTTTTGGCAGGCGCAGGCATTGCCGCCACAGCAGCGACCACTATCGCCGCACCTGCAATTGCAAACAGCACCCGCCAGCTAAAAATGGTCACGACCTGGCCAAAGAATTTCCCGGGCCTTGGCGTGTCGGCAGAACGAACAGCCAAACGGATCAATGAGCTCACCAATGGCGAGCTTGAGATAAAAGTCTTTGCTGCTGGTGAACTTGTCCCGGCACTGGAAGCCTTCGACACCGTCTCCAGCGGCGCTGCCGACATGTATAATGGCGCGGAATATTACTGGCAGGGAAAATCGGTCGCCTACAACTTCTTCACTGCTGTGCCCTTCGGGATGACGGCAAACGAAATCAATGCGTGGATCTATTGGGGCGGCGGTCAGGAACTTTGGGATGAGCTCGCGTCAGGGTTCAACATCAAGCCCTTCATGAGCGCCAATACCGGCGTACAGATGGGTGGCTGGTTTCGCAAAGAGATCAACACACTCGAAGACTTCAAGGGTTTGAAAATCCGCATGCCGGGCCTTGGCGGCGAAGTGATGCGCCGTCTGGGGGCGGCAGCCGTCACCCTGCCCGGCAATGAAATTTATCAGGCACTCCAAGCCGGCACCATTGACGCGACAGAATGGGTCGGTCCCTGGAATGATGTGGCCTTTGGCTTCCACCAGGTCGCTGACTATTATTACTGGCCCGGTTTCCACGAGCCCGGCTCAGCGCTGGCAACGGGGTTTAACCTGGAGGTCTGGAACTCACTGACGCCTTTCCAGCAAAAAGCCGTGGAAACAGCCTGTCAGGCAGAAAACAATTACACACTAGCGGAGTTCAATCATTTCAACGCCCGGTCTCTTCAGACCCTCGTGAGCGAACATGGCGTCAAACTGCGTCAATTCACGCCGGAGATCATGACAGGCATCCGCGAAAAGTCTGACATCGTACTGGCGGAAGCTGTGGGCACAGACGACATCACAAAACGTGTTTACGAGAGCTTCAAGACTTCTCTAGATGCGTCGCGCGAGTGGACACGAATTGCCGAGCAGGCCTTTACAGAAGCACGTGGCTAAACTTTGACACGCCTCGTCAAATTTGCCGATTGGATTGACGCCTTTTCCAATCGTACCGGGCGCATTGTTGCCTGGGCTGCATTGATCATGGTGCTCGTCCAGTTCACCGTCGTGATGATGCGCTACGTGTTCGGGCTATCCAATGTCTGGATGCAGGAAAGCATCCTCTATCTGCACGGCATCCTGTTCATGCTCGCCGCCGGATACACGCTCTATTGCGATGGCCATGTGCGGGTAGATATTTTCTATCGCGAGGCATCGCCCAGGTATAAGGCGACGGTCGATCTCATTGGTACCATCCTGTTTCTCTGGCCCGTGTGCATACTCATCCTCTATGTCTCCTGGCCCTATGTCACAAGCTCCTGGTCGGTCTTTGAAGGCTCGCGCGAGACCAGTGGCATTCCCGCTGTCTTCCTGCTGAAAACCATTATTCCCGTCTTTGCGGGTTTTGTAATCTTGCAAGGTTTTTCGACTGCCATCCGGTCGCTGACAACGCTCAGTGGTCAACCACCAACATCCTCAGACAGCACAGCGTCGGGGTCTGTCTAAACCATGACCGCCGACATGCTCGACATTCTGATGTTTGCAGTTGCCTGCGCCGTTCTTCTTTCCGGCTTTCCGGTCGCATTCACCTTGGCAGGCGTCGCGCTTCTCTTTGCCCTCATTGGCATGTCGCTCGGTATTTTCGACTTTGGGTTCATAGGCGCCCTGCCGTCGCGCATCTTCGGCACGATGACGAACGAGACCCTGATCGCGGTACCCCTCTTCGTCTTCATGGGCACGATGTTGGAGCGCTCGAAGGTCGCCGAAGAATTGCTGGAGAGTATGGGCCAGCTCTTTGGGTCGATCCGAGGGGGGCTTGGCTACTCAGTCTCCATCGTCGGCGCTCTGCTTGCGGCATCAACAGGCATCGTGGGCGCGACCGTCGTGACGATGGGCTTGCTGTCGCTCCCGACAATGTTGCGCCGTGGCTACGACATTCCCCTGGCAACTGGCAGCATCGCGGCAGCAGGCACCCTGGGCCAGATCATCCCGCCCTCCATCGTGCTGGTTCTGCTCGGCGACGTCCTCTCCAATGCCTATCAGCAAGCGCAAACCTCCCAGGGCCTTTTCGTCCTTGAAACCATGTCAGTGGGCGATCTCTTTGCAGGCGCCCTGCTTCCAGGCTTCATGCTGGTTGGGCTCTACATTGCCTATCAGATCTTCCGGGCAGCGGTTCACCCGGCATCGAGCCCTGCCATGCCTGCTGATGAGAGTTTGAACCGGGCCGAGCTGTACAAGAAAACCTTCCGCGCCCTCGTGCCCCCGGTCCTGCTTATTCTCTCTGTCCTCGGCTCCATTCTGGGTGGGATTGCCACCCCGACGGAAGCTGCAGGCGTCGGTGCAGTTGGCTCGCTCCTCCTCGCAGGCTTCAGGCAGGAAGGCGCAAAGCGCGCCATCATCGTTGCTGCGATGAGCCTTATCGGCATTCTCGTCCTCACAACATTTGTCGACCTCCGTGTCACACGAACAGATATCGGGGCCGGTGAAACAATCGCCATTTGGCTCGCAGCCTTCCTCTCCCTGGGCATTGCCTGGGGCGTGGCCGTCAGCTGCATGAGGCTCTTCGGCAACGGCATTCTCTCCGACGTGGTGCAATCAACAGCGCGCACCAGCTCCATGGTCTTTGTGATCCTGATCGGTGCCGCCCTCTTCAGTCTCGTCTTCCGAGGGCTGGGTGGCGATGAAACCGTGCAGGAATTCCTGCTCCACGACCCGGACAGCTGGGCAACACAGCTCTTCGGGCCTCTGGCACCCGTCGTCATTGTCATGGCGGTGATGTTTGTCTTAGGGTTTTTCCTCGACTTTATTGAAATCACCTTTGTCGTGGTGCCGATTGTTGCCCCCATCCTGCTGGTCATGGGCTTCGACCCGATCTGGCTCGGTGTCATGATGGCAATCAATCTTCAGACGTCTTTTCTCACACCGCCCTTTGGCTTTGCCCTTTTCTATCTGCGGGGTGTGGCACCAGATACAGTGCGAACCATTCAGATATATCGCGGCGTTATTCCCTTTGTTTTGATCCAGATTCTGGCGCTCATCATTATTGCGCGCTACCCGCCGATTGCCACATGGCTGCCGGAAGTGATATTTGGATGATCCAGCCCAAGCCAGCCGGCCCCACTATTAGGACTTCCCCATGCGCATACCTGATTTCCTAAAACCTGGCCGCGGCCTTGGTGCCTTCTCGCCCATGACACTTGTGCTTGTTTTTGGCATTCTGGCCATTGGGCTGGCCAGTGAATATGGCCTGGTGCAATTCGAAGACGATCTGGAACTCAAAATCTCTGGGGAAACGCTCCCACAAGCCGGCGACATCATTCCGATGGATGTGCAGGTTCGGCTCATCAATAATACCGACAGCCTGATTGAACTCACCGCTCCGACGCCGTGCAAAGTTTTCAAATGGGTCCTGCTCGACAGCCGCCGCGATTTTGTTCAGGCCAAAGCCGAAGAGGTCTGCCCACAGGTGCTGATGCAGGCAACCCTTGAGGGAAACCACAACACAACCGAAGGCTTTGTGATTGAGATAGACGCCAAACGCCTGCGCCCAGATTCAAGCTATGAGCTGCATGTGAGCTATTGGGGCATTATGGCAACCCTGCCCGTCGATTTCGTTTTCTAAAGAAGAGCCGGTTTCCGGAAGCTTTGAGGCGAAGAAATGACATGGTCCAAAACACCATTCAAAGCGACTAAATGGTTGGCAATATTTCTATGTCTGATGATTGTTCTGCCCGTCACATACTCAGTCGGCAAGAACGAGTATCTGTTCTGGCACATGACGTCGATACTCCAAAACTTCGTATCCGACCACAACCTGATTGTCACAAACCAAGTCGGCAAGATTGTGGCCCATCCAGAACCATGGTGCAGCATCATTTCGGTGATCGTTGTGGAGACCGACGTTGAGACTTCGGATGGATTGATTCAGAAATTTTTGCACCTAAACTTGGATGCGAACAACCGCATGCTCGGCCCACCACCGATCTTCTATGCCTCTCGGTATACAGAGGAGACAGTCCTTCATGTCAGCTTCGACAAACCGTTCATCAGCGTTGATCCGCGCTGTTTTGGAATAGAACACCAGCTCCCTGACCCAGAGTTAGACGAACCTGTTGCCGAATTTTTCGGTCCGGGGAAACCCCTTCGGCGGTAGACGCCCGGCCTGAGCCCGCGCACCCATCCAGTCTTTAAGCTCCGTCTTCGTAAAGCTGCGGGCACGACCTGAGCGGTCAAATATCGTCAGACCTTCTTTCAGCGTGAAAGTCTTCACATCTGAGAGGCCACCATCCTTGTATTTCTGAAGCCGCACACCTTTGCCGCGGCCCATCTCAGGGACATCATCAATCTTGAAGAGCAGCAGTTTGCGGTTCTCGCCGATTACAGCCACATGGTCTCCGTCAACGACAGCACAGGCGCAGGCTTCATTGTCCCCAGACACGTTGATCGTCTGTTTGCCGGGACGGCGCAACGCCACAACTTCATCTTCTGGCACAATAAACCCATGGCCGGTGCGCGAGGCGACAAGCAGCTTCCGCCCCGGCTTATGGATGAAGAGCGAGACAATGTCGTGTCCTTCCTCCATGTCGATGAAGAAACGCAGCGGCTGGCCATGGCCGCGCCCACCCGGCAAACGATCTGCCGGGATGGTGTAGAACCGACCATCTGTCGCAAACAACAGGATCTTGTCCGTCGTTTCGGCGTGAAAGACGAAGCGTTCGCGGTCGCCCTCTTTATATTTGAGGTCGCTTGTCTTCTCCATATGGCCTTTAAGCGCGCGGATCCAGCCCTTGTCAGAACAGACAATCGTGACGGGCTCTTTCTCAATCATCGCTTCCAGCGGCACGTCTTCGAGCACAGGCGCTTCGCTGAGCGTGGACCGGCGACGGCCCAGATCCGTCTTCGGTCCATATTCCTTTTTAAGCTCGCTGATTTCCCCTGAAATGACCTTCCACTG
>JAJFGY010000052.1 GCA_021775935.1 Alphaproteobacteria bacterium
CCACAGGATTACAGGAGATCTGGTGAAGTCCATCGATAGCTATTTCGGCGAGCGCTTGGCTGATGGCACCTCATGAGCGGTCGGTTTATGACGCCTAGGCCTTGATGCTTTCAATGAGTGCCTCAATCATAGTCGTCGCCATCTCTTCAGCTGGACCGAAATCGAGGCTCTCAATATTGATGGGGAGCGCCAATGCCCCATGAACACCAGCCCACAGCTGATGGGCAATCTGTTGCGGATTGCCGGATTTGATCTGATCAGACATTTGGCCTTGTTGCACCGCATCTCGCAGCAGGTGCTCAAATTCTAGCGCGGCGGGAGCGGGCGGCAGCGTTGATGCATCGCCCTGTCGGACAAACAGAAATGCTCCCCTAAGGATGTCGGGACGGGCCAGCCCGAGTTCCCCATAGCCCTCCAACAAAAGTCGGATTGCGTCCAACGCGTCGGTGCTTGCCTGAACGGCTGTCCGTAGTCGGTCCATTTCTTCAGCGACGGGCTCTGCCCAAAGCGAGCGCATCAACTCAGGCAGATTGGCGTAGTAGCTGTAGAGCGTTCCGACAGAGACACCGGCTTTGATCGCAATTGCGCGGGCCGATGCCCCAGCCGCACCTTTTTCTTCATATACAGCAGCGGCGGCAGCACGGATTTTGTCCCGTGTCTGCAAGCGCTGTTCTGGCGTGGCGGCTGTTCTTGGCATCTCTGTCGATCTCGATGGTTGACTGCGTTTTTACGCTGCCAGGGCGTCCGTGTTCAAGTTCCATTTCTGGCGCAAGACGGTGAGCGGTGTATCAATCTCATCTTCCCAGCGCTCGAATTGAATGTTGGGTGACCTTCGGCCGAACTGCCAACCATCACAGATAGCATCCATGGCCCAAGTGATGATTTTCGGGTCAAGGTAAGCCATGTGGGCGGTCGTCACGGCCAGGCGCATGGCGTGATAGGGGAACTGAAGCTGGGCAAGGTAGAAAGCAGCGACCGCAAGCTCACCCGCATAGGTCGCTTCATAGCCCGTCAGCACATGCATGATGTCGTGAATTTGGAAACCTCTTACCATCATGAAGCTCAGATCGTCGGGTAGGCGATCCAACTTGCCGGAGTCGCTCAGTTCTTCATTGAATTTGCGATAGTTGCGGCCCAGGTTCTGCTCAAGCTTATTGTCGACAATAAACTTGTGGTAGCCGTGCCCAAGTGTGCCCGGAGCACATTGCGCCAACCGTTCGAGAGACAAGGGTTCTGCAAGGTACCGCTCTTCCAGACATGCTGCTGCTTCTGGGATGGCCCTCAATTGGTCCATATAGGCGTCGATCGCAGATTGCGGTGCTTCCGCCCACCAGTCATGAAACAGGAAATAAACGCCATATTCGAGCGGTCTGTTGACGGAGTGGATGAATTTCTCTGCGAAATCTTTGTCGATTGAAGGGGCGGTCATCGGGCAATTCCTTGATAGGTGGATCAGCGTTGACATCTATATAGGGTATTAAATGAACTTGTTCAATTAATAAATTGATTGGATCCGATCACTGAAACATCTGCTTGGTACGACAAGAGGGAGCCAAAGAATCACAGGACATAACCTCGGCGGGGCCAAACAGCTGCCATAATTGGTCTTTAGAAGCTCAAAACCGATGGTTTCCCCCGTTTTATTAACCATAGCGCATCAAATTGGCCGTATTTTTACAAGACTTCATCTCGCGGTTTCGAAGAGCCGTGATAAACCTATGGTCTGGCATTGCTTCGCGACGCCGGGAAGATGGGGCTGTGCCGGCAGACGCGTCGGCGCCAATAGCGGCAAAAGGGGCTAATCGAAGCATGTTGCGCGTGTTTGCTACACTGTTTGCGGGGCTGGTTGTGCTTGGCCTGGGCGCTGCGTTGGCCGGATTTTACATGTTGTGGCGTCTGTCCAACGATCTGCCGTCTTATGATCACCTTGCAGATTATGCACCGCCCATCATGACGCGGGTTCATGCAGGTGATGGCAGCCTAATTGCGGAATATGCCCGTGAGCGGCGTATCTTCGTGCCGATTGAAACCATCCCCGAACATGTGGTGCATGCGTTCCTGGCGGCAGAAGACAAAAACTTTTACAGCCATTCCGGTGTCGACTCCCGCGGCATCATGCGCGCTGTCGTTACTAATGTCTGGAACGTGGTCAATGATCGTCGCCTCGTTGGCGCGTCGACCATCACGCAGCAGGTGGCGAAGAATTTCCTGCTCACCAGCGACGTCACCTTCCAGCGCAAAGTCACCGAAGCGTTGCTCGCCCTCAAGCTTGAGCGCGCCTTCACCAAAGACCAGATCCTTGAGCTCTATTTGAACGAGATTTATTTGGGTCTGGGCTCCCACGGTGTTGCTGCTGCGGCACTCAACTATTTCGACAAGAGCCTGACCGAGCTCAGCCTGGCTGACGCGGCCTATCTGGCCGCGCTACCCAAAGCGCCGAACAATTACCATCCGTTCCGCCGTCGCGAAAAAGCGATTGGCCGACGGAACTGGGTCATCGGTCGGATGTTGGACACTGGCTTTATCTCGACCTACCAGGCCTCTGTCGCCCGCGCTGAAGATCTTGTCGTAACCCCCCGTGCCTTTGGCGCCCAACTTGTCGAAGCGAACTATTTCGTGGAGCAAGTGCGCCGTGATCTCTACGAGCGCTACGGCGAAGAAAAACTCTATGAGAGCGGCCTGTCTGTGCGCACAACGCTCGATACGCAAATGCAGGGTCAGGCACGTGATGCGTTGCGCCAAGGGCTAATGGCCTATGATCAACGTCATGGCTGGCGTGGCCCTGTGGACACGCTCGCACCTAACACGACGTGGACGACAGCACTGACAGAAATTGATCTGGCTGCTGACCTCGCTCCCTGGACACTGGCAACGGTGATTGGGCTGTCGGAGGAATACGCAAAGATCGGCCTGCGTCCGACACGGGAAGTCTCCGGCGCCTTTCGAGACGAAATCATCACCTCCACCATTCCATTGGAGGAAATGACCTGGGCGCGAAAATTCATTGATGACAAGCGCATCGGGAATGAAGTGAAACGCCCTCACGACGTCGTCTCCATCGGCGATATTGTCTATGTCGCACCGGTGCCAGGTGAGGATGGAAAACCAACCCATTATGCGCTGCGCCAAATTCCAGACGTGAACGGCGCAATCGTCGCTCTGGATGCGCATACAGGTCGGGTGCTCGCGTTGCAGGGTGGCTTTTCTTACGAGATCTCCGAGTTCAACCGCGCAGTTCAGGCGACGCGCCAACCAGGCTCGGCTTTCAAACCATTCGTTTATGCAGCAGCGCTTGATCGTGGCTTTACACCTTCCAGCATGGTGCTTGATGCGCCCTTCGTGATGGATCAAGGTCCGGGCCTCGCACTTTGGAAACCAGAGAATTACGGCAACCGCTTCTACGGACCATCAACATTGCGACTGGGCATTGAGAAGTCCCGGAATGTCATGACGGTCCGCCTTGCACAAAACATCGGCATGGGCACGGTTCGCGATTATGCACGCCGCTTCGGTATTACTGAGAATATGCCTCGCGTGCTTTCTATGGCTCTGGGGGCAGGGGAAACGACCCTCCTGCGCATGACGAGCGCGTACGCCATGCTTGTAAACGGCGGACGCCAGGTGTCTCCGACCTTGATTGACCGCATTCAGGACCGCCGCGGGGCGACCGTGTTCCGTCATGATCAGCGTGCCTGTGATGCCTGCGAAGCTGAAGTTTGGGAAAATCAACCGGCGCCCGAGTTGCCCGACACACGCGCCCAGGTTTTAAGCCCTCAGACGTCCTACCAGGTTGTTTCAATGCTTGAAGGGGTTGTGGAGCGGGGAACAGCCAGATCTGTTCGCGCCGTGGGACATCCCCTCGCCGGCAAGACAGGCACCACAAATGACGAGCGTGATGCCTGGTTTGTGGGTTTCTCGTCCGACCTCGTGGTTGGTGTTTTTGTCGGCTTTGATAGCCCGCGTCCGATGGGCAGAGGCGAAACCGGTGGCAAAGTAGCCGCCCCCATATTCAGAGATTTTATGACCGCTGCTCTGGCAGATACAGCACCGGTTCCCTTCCGTATTCCGACTGGCATCAACCTGGTGCGCGTGAATGCAAAGACAGGGCTTCTGGCGGGCCCTGGCGAAAGCAATGTCATTCTGGAAGCCTTTAAAGAAGGCACAGAGCCGCGCGCGGCCGAGCCCATCAACCAAGGCGTGCAGGATTTGGGCATCGCTATCGGCCCGAACGGCGAACCCGTGACCACAACGGGGACATCCACGCCTCTTGGGAACGGCACCGGCGGCCTCTACTGACGCCAGACTATCATTTTGACATCTAGGCAAATCAGCAGCACGCCGCTATGGTCGCGCCGCAGCCAAAGCGTTTTCAGTAAAAGTTGCAGACTTTTATGGTTCGAAAACGCGACAAAGAGATAAGAGCGTTTTCAGTAAAAGTTGCAGACTTTTATGGTTCGAAAACGCGACAAAGAGATAAGAGCGTTTTCAGTAAAAGTTGCAGACTTTTATGGTTCGAAAACG
>JAJFGY010000053.1 GCA_021775935.1 Alphaproteobacteria bacterium
AGTAGCAGGCCTTGTGGAATGGCCGACCGTTTTTATGGGCGCCATTGATGATGAGTTTATGGAAATCCCGCAGGAGGTGCTCACCTCCACCATGCGGGCGAACCAGAAATATCTGGCTCTGAAGGATCCTAAGACCGGCAATCTCGTGCCGCGGTTTATAGTGGTCTCCAACATTGAGCCCGCCGACGGCGGTGCCGCCGTCATCAACGGCAATGAGCGGGTGCTGCGTGCGCGTTTTGCGGATGCGCGTTTCTTGTGGGATCTGGATAAGAAACACTCGCTCGAAGATTTTGCGAAGAAGCTCGACCAGGTCGTCTTCCACGCGAAGCTTGGCACAGTGGCAGAGAAAGCAGAGCGCATATCTAAGCTTGCAGGCGAACTGGCAAGTGTCACCGGTGCCGATAAGGCGCAAGCGGAGTTGGCGGGACGTCTTTCCAAAGCTGATCTCGTCTCCGGCATGGTCTATGAGTTCCCTGACCTGCAGGGCACCATGGGCCGCTATTATGCGGAAGCCGATGGTCTTGGGGCAGATGTCGCGGACGCCATTGCCCAGCATTACCAGCCACAAGGCCCATCGGACGATGTGCCGGAAGGGGCCGTCGCGCAGGCTGTCGCACTCGCGGATAAACTCGATACGCTGGTGGGTTTCTGGGCGATTGACGAAAAACCAACCGGTTCTAAAGACCCGTTTGCTCTGCGCCGCGCGGCCTTGGGCATCATTCGGATCATTTTGGAAGCAGACCTAAGGTTGCGTCTAGCAACAACATTCGACTTCGCGTGGCAGCACTCCGGTTTGGTTTTGCATAGTGACTTGAGGGAGTCGCCGCACGAAAATCTTATGGACGGACTTCTCTCTTTCTTCGCGGATCGGTTGAAAGTCTATCTCCGCGACACAGGGGTCAAATATGACTTGGTGGATGCAGTCTTTGCACTTCCCGGTCAAGACGACCTGCTGCTCATTGTGCGCCGAGTTGAAGCACTGGCAGATTTCCTAAACACCGACGACGGGGCGAACCTGCTGGCAGGCGCAAAACGGGCCGCTAACATCCTTCGCATTGAGGAGAAGAAGGATAAAGCGGTTTATTCTGGTGCACCGGATGCTTCGTTGTTCGAATCGGACGAGGAAAAGACCCTTGGCGCTGAAATAGCTGTCGCACGGGACGCAGCGGCCAAAGCCGTCGCGAAAGAAGATTTCGCAGGCGCCATGGCTGCACTCGCAAAACTGCGCGGACCCGTGGATGCCTTTTTCGAAAAGGTCACAGTGAATTCAGAGGATGACAAGGTTCGGGAAAACCGCTTAAAGCTCCTCGCGGAAATCAGAACCGCACTTCACGGTGTGGCGGATTTCTCCAAAATCGAAGGGTGACCTTTGGTTTGTATTCGCTCATGCTTCGAGACGATCCCAAAGGATCCCTTGAGCCATGAGGTTTGGTATTTGCCTCATCCTGAGGAGCGGCGAAGCCGCGTCTCGAAGGATGTGAGAAGCGCAAAGGACGCAAGCAATGACCGGTTCGACGAAGTGGGTCTATGGATTTGGCGGCGGCAGTGCGGAGGGGGACGCTACTTTGCGCGAGCTTCTGGGCGGCAAAGGCGCAAACCTTGCCGAAATGGCAAATCTTGGCCTTCCCGTACCTCCGGGCTTCACCATCACCACCGAAGTCTGCACCGCCTTCTACGATAATGACCGAACCTATCCAGATGGCATGAAGCCCCAGGTCGAGACGGCTCTTTCTGAAGTCGCAAAGGTCGTGGGTGCGGATTTCGGCAATCCCGACAATCCCCTTCTCGTTTCTGTGCGCTCCGGCGGACGCGCCTCCATGCCCGGCATGATGGACACGGTGCTCAATCTCGGTCTGAACGATGCAACCGTCGCAGGCCTCGCCGCTAAAGCAAATGATGAGCGCTTTGCCTATGACAGCTATCGCCGCTTCATCCAGATGTATTCAGATGTGGTGCTGGGCGTGGAGCATCATAATTTCGAGGAAATCCTCGACATCTATAAAGAAGAGAATGAGTACTATCTCGACACAGACCTGGACGCGGCCGACTGGAAAGATGTCATTGGCCGCTATAAGGCGCTGGTGGAAGAAGAACTCGACGAGCCTTTCCCCCAAGATGTGAATGAGCAGCTTTGGGGCGCCGTTGATGCGGTCTTTGGCTCCTGGCAGAACGCGCGCGCTGCCACATACCGCCGTCTTCATAATATTCCAGATGCCTGGGGCACAGCCGTCAACATTCAGGCCATGGTCTTTGGCAATATGGGGGACACGTCTGCGACCGGCGTTGCCTTCACCCGTAATCCCTCGACAGGTGACAAAGCCTTTTACGGGGAGTTCCTGGTGAACGCCCAGGGCGAGGATGTTGTGGCGGGCATTCGTACCCCTCAGCACCTGACAAAATTGGCGCGCGAAGAAAGTGGTGAGACAGCTCCGTCGATGGAAGAGGTCATGCCGCCGGTGTTTGGGGAACTGGTAGACGTCTATCAAAAGCTCGAAAGCCATTATCGCGACATGCAGGACCTGGAATTCACCGTCCAGGAAGGCAAGCTCTGGATGCTGCAGACAAGGGGCGGCAAGCGCACCGCAAAAGCAGCGATCAGGATCGCAGTCGACATGGCAGCCGAAGGCCTGATCACCCGTGAGGAGGCTGTCGGCCGTGTTGACCCTGCCTCCCTTGACCAGTTGCTGCACCCAACCATTGATCCAGGTGCCGCCCGTGACGTGGTGGCGACAGGATTGCCAGCCTCCCCGGGCGCGGCCTCCGGCGAGATTGTTTTCTCGTCCGAAGAGGCTGCTTCGCTAAAAGCGCAAGGCCGTGACGTTGTATTGGTCCGCGCAGAAACGAGCCCGGAAGACATTCATGGCATGCATTCTTCTGTCGCGATCCTCACCACACGTGGCGGCATGACAAGCCATGCGGCAGTTGTGGCGCGCGGCATGGGGAAACCCTGCGTGTCTGGTGCCGGCACGGTGAAGATCGACTATGCAGCGGAAACCATGTCGAGCCTGGGTGAAAAGTTTGGCAAGGGGGACATCATCACCGTTGATGGCTCGACCGGTCAGATCATGCGCGGCTCTATGCCCATGTTGCAGCCGGAACTGTCGGGTGATTTTGGCACGCTGATGAGTTGGGCGGATGAAGTGCGCCGCATGACCGTGCGCGCCAATGCTGAAACACCCGAGGACGCGCGTGTCGCACGGGAGTTTGGGGCAGAAGGCATTGGCCTCTGCCGCACAGAGCACATGTTCTTCTCTGATGACCGTATTTTGGCGATGCGCGAGATGATCATTGCCGATGATCAGGCAGGACGTCGCAAGGCGCTGGATAAAATCCTGCCCATGCAGCGCGAGGACTTCCGCCAGCTCTTCACCATCATGTCGGGTTTGCCGGTCACCATTCGTCTGCTCGACCCGCCCTTGCATGAGTTCTTGCCGCATAGCGATGAGGAAATTGCCGAAGTAGCAGAGGCCGCCGGTCTCTCAGCCGACAAGATGCGTCGCAGGCTCGCGGAACTAACTGAGTCCAATCCCATGCTCGGCCATCGTGGCTGTCGTTTGGGCATCACCTATCCTGAGATTTACGAGATGCAGGCCCGGGCTATTTTTGAAGCAGCGCTTGTCGCAGCAGAAGAAACCGGTGCGGCAGTCATTCCAGAGGTCATGGTGCCGCTGGTGGCAACCAAGGCTGAGCTCGAATATCTCAAAGAGCGTCTTATTGCAGTTGCTGACGCCGTCGCCGCAGAGAAAGACAAGCCGCTGGCCTATCAGGTGGGCACCATGATCGAATTGCCCCGCGCAGCGCTCCGGGCCGGTGAAATTGCAGATGCGGCGGAATTCTTCTCATTTGGCACCAATGACCTGACCCAGACCACCTACGGCATCAGCCGGGATGATTCGGCCAACTTCCTGAAGGATTATCTGGGCAAGGGCATTGTGCCTGCGGACCCCTTCGTGTCCCTTGATCAGGAAGGGGTGGGCGAATTGGTCCAGATCGCGGCAGAACGAGGCCGTGCGACCCGTCCAGACATCAAACTGGGTATTTGCGGGGAACATGGCGGCGACCCGGCTTCCATTCATTTCTGCGAAGGGGCAGGGCTACACTACGTTTCCTGCTCCCCCTACAGGGTTCCGATTGCCCGTCTGGCCGCTGCCCAGGCAGCTCAAAAGGCCGCCAGCTAAGCACTGGCGACGCGCAGATGGGTCGGTGGAATTAGACACCTCTTTCTAAAACGCGACCGCGGTGAGCGGTCGCACGGGCACGTGATCGCCCGTGCGGATCATGCTTTTTTCACCCAGAATTTTTGCAGATCAGAGTCCGAAAACCTGTGCAGATTCAGTCACTTCGCCGCCTAGTTATGGTAAATAAAACCTATCACATATGGCCTGCTGTTAACCATCATGAGCCTTGTTAAGCTCTTGTTTACCATGAGTGTGATTCCCTATTCCTATTGAAAAACAAACGCTTAGGCTTATTTCGTCGGTGTGGCTGGGGCGTCATTGCCGAAGCCAAAAGTTTATGATACTTCCCCGCCAACGCTACTGACCGCCACCTATCTGAAGGCCGGGCAGAATGTAGATGGGAGTTCCGGTGCCGCAGCGGTTTTAAGTGGCACAGGCGTTGCTGAGTAGTAGAGAGATCGCGCTCTTAACCTCTGACGCGGTCAAACTGAGACACGAATGCCAACCAAGGTTAGGGCATAGGGCCCAAACCAGGACGAGAACGGACCGAAGCGATGAACAAGCTCGCTCAATGGCTCGATTTAGGACACTACGTCCGGGAACCAGCGCATCTCGCTGGCGGCCTGGCTGCGTCTGTCGTTCTCGCATCGGTTTTCTGGGCAAATCTCGCAACCACGACCATTGACCCTATTTCTGGCCGCGACGGCAACCGCCTGGTGCTTTCCAGCTTGAGCGACCCTCATCTTCTGGACCGGCCAACCCGGCTCACAGATCTCGCCCCTGTCGCGCCAACCCTTGTTCATCGGGCAAGCGCTGCTGTGAGCCCTATAAGGGCCCTTGGAGACAGAGCGCGTCGTCTGGAGCAGGAACGTCGTTGTTTGGCCGTCGGCATCTATTTTGAGGCCCGTGGCGAGACAAATAGCGGACAGGTTGCCGTAGCTGATGTGATCATGAACCGGGTGGCTTCAAAAGATTACCCCAACACCATTTGTGGTGTGGTGTTCCAGGGCTCCTACCGCCAGACCGGGTGTCAGTTCTCTTTCACCTGTGATGGGGAATCAGACCGCCCTCGCGACCTGAAACCCTGGCGGAAAGCTCAGCATGTTGCAACGATGGTCACCATGCGTGATGACCGGGAACGGCAGCTTGCTGAAAACGTGCTGCATTATCATGCAGACTATGTGGACCCGTATTGGGCATCGCGGATGTATAAGGTTGCAAAAATCGGCCGCCACATTTTCTACGCCCGGACGCGGTCACGCTCCTAAATTTCCATTTGCTTGAAAAGCCAGTGTTTCTGCGAGCTGTTGACGCAGATCAATGAGCACGCGGGACGTCTGCCTCATTCTCAATCTGGATGACGGCAAAGGCGCTTGAGGATTGCATCAGGCAGGTTCTCATCGGCCGACCACCCCGAGGACCAGTCTTTGTTCGTCATCACCAGCTTTCGCTCAATCGGAATTCTCACTCAAATCCTGACGACTGCTTGATTTGCCGCCGGACATAGCCAGGGAAGAGCCGCGCGAGCTTGTCCATGCGGCTGAGCTGCTTGTTTCCGAAATAGTGGATCTCTTCACCATGTGCTGCGCGCCAGACAATTTTGGCGATATCGTCTGGCGTATGGGCGATCCCCGTCGCCTTAAAGCCTTCGGTCTGATGCTCCTGGTTCTTCACCATGCCGGTGTCGACGTAAGACGGCAGCACATCGCTTACTTGAATGCCATAGGGCTCAAACTCAATGGAGAACCCTTCCGTCATCGCCCGCACGGCATGTTTGGAGGCTGAATAGACGGTCAGCTCCGGAATGCCATAAACAGCTGACGCTGACGCTGTATTGATGATCCGGGCGTCCCCATGGGCAGCTGCCGTGGCCTTTAGCGCCTCCAATGCCGCTGCAACACCATTGATGACACCGTTTACATTCACATCAATTGTTTTGCGTTGAAGCGCAGGATCGACCTGATCGAAATTCCCCATCTTCAAAATGCCGGCATTGTTGAAGAGCACATCCAGCCGTCCACCAGAAAAAGCCAGGAACGCCTGAACCGCATCATTGAACTGGTCCGGGTCGGTGACATCCAGTTCACCGGTGGTGACAGTCGTCGCGCCATGTACTGCGCGCAGCTCTTCAGCAAGCTGCGCCAGCCCCACACCATCAATGTCAAAGAGCCCGACGAACCAATCCCGCCTGGCAAAATGGCGCGCCGTGGCGCGGCCAATGCCGGCTGCTGCGCCGGTGATGAAGATGCTGCGTTTTGCGCTCATTTCAGGCCTCTATTCTGCAGCGGTTGCCGCTTTTGCCTTCGCTTCAGCGATGGCAGCCGCCAGTGGACCGGTTGCAGCGATGCTGTCGCGGGTGCCCTCAGGATCAAGCGCGGATGCTTTGTCCAGATCGCCAATTTCTTTAGGCACGAACCAATGCAGACGCTCAGGTTTGTCGTGGTAGGAGGACCAGACGGCTTTCGCGACATCAAGGGCTGGCACGAGACGAAACATGCCGTCTTTAGCAGCATTCTCTTTCGCTTCGTCGGGCAGAAGTGGCGTGTCGATAAGGCCCGGGAGCGTGTCAGCAACCCGCACTCCAAAGCGACTGAATTCGACAGACAGTGCTTCCGTCAGACCTTTCACCGCGTGTTTGGTTGCCGAATAGACAGCAATGCCCGGCATGCCATAGGTGGCAGATGATGAGGATGTGGTGAAACAGAGCGAATTTGGTGTGGCCTTGAGAAGGTCAATGGCAAGGTGAATGCCATTGAGGACGCCGACCAAGTTGATATTGACCACCGCCATGACATCTTCAAACGGCATCTCGTCAAAGAAGCCACCTTTGCCAATACCCGCATTATTGAACAAGAGATCCAGCTTGCCATCGGTCGCCTTTGCAAACTCGGCCAGTGCTTTTTCATAATCGGCACGGTCGGTCACATCAAGCGAGCGCACGATGCAATTTTCAGGGCCAAGTTCTTTCTCAAGCGCTGCAAGACCGTCTGTGTTGACGTCGTAGCCCCCGACGAACCATCCGCCCTGTGAAAAGAGGCGAGCGGTTTCCAGCCCCATGCCGCTTGCGGCACCTGTGATGAAAATGGATTTTCTGTCTCCGGCCTGCGCCATGAGGGCCTCCCTGATGAATGTTTTTGTTACCTCATCATAAGGCGGTCTTACAGAGCAAGTCGAGACAGGGTTCGCGAGGTCCTAGGTAGCTCCGGCTTCGTAGTCGAGACCGATGTCTAGGCAGGGTGCTGAGTGGGTGATCCACCCAACGGAAATGTAATCGACCCCAGTGGCGGCAACCGCTGCGGCGCTTTCGAGGGTGATCCCCCCGGATGCCTCCAGCGCAGCACGGCCTTTGTTGATCTCAACAGCCTGGGTCAGCACTTCTGGGGGCATATTGTCGAGAAGCACTGCCTCCACGCCGATATCAAGCGCCTGTGCGAGTTGGTCCAGAGTATCCACTTCGATCTCTATGCGAACCATGTGGCCTGCTTTGGCGCGCGCACCTTTGATGGCTTCAGCAATGCCACCAGCCATGGCGATGTGGTTGTCCTTGATCAATATAGCGTCATAGAGCCCGAAACGATGATTGACCCCGCCACCAGCCCGCACGGCGTATTTCTCAAAGGCGCGCAGACCGGGTGTTGTTTTGCGGGTACAGCAGATGCGGGTATTGGTGCCCGAAACAGCATCAACAAATTTCCGCGTGGCGGTCGCAATACCAGAAAGGTGGCCGAGAAAGTTGAGCGCGACCCGCTCGCCCGTGACAATTGCCCGGGCATTGCCTTCAATAGCAGCAATCACATCACCCGGGGCCACGACGGCGCTGTCAGGTTTTTGTACGGCGATCTGCAAATTTGCATCCATTTGCCGGAACGCGGCACGTGCGGCGTCAAGACCGGCAACACACCCATGTTCGCGGGCGCGAAGCACAACGCGCGAACGTGTGTCCGCAGGCACGGTCGATTGGCTTGTTATGTCGCCCGCATCGCCCAGGTCTTCGGCCAGCGCAGCACGGACTTTTTCTTCAACCAGGAGGGACGGGAGAGGATGCAGGTCGGTCATGGGCTATATCGCAACTTTCGGCATTTGGCGGCAAGCACACCAAGCCACCGGATTAATTTTACGCCATTTTCTCCACCCAGGATGCGCCCGTCCGGGCGAAACCCCCGCGCGGTATTTTGAACTGCGCCGGGTCTCGGAGCCCCTGAGCACCCGCGACATCCCACTGGCGTGACGGATAAGCACGTCCTTGTGGCTCTGGGAGATGGTCGGACACAATCTATGTCCAACCATCTCTTAGGCATTGACGCAATTCAATCGCAGGCGCTGAAGTATTCCAGCGTCTTGCAGTATGCGCGTTAGTCTCGCTCCTCAGGCACCAGTGTGATGTTGACCGGGCTCTCATACTTGTTGTCCGCGCCCGTCGCTGAATCGATGGCGCTACTTACGCCAAGGGTCAAGACCACGTCCAACGCGATCCCAGCCGCGCCTGAGCCTGATTCCCACCCGCTATTGTTGTAGTAAGTCGCCTCCTGATAACCCGTCTTATTGCAGGTGATGAGGATGTCGTGCTTGGTCTTATCGACCATCACGCCGCCGGGTGTTTTTGCAACGCTGTTAATCTCGACACCGTTGCGCTTTAGAGTGCAACTGGCCCCGGCCGGTGTTGTGTTCACGAAAATCTCTTGAGTTGTACCTTGAGTGATGGATGAACAGCCCCCCATGACACCGGCAACGGCAACGGCCGCAAAAACGCGTAGAACTTGCATTAGTGAATTCCCCTAAAATGACGATTGCGCGCGCACCCTATGGTGGGTGTTGAGTGCGGTCAAGTAATGGACGTGGTTAATACTCCAGGCTGGCGGACCGGCATCGCCGCAGGTGAGCGCGCCATTGTCTCGGTGATAGCGTTTGCCTCATCCAGAGTGATGAAAGTGCGATGCTCCCAGGCAGTATCAGCCTGCGGATGATCAATGCGGAAGTGCCCGCCACGACTTTCCGTCCGCAACAGTGCAGACGCCGTGATGAGTTTTGCTGCCGTCACCATATTTAAGAGGGCCGGTGAGGAGCCAGCCGCCCGTTCAATTCGCGCAATGTCTTGCAGCGCTGTGGTGAGCCCCGCTTGCGTGCGGACAACGCCCACATGCCGGGTCATCAGGTCACGGAGTTCCTGCACAATCGCAAGGGGGTGAGACCGTCTTGGACGCAAAGCAGGGATGGTCGGTGTGGCCGCGGGGCCTGTCTCAAACGATCCCAAAATATCCTCGGCAATCCGCGCGCCATAAACAACGGCTTCCAGAAGGGAATTACTCGCCAGGCGGTTTGCCCCATGGGCCCCCGTTGAGGCTACTTCACCGCAGGCCCAAAGACCGGGCAAGGAAGAGCGTCCATCTTCATCGACGCCAATGCCCCCCATGTGATAGTGCATAGCGGGCGCCACAGGTATTGGCTGTGTCACGGGATCAAGTCCCATGCGCTGGCAGTTTTCATAGACCGTTGGAAACGTTCTTTTGAAATTCTCTCCCACAGCATCGCGGGCATCAAGATAGGCTTTACCGCCTTCTGCAATCACACGGGCGATGGACCTGGCAACCACATCGCGCGGTCCAAGCTCTGCATCCTTGTGGACGGCCTTCATGAAGCGAGTGCCATTTTCGTCAATGAGTGTTGCGCCAGCGCCGCGCAAGGCTTCCGTCGCTAGCGGTGCGGGGTCGCGAGGGCCCGCAATCGCGGTGGGATGAAACTGCACAAATTCAGGATCGGCGATCACTGCGCCCGCCCGAGCTGCCATGGCGAACCCGTCACCTCGTGAGCTCAAAGGGTTGGTCGTAACCTGATAGAGACCGCCAGCCCCGCCGCTTGCCAGCACGACAGAACGCGCACGCAGCAATAGAGGTGTGGGGTCCATATCGCCGGTAGGCTGCACAAAGACACCTGCAACCTGGCCTTCTTCCATCGCCAGTTCATAAGCTGAGAAGCCTTCCAGAATACGAATGGAGGGCGTCTTGCGGACGGCCGCGATCAGGGCTTCCATGATCGCATGGCCCGCCCGGTCGCCCTGAACATGTACTATCCGGCTTCGGCTATGGGCAGCTTCAAGCCCAACCGTCAGCTTGCCTTCCAGGTCTCTGTCGAAAGGAACACCCAAAGAGAGAAGGTCTTCAATGCGCGAGCGTGCCTCTGAGGCGATGAGATGTGCGGCGTCCGCGTCAACAATACCTGCGCCCGCTGCGATCGTGTCTGCTGCATGCTCTTCGGGCGTGTCGCCTTCTGAAACTGCCGCAGCAATACCACCTTGTGCCCAGGCAGAAGACGCGCCATTGCCGATCGGGGCGGCGGCAAGCACAGTGACAGGACGCGGGCTCAGCTTCAGGGCGGTAAAGAGTCCGGCCAAACCGGCCCCGACGATCAGAACGTCGCCTGCATTGACAATATGCCCGCCTGTCAGTGTTGGTCTGCTCATGACCCAGCTCCCCGGATGTACCTTAGACTGGTAAATTGATCATGCGTTCCACCGCAGCGCGCGCACGCGGCGCAATGGCTGGATCAACGATCACTTCGTCTTTCATGTAGACAAGGCTCTCGAGAATTTTTGGCAGCGTGATCCGCTTCATGTGCGGGCAGAGATTGCAGGGACGAATGAAATTAGTCTCTGGCACTTCCGCGGCCACATTGTCGCTCATGGAACACTCGGTCACCATCATGACCTTGTCTGGGCGGTTATCTTTCACCCACTTGATCATACCAGCGGTGGAGCCAGAGAAATCAGCCTCGTCCAC
>JAJFGY010000054.1 GCA_021775935.1 Alphaproteobacteria bacterium
TTCGCGGGAGTTGGCGAGATCTCACGGGGCCCAGGAGGGCATCAGCGTCTTTGGACCGGCACCGGCGCCTTTGGCGCTGCTTCGTGGCCGTCACAGGGTGCGGTTCCTGGTGAAAAGCACCAAGAGCATGCCCATTCAGGATTATGTGGCGGCGTGGCTCGCAAAAGTGAAGGTGCCTAATGCGGTGCGGGTTTCTGTGGATGTCGACCCCTACTCGTTCTTGTGAGCGATTGGCTCCAGAAAGCGCCTGGGCAATTGTCCGTCTACGCTTAAATCGCGGCAAAAATGACGCCGAATTGCCGCACCTGCGCGATTTTCTGGGCAAGGGCATTGCACCTGCTATGCCTGCGTGTTACCACACGCCCGGTTTCGGGGATGGTCCATTTTCTGGTCTTTTTCCCGTTGTCATAACATCAATATTTTCAGGGGGTTATCCTGTTTGTCCGGGCCATCCGGGAATCTAAGGTAACCGTCCCAGACCAAGCGTTGCGAGCACACACGTGTCAGCTGATAAACCCCACGCTTCCGGCGTTGCCGGTCGCTATGCAACAGCTCTCTTTGAGCTGGCTGAGCAGGCAGGCGCCCTTGATACGGTCGCCGCCGATCTCACAGGTCTGAATGACCTGATCAATACGTCTGAGGATCTGAAGCGTCTTGTGAGAAGCCCTGTCTTCTCCACCGACGATCAGTCAAAAGCGATGACGGCACTTCTTGCAAAAGCCGGTGTCCAGACGTTGACCCAGAATTTTATCGGCGTGGTGATTTCCAACCGCCGAATTTTTGCTCTTCAGGATATGATCCGAGCTTATGGCCAGATTTTGGCTCAGTCGCGCGGTGAAATTTCTGCTGATGTGACCAGCGCGCATCCGCTGGCCGATCCACAAGTTGCGGCGCTAAAAGCGGCGCTGAATGCAGCCATGGGTCGCGACGTACAAATCGAAACACGGGTGGACAAGGAGCTGCTAGGCGGTCTCATTGTCAAAGTGGGGAGCCGAATGATCGACTCTTCACTCCGCACCAAACTCAATAACCTCAAATTTGCGATGAAAGAGGCTGGCTGATGGACATTCAGGCCGCGGAAATTTCTGCAATCCTTAAGGAACAGATCAAAGGCTTCGGTGACGATGCTGAGGTCTCGGAAATCGGGCAGGTTCTGTCCGTTGGTGATGGTATCGCCCGTATTTACGGTCTCGATAACGTCCAGGCTGGTGAGATGGTCGAATTCCCAGGTGGAATTCGAGGCATGGCGCTGAACCTGGAAAGCGACAATGTCGGTGCGGTGATCTTCGGGTCTGACCGTGACATTAAGGAAGGCGACACCGTTAAGCGGACTGGCGCCATCGTTGACGTGCCGGTTGGCAAGGGTCTGCTTGGTCGTGTTGTTGACCCGCTTGGCAATCCCATTGACGGCAAGGGCCCGATTGAAGGCGCTGAGCGCCGCCGCGTGGACGTGAAGGCACCGGGCATTATCCCGCGTAAGTCTGTGCATGAACCTATGCAGACCGGCCTCAAAGCCATTGACGCTCTGATCCCGATTGGCCGTGGCCAGCGTGAGCTGATCATTGGTGACCGTCAAACGGGTAAGACAGCTGTGGCGATTGACGCCATGCTGAACCAGAAGCCACTGAATGATGGCGACGATGAGAGCAAGAAGCTCTACTGCGTTTACGTTGCTGTGGGCCAGAAGCGCTCTACTGTTGCGCAGATCGTGAAGACGCTGGAAGAAAACGGCGCCATGGAATATTCCATCGTTGTTGCGGCAACGGCGTCAGAACCTGCACCCTTGCAGTTCCTGGCACCGTTTGCAGGGTGCGCGATGGGTGAATATTTCCGCGATAACGGCATGCACGCTTTGGTTGTTTATGATGACCTTTCCAAGCAGGCTGTGTCCTATCGTCAGATGTCATTGCTTCTTCGCCGTCCTCCTGGACGTGAAGCCTATCCTGGTGACGTTTTCTATCTTCACTCTCGTCTTCTCGAACGTGCTGCAAAGCTCAATGAAGACAATGGCTCAGGCTCATTGACGGCTCTGCCGATCATTGAAACCCAGGCGAACGACGTGTCGGCCTACATTCCGACCAACGTGATTTCGATTACCGACGGTCAGATCTTCCTGGAAACAGATCTCTTCTACCAAGGCATTCGTCCTGCGGTGAACGTGGGTCTGTCGGTGAGCCGTGTTGGTTCGTCTGCCCAGGTGAAGGCCATGAAGCAGGTTGCCGGTAAGATTAAGGGTGAGCTTGCGCAGTACCGTGAAATGGCGGCGTTCGCGCAGTTCGGTTCTGACCTTGATGTGACGACACAGCGTCTTCTTAATCGTGGTGAGCGTTTGACCGAGCTTTTGAAGCAAGGTCAGTTCTCGCCGCTCAAGATCGAAGAGCAGGTCGTTGTGATTTATGCGGGTGTGAATGGCCATCTTGATGGCATTCCGACTGCTGATGTGGGCCGGTATGAAGAAGAGCTTCTTCGCACTGTGCGTGACAAGCATGCGGATCTTCTCGGCACAATCCGTCAGGAGCTCGCGCTTTCTGATGCGACGGAAGCCAGCCTCAAAGAGGTTGTTGAGAGTTTCACCAAGGCATTTGCTTAACGCCTTCTTCTGACCAGACAGGATCAATGGCGATATGGCCAGCCTTAAGGAACTAAGAAACCGGATCGCAAGCGTGAAAAACACGCAGAAGATCACGCGTGCCATGCAGATGGTGGCTGCGGCCAAACTGCGCCGGGCGCAGGAAGCAGCTGAAGCTGCGCGTCCTTACGCTGCTCGGATGGGCGGTGTGTTGGCGAACCTGTCAGCAGGCATGGAAGGTCGCGATGGCGCACCGGAATTGATGGTGGGTACAGGTAAAGACGATACGCATTTGCTTGTCGTTGCGACATCCGAACGTGGGCTTTGCGGTGGCTTTAACTCTTCCATCGTGCGTTTGGCGCGCGAAGAGATCATCCGCCTTCAAGGCCAGGGCAAGACCGTTAAGGTCCTACCCGTCGGGAAAAAAGGTCGTGACCAGCTGAAGCGCCTTTATAGCGACCTGTTTGTCGATTTCGTTGATCTGTCGGAAGTGAAGAAGCTTTCTTTCAGCGATGCGAATGGTATTGCCGATCAGGTTCTCTCGCGCTTCGAAGCCGGTGAATTTGATGTCTGCACGCTCTTCTTCTCTGAGTTTGAGAGTGTTGTGACGCAGATCCCAACAGCCTTGCAGCTGATCCCGGCGCGGATTGAAGCGGTTGAGGGTGCGGAAGACGCAAGTATTGATCTGGGTGGTGCCGCTTATGAGTATGAGCCAGAAGAAACGGATATCCTGAAAGAATTGCTGCCGCGGAATATTGCCGTGCAGATTTTCACAGGACTTCTTGAGAATGCTGCGTCTGAGCAAGGCGCGCGTATGTCCGCAATGGACAATGCGACACGGAATGCGGGTGAAATGATCGACAAATTGACGATCACTTATAACCGCTCCCGCCAAGCTCAGATTACAAAAGAATTGATTGAGATTATTTCGGGCGCTGAAGCGCTCTAAGATATTTTGTTGGACGCAGGCCCCGTTGGGCTGCAACCGATCCGAGGAAAGACATATGACCAACGCTGTCGGACGAGTTACCCAGGTTATTGGTGCTGTTGTGGACGTCGAATTCGACGAGAATCTGCCTGGCATTTTGAATGCGCTTGAAACGAAGAATGGCGACACACGCCTTGTTCTGGAAGTGGCGCAGCATCTGGGTCAGAACACAGTTCGTACCATTGCGATGGATGCGACTGAGGGCCTGGTTCGTGGCCAAGAAGTCACGGATACGGGTTCTTCCATTCAGGTCCCTGTTGGTGCTGAAACGCTGGGTCGGATCATGAACGTGATCGGTGAGCCCGTTGATGAAAAGGGCCCGGTTGTTACTGCTGCGAAGCGCGGTATTCACCAGGAAGCTCCTCCCTTCGTCGAGCAGTCAACTGAAGCTGAAATGCTTGTCACGGGCATTAAGGTTGTGGACCTTCTCGCTCCTTATGCGAAGGGCGGTAAGATTGGCCTCTTCGGTGGTGCGGGTGTTGGTAAGACGGTTCTTATTCAGGAACTCATCAACAATATCGCGAAAGCGCATGGTGGCTATTCGGTGTTTGCCGGTGTTGGTGAGCGGACACGTGAAGGCAACGACCTTTACTACGAAATGATCGAATCTGGTGTGAACCAAGAGGG
>JAJFGY010000055.1 GCA_021775935.1 Alphaproteobacteria bacterium
AAACGGCCGGAACAAAAGTTCCGACCGTTTCAAATTGGCTCCCCGGGCCGGACTCGAACCAGCGACAAGTCGGTTAACAGCCGACTGCTCTACCAACTGAGCTACCGGGGATCAGATTGGCGGACATACCCGTCAATGAGCGGTGCATATAGCAAACCGTTCCCTGCCTTACTAGCCTGAATTTGTGGCCAAACCTCTAAAATTCTTGAGCTTTCGCCGTTTCGTGCCTAACTGGTGCCTACAGAGGGACTGGTTTGCCCGTTGAAGGCGGTTTTGGAGAGATTTTTGGCGTTTATCAGGTTCAATGGACGGAAAATTCCGCTGCCGGGCTCAGCCCCGATTCGACTCTTCGCAGGTGTGCTGTTGGTCATCGGCGGTATTTTGGGATTTCTACCCATACTGGGTTTCTGGATGATCCCCCTGGGCATCCTCTTTTTGTCTGTTGATCTTCATATCGTCCGGCGATGGCGACGGAAGATGGAGATACGATTAGGTCGTCGCAGGCAAAGAAAACGCGCGGAACGCCGTTCAGGCGGTCTCGACGGTGGGCAAGATGTTCGCCAGCGCGAACGGTAGGCCGCTCATCAGTACCTCCAACATCCTCAAGTCCTGGTAGTCGCCGTTCAGGGACAATCGTGGGATGGCGTGTGCATGGGCCCCGTGACTCTCAGTTAAAAAACCCTTTTGGGTTGTGACAGCGGTATCAAAACCGAGGAATTGGGCCAGGTCATATTCGCGCGCCCCGGCTGACCCGCCATCACCATATGGGTAGGCCAAATGCCGCGGCCATTCTCCCGTTTCCTGCTTGATGCGGTCAGCGCCTTCAACAATTTCGCGACGGGCTTCTGCTTCGCTTAGTTTTGCCAGGGCAAAGTGGTCGACCGTATGAGCACCAAGCGTACAATAGGCGTGGTTGGCGAGTTCTCGTGTCTGATCCCAGCTCAGGGCGCTCTCGCGCGTCACCTGCCTCATATCAAGGCCAGAGGTGGCTGCCAGATCACGGATGGCAATGCGCTGTTCCAGCTCCGGCAGATTTCTTAAAGGCCAATAGAGCGTCTCGAAGGCCTTTTGTTTCTCTTCTGGGGAGTTTGTCTTAAGAGCATAGTGCGTGCCATTGAGAGACCACTCAAGCGTCTCCTGGGCGCGGATAGAGGCTTCCAGACCCAGCCACCACAGGTCAACGCTTCCGTCGGGCATGCCTGAGCTGAGATAGACAGTAAAAGGGGCCTGGTGCTTGGCGAAGATCGGCGCTGCAATCTCGAGATTATCTTTGTAGCCGTCGTCCAGCGTGAAAACGGCGAATTTCTTACCAAAATGGCGTTGTTGCAGCCTTCGGTGCGCTTCATCGAGACTGACAAGGTCATAATCGAGCGCGGCGACCGTCGTCAGGACTGCATTCAGGTAATCCGGTGTGATTTCCAAAAGCGCATTGGGTGCAAAGCCATTGGTCTCGGGCGCGGGACGAACCCTGTGCAGCATGAACACGACGCCCACGCCTGACAGGCTGCGGGGAGACAGGCCGTGAAGGCCTGACCGGTGCAGGGTCAGCAGGGCTGATCGAAAGAGGGTCGATTTGAGGCTCATGGCGGGTTTAGCGCGCTCCGTTCCTGGCTTCTAAGCAAATCATGGCGACACAGCGCGAATGTGCACGCTGTTTGCAACAGCTGGTCTGAACCGCAGTTTGACTGTCTTTAATTGAGAAAAGATTGCTGTACGGCGGTTTGGTGCGCGTAAACGCGCGCAGAACGAAACACTAGTTGCCAGGAAGATAATTCAATGTCCCCTCCAACCCAGAAATCGACCAAAAACCAGCTCGTTGACGTTTCGATCAATGACACCACGAGAACAGCTCGCTCGGCGGTCCTTTTGTCGGTTCATGATGAGTTTTCGTCTGTTGAGGCAATTTGGCGTCAGTTTGAAACGAGCGCGGATTGCTTCGCCTTCCAGACGTTCGACTTCTTGTCCACTTGGCATGAGCATATTGGCAGCCTTAGCCAGGTTGACGTGCAGATCATCGTTGCATGGGGAACAGATGCCAAACCCCTGATGATTTTGCCGTTTGGGATCAAAAAGAGCGGTGTTGGCCGCAAACTCGTATGGCTTGGGGATGATATCACCGACTATAACGCGCCGCTTCTAGCCCCCAATTTTGCTGATCATGTGGCTCCCGGTGACTTTGGAGCGCTCTGGAAGGACATTCAGCCGGTTCTTCCTCCGCACGATTTCGTGGAACTGATGCGCCAGCCTGCGATGGTTCAGGGACAGGCCAATCCCTTTTTGGAACTCGACACACAGCTCAACGCGAGCGGCGCTCATATCACAATCTTGGGCGATGACTTTGACGCCTATTACGACCGCAAACGCAGTGTGAAGGCGAAACGCACTTTCCTGCGAAACCGACGAAAACTCGAGGAAATGGGCGAGACAAAATATGTGCACCCAGAGACGAGAGAGGATATTGAGGCCTCTGTCGACAGGCTCGTAACGCTGAAATCAGCCGCGCTCAATGCCATGGGTGCCCATGATTTTCTAGCGCAACCAGGATATGCGGAGTTCTACAAAGCGCTGGCTCTGAAAACCGTATCAGGCGGACTTGCTCACGCCTCCCATCTGGAAATTGAGGGCACCTATGTAGCGGGCAATTGGGGGCTCGTTCACAAGAACCGCTTTTATTATCTATTGGTGAGTTATGACGCAGTGAAATTCGGCCGGTATACGCCCGGGGGCCAAGCGCTTGTCGAAACCATGCGATGGGCGGTCGGCGAGGGCATAACTGTGTTCGATTTCACAATTGGTGATGAGCGTTACAAGAACGATTGGTGTGAGATCGCCATGGACCTTCACGATCATCTGACTGCCAAAACGGCTCGTGGGGCAGGTTTTCTCCTGGTCGCTCGGCTTGCCCTCGCGCTCAAGCGCAAGATCAAACAAACGCCCGTTTTGTGGGAAAATTTCACGAAACTGAGGGTGAAATTGGGGACCAAATAGACCAAGAAAGCCGGAAGACCGTGTTCTTTCGCTTTCAGAGCAGGTTCGGTGGGTCACCATTGGGGTGATCACAAGAATGTGCACGCTCCTTGCAACTGTTGGTATGAACCGCGGCCACGCTGTCCTCAATCGGGAAAAAGCAGCAACCCCGCAGTTTGTGGGACGGGAAACTGTCTCAGAACGAAACACCAGTACTCAGGGAGACACCCCCATGTCACTTCTGGCTCAACAGACGACCACTGACACGCAAACAAATGTGTCCAACACCACCCCGATGGCTGAAGCACGGCCATCCGTCCTGCTGTCGGTACACAACGAGTTTTCGTCTGTTGAAGCTGTCTGGCGCCGGTTTGAGAACACAGCCGACTGTTTTGCCTTTCAAACATTCGACTTCCTGGAAACCTGGTACCAGCATATTGGGTCGCGCTCTGATATTGACCTGCAAATTGTGGTTGCCTGGGGCACAAGAGCAAAACCTCTGATGATTTTGCCATTTGGTATCGAGCAGAGTGGATCGCTTCGTAAGCTGACCTGGCTTGGCAATGAGATCAACGACTATAACGGACCGCTTTTGGCCCCTAACTTTGTTGATCATGTTGCTCCAGGTGACTTTCCTGGTCTTTGGAAAGACATTCAGTCAGTTCTGCCTGCACATGATGTTGTTGAACTGATGCGTCAGCCCGCGATGATTGACGGGCAGGCCAATCCGTTCTTGGAGCTGGATACACAGCTCAATGCGAGTGGCGCGCACATGACGACGCTCGGCGATGATTTTGATGCTTATTACGATACGAAGCGCAAAGCCAAAGCAAAGCGACACTTTCGCAGCCGACGCAAAAAGCTCGAGGAGATGGGTGAAACTGTTTATGTCCACCCTGAAACCGACGCAGACATTGCTGCCTCGTTGGACAACCTCATTCAACTGAAGTCAGACGCACTGAATGCGATGGGCGCAAAAGATTTTCTGGCGCAGCCTGGATATGCTGACTTCTACAAAGCGCTCACAGTGAAGTCCGGTGAGGAGAGCATCGCTCATGTATCTCACATGGAGGTAGCCGGTGAATATGTTGCCGGAAACTGGGGTCTTGTACACAAGGGTCGGTTTTACTACCTGCTCGCGAGCTATAATGGCCCTAAGTTTGGTCGTTTGGCACCTGGTGTTCAGGCCCTTGTTGAGACCATGCGGTGGGCTGTTGAAAAAGGCGCAACGACGTTCGACTTCACGATTGGTGATGAGCGCTACAAGGACGAATGGTGTGAAACCCAGATCGACCTTCATGATCACCTGGCGGCCACAAGCCTTCGTGGTTCACTTGTTCTGCTCAAGTCCCGTGCGTTCCTTGCGCTAAAGCGGAAGATCAAACAAACGCCTGTTCTCTGGGATAATTTCTCTAAACTGCGGACAAAGTTACTTGCGAAGTGAGCCGTCAGCTAGACATCTGCATCATCATCGGTGAGCCGGCGATATTGTCGTCGGTCCACGCCTGTGAGGAAAACGCCTACTCTGCGGGTTGATGCGGCCGCGAGCGATTTGAGAGCGCGCATGACAGAGCGGCGATTGGTTGCTCCCCATTTCACGCACATCACCGTTACATCTGTAAGCTGCGACAAAACTGGAGCTTCTGAGGCGGAATGAACCGGGGGACCATCAATCACGACATAGTCATAGTTTTGCACCAGGGCATAGATGAGCCAGCTCATCCGCGAGGAGCCAAGCAACGCCGTTGGGTTTGATACCTGACCGCCAGCTTGAAGAATATGCAGAGGGCTTGAGTGGTCGCGCATAACAACCCGTTCAAATTCAATCTGGCCACCCAAAACCTCTGATAAGCCCCAGGTAGGATGAAGTCCAAGCGTTTGATTGATCCCAGGACGACGCAGATCCGCATCAATCAGCAAGACACGGTAGCCGCTCTGAGCCATCAGTCTTGCCAGTCCACTGGATACACCGCTTTTTGCCTCGCCATCCACTGCAGACGTCACCAGAAGAGTTCTGGCTGCTTTGCCGCCGATGCGCGCCATCAGCAGGTTGGACTGGAGACGCCGAAGCGCTTCGGCAATGTGCCCATAAGGGTTACGCACCGTATTGGCAGCGATACCTGCAGATGATTTGGCACCAGAGATTTCAGGCATGGTCCCCAGGAAGGGCATTCCCGTCTGACGCTCGATCTGCTCGGCTGTGCGAAAACCGGGTGCCATGGCCTCTATGAGGAATACGAGGGCTAAGGCGCCAATTGCGGAGCCAATGATGGCGAGCAGCATTGCTGATTTGCGGTTAGGTGCTGCTGGACTGTTGGGAACTGTCGCGCGCGAGACGATGGAGGCATTTGCAACCGAACCGTCAGCAGAGGCACGCGCACTAGCTGCTTCGTATCTGCCGAGGAATTGTTCTAGTAAAGTTCTGTTTGCAACGGCTTCGCGTTCAAGAGCGCGCAACTCAACTTCCTGCTGGCCCAGGCGCGCCATGCGTCCCTTGAGGCGACCAACACGTTCACTCAGCGTACGCACCCGCTCATTTGCGATGTGGGCTTCGTTCTCCATGCTCCGGATGAGCTTTGCAACTTCACGTCCGATTTGAAGCCGCAAGTCCTGCAGGTTTGCTTGTGAGGTTCTCATGCGGGGATGTGAGGGCAACAAAGTTGCCGACATTTCTGCAATCTGGGCTCTGAGTTGCACTTCCTGCTGGCGAAGATTCTGGATGAGAGGCGAGGCCAACACTTCTGCCGTCGTGTCAATCGCACCCTCGGTATCAACCAGTTCTTTGGCAAGGGACAAGCGCGCCATCACTGACGAGCGGTCTGCCTGAGCTTGAACAAGTTGAGCGCTTAGCTGCGAAAGCTCCTCGCGGGGCAGGGTTGTGTTGTTTGCAGGGAACAATCCTGTTTGACCCCTAAACTGCTCGACTGCTGCTTCAGAGATAGCAACTTCATCGCGTAAGTTTTCGATCTGGTCTTGCAACCACAATGTCGCTTCTGAGTTGAGGGCGTTGCTGTCAGCGACCTGCTGCGAGATGTAGATTTCGGCATATGCATTTGCGAGCGCCGCTGCTCGTTTTGCATCACCGGATGTGAACCGGATGGCGATGACGCGGCTTTCGCCCCGACGGTATACAGACAGTTTTTCAAGTACGGTTTCTGTAATAGCTGAAACAGTCGCAGGTTTTGGTTTCGATGAGAGACCGAAGATCTGCATGAATTGCGAGAACACACCGCTATTGCGCAGCGCCGGGTTGAACTCTGCAAGCTGGTGCAGGTTTAGCTTGCGCACAAGTGCCGGAACCAAAGCACCTGAGGTCAAAATCTGGACTTCGCTTTCAATTGAAATCGGATCAGCCTGCTGCGGCCTTTCCGGCGTATCAAAGCGCGAGACTTCACCTGAGCGTGGTTTGATAGAAAGCTGTGCCTCAGCAACATAGCTTGGGCTCAACGTCAGTACCCAAAAAGCACCGACGGTCAAAAACAAAACAAAGAGAATGAGCAAGCGTTCTTTTCGCGCCCAAATAGCGCGCAGGAGATCCCATGGATCAATATCACTGCTTGTAGGCGCGCGGCGGCGGTCACCGAAACTGGCATCGGCGCGGGGTGCAGCCTGAGAAGGTGCATATCCGGTCATCGAAGGTGTGGCTGATGTATCGCTCATAGCCCAGTTTTTGTTCCCGCACACAGCAGATATCGCCGGAGCCAAAGGCCCAGACACAATAATGAGGGTTGAGTAGACGGTGTTTAGGTAACGGAAACCTTAACGCGACGGCGCCAAGCCCCGGAAATCCAGTCCGCGTTTGGTTTACATCGGGTTCTACCCGCCATTGGCTGGTCGGAAAGTCTTAACGATTTGATCGTAGCTTTAAGTCCGACCCAAGATCACAAAAAGGCCTGTCATGAGCCGGTTTTTTATCATTGCTGTCGTCGCTCTCGCCTTGAGCGCCTGTGCCAATACGGGCGTCCTGTCTGAGATGCCTGTTGCGGGCCAAAATGCTCCCTATCGTCTGGATAGTGGAGACCGACTGCGGGTTATCGTTTTTGGTCAGGAAGACCTGACAGGCGAATTTGCTGTTGATGGTGCTGGCGAGATTTCCATGCCGCTGATCCAGGCTGTCCAAGCGCGGGGCCTAACCCCAGACGAGCTTGAGTATGCATTGGTGAGCGTTCTCTCCGAGACTTTGCTTCGTGATCCGAGCGTAAGCGTTGAAGTCTTGAACTTCCGCCCGTTTTTTATCCTGGGAGAAGTCAGCAGCGCCGGGCAGTACCCGTTTGTTGCGGGTATGACAATCAACACTGCAGTGGCCATTGCCGGGGGATATACCCATCGGGCCAATACAGACATAGCTCGTGTCACCAGAAACCTGGGTGATCGAATTGTTGAGATCGGAACAGAGACGACTGCTGCAGTGCGTCCAGGAGATACGATCCTTATCCGCGAACGATATTTTTGAGGCCTCACCATGAGTACCGGTCGAGACGACAAAAAATTCCGCATTCTTCATTGCCTCCGAGCCCCGGTCGGAGGGCTCTTTCGACATGTCTGCGACCTGGCCAAAGCCCAAAACAACGCTGGCCATTCAGTCGGCGTCCTGTGTGCCGATGAACCCAATGATCCAATGACCCTGGCGCGGATATCTGAACTTGAGAAGGTCTGCGTTCTTGGTGTCTCTCGCCTTGGCCTTGGGCGGATGCCGGGTATCAGCGATGTTAAAGCGCTGATTGCGACATCTGAGAAGGTCAACGAGCTTAAGCCAAACATTCTGCATGGCCATGGTGCCAAAGGTGGATTGCTGGCGCGCTTTGCCAGAAGCACTGAAGCTGTTGTCCGCATTTACACACCTCATGGCGGGACAGTTCATTACAATCCTTACAGCCTGGCGGGCGCTGTGTTTGGAATTGCAGAACGCATAATGTTGGCGCGAACGGACGGGTTGATCTTTGAATCCGATTTCGCGCGATCCATATTCGCGAACCGTTTTGGGCCTCTACCTGACAACACGCGCGTTGTTCATAATGGCCTGTCGCCGAACGAGTTTGTTCCAGTAACAAACCAGTCTGAGCAAGCAGACTTCCTCTTTCTCGGCGAGATCCGAGAGTTGAAGGGAATTTTCACGTTGCTTGAGGCGGTCGCGCGGATTGCAGTGAGCCGTAAGATCACGCTGAATATAGCTGGCGATGGACCGGATATGGATGAGTTTCGTGCTGCCATTCAGTCGCGTGGTCTCACGGGCGCCATAAACCTGATGGGAATGACCCCGGCACGCGATGCCTTTGCAAGCGCACGGGCTGTCCTGCTGCCATCCCATCGAGACTCATTTCCTTACGTTGCGTTGGAAGTCGCGGCGGCTGGCAAACCGCTTATCGCAACCTCCACTGGCGGTATACCCGAGATATTTGGTCCGTTTAGCGATCGCCTACTGGAACCCGGAAACGTTGATGCCCTTGCTTGTGAGATGACCCGGTTTCTCAATCATCCTTTCGAATTCTCGCAGGACGCAATTTCCCTGCGCGAGCATGTGAAGGCACATTTTTCTACAACAGTTATGACCAGCGGCATTTCTCAGGTTTACGCCGTCGCGAACAAAAAGGTCATGAGCGACGATGTAACCCGGAGCGAATTCAAGCCCCGCACTTCTTTGGATGCCGCAGAATGACAGAGACACACACTACCCACCATGGCGCACCCGCTGACGCTTCCATCGGAGCGGGATCCAGCGACGCGAGGTATGGACGTGAAGGCCGGCCAACTGGTCCGGTTCCAAAGGTTGATCGCCGCCAGAAAGTTGATCTCTCAATCTCACCTACCGTTGTTCGCGGTTGTCTTCGTTTGGCCGAACTGTTTGTTCTTATCGGACTTGGGGCTGTCATTGCCTGGGCCTATGTCGGAGCTGAAGTGCAGAGTGCGCTGTTTTTCTACGTCGGGTTTACCCTTGGACTGCCGCTCGTCTACGTGCTGGCAAGCGACTTCTCTCGTTTGTACAGAGTGGCCGTCTTGCAAATGCAGTGGGGAACCATCCGTGCTGCTTGTGCGACTTGGACCGGGGTTTTCATCGTTGGTTTGGTGCTCTCGGTCATTCTCAAAGAAAGCGAGAGCCTTTCGCGGGTATGGCTTGCAGGCTGGTTTTTGAGCGGGCTGCTGGGCATTGCCATCGTTCGACACCTGGCACATTCGATTATTGGAGGCTGGGCCGAAGAAGGCCGTCTGCAGCAAAATGTTGTGTTGGTTGGTGGAGGGCAAACCGGACAGCGGTTGATTGACGCTCTTAAAGAGTCCGATGCGCATTACATCAAAATCTGCGGCGTCTTTGACGACCGGTCTTCCGACAGGGCGCCTGATATTATTGACGGTGTTCGGAAACTTGGAAGCTTTGACGAACTGGTTCGTTTTGCACGGTCTAACCGCATCGACATGCTGTTGGTTGCGCTACCGATCACCGCAGAAAACCGGATGCTTCAATTGCTCCAAAAGCTCTGGGTCCTGCCGGTCGACATCCGGTTGAGCGCTCTTGATTCCAAACTCAGGTTCAAATCCGGGACCTATAGCTATATCGGCAATGTTCCGTTTTTGGATGTTTACAAGCGGCCTTTGACCGACTGGGACTATGTCCTAAAGAGCGTATCAGATCGCGTGATTGCAGCGACAATGCTGATTGCGTCCCTCCCAATCTTCGCCATCACAGCGATTGCCATCAAACTCGATAGCAAGGGACCCGTCTTCTTTAAGCAGCGCCGATATGGCTTCAACAATGAACTGGTAGAGGTTTACAAATTCAGGACTCTCTCCCATCAAAGCCAGGACTCCAATGCTGAGAAACTTGTGACTGCGGATGATGACCGGGTAACAGGCGTAGGGCGCTTTTTGCGTCGTTCCAGCATCGATGAATTACCGCAGCTTATTACTGTGTTGAAAGGCGACATGTCGATGGTTGGCCCGCGACCGCACGCCGTGCTCGCCAAAGCAGCTGACCAGCTTTATGGGGATGTAGTTGATGGGTATTTCGCCCGACATCGCGTGAAACCAGGCATCACCGGCTGGGCACAGATCAACGGCTGGCGCGGCGAGACGGATACAGATGAAAAGATCCGTCGCCGTACGGAATATGATCTCTTTTATATCGACAATTGGTCTCTGGTCTTTGATCTCTACATTATTCTGCGGACGCCGTGGGCGCTGCTAAAGGGCGAAAACGCTTATTAGGGCGACGGCAATGGATGGATGGCAGGCAGAGATTGGAGGAGGGCGGGTCCGTGACCGGATTGACCGCCATACTTTCTGGTCGCTGATCTGCAGTGGCCTGTTGGCCCTCACTCTTGCAACCAGTTTTTACGTCAAAACCGGTGGGGGGTCAGAAGCCTCGCAGCCCGCGCCCTACGACCTGTTATTGATCCTGACGATGGCTTTTACTTTTGCGGTTGGTCTGCGTTTCCCACGTGATCTCAGACAGCCGGCCATTCTTTGGGCGCTTTTATTGCTGGGGTACGCATTCTCCGGCATCGGTGCGCTCTACATTGAGCGGGTGACAGACTTCCTGCTGGTTTCGACCTATCTCGTTTTGAGCATGCTTTTCTTTGCGTCGCTGGTCGTGGCAAACCCCAAACGGAACTTGGCGATCATTTGGTGGGCCTATACCGCCGCAGCGGTTTTTGCGGCCGCGCTCGGCTGCGCTGCCTATTTTGGTCTGGTGCCCAATGCTGAGAGCTTTCTAAAGTTCAGCCGGGTGCGCAGCACGTTCAACGATCCAAATGTTTTCGGGCCGTTTCTTGTTGGACCGACGCTTTTCCTCATCCACCGGCTCTCCACGTCATCGCAGCGCCGTGATCTTCTTCTGGTTCCCTTGGTAGGCATTTTGTTTCTGGGCATGCTTCTCAGCTTCTCACGGGGTGCCTGGGGCAACCTGATCGTAGCGGGCGGTATCTTCCTTGTGCTGACCTGGATGACGGCCTCGTCAGCCAAACAGATTGCGCGGCTTACCCTTGCAGTCTCGTTGTTTGGCGTTTTGGCTGCCTGTGTCGTCGCCTGGGCTCTATCGTCTGATGCGGTCTCGGAGCTTTTTGAGCAACGGTTCTCCCTGACGCAATCTTATGATGTGTCAGAAGACGGCGGTCGTTTCGCGGTTCAGGAGAAAGCGATCGAGACCATTCTGGAGAAGCCTTTTGGTATTGGCCCCTCACAATGGTCCAAGATCGTCGGCATCGACCCTCATAACGTCTTTCTGAATGTCTTTCTGGCCGGCGGCTGGTTGTCCGGCATTGCGTATGTCGTGCTTGTTATCACCACGATATTTTTGGGTCTGAGATCCTGTCTTGCGCCTCTCCCGTTCCAGGGCCTCCAGATTGTTGCTGTGGCGACGTTCGTGGCCCATATGGGCGAAGCATTCATCGTCGATATCGATAACTGGCGGCACGTCTACTTGCTTATGGGTCTTGTCTGGGGTGGTATTGCGTATGCCCGGATCCAGTCTCCGGAGGTGGGCAGCTCCGGTGGCCGCTCCGTCCGATCAACACAGGTTGATGGATTCGCTGCCTGAGCGCCAACATTGACCGACTATGTAGGGATGAAGTTGGAGGCCACGCCCAGAATCGAACTGGGGTGCACGGATTTGCAATCCGCTGCGTAACCACTCCGCCACGTGGCCTCATGCCCAGGCAATTCACAGCCGGGCAGCGGGGATATACCAAGTTAGTGCGCAGCCTACAATGAAGAAATCGCCGCACATCTTTGGAACAGGGTCTTGTTAGAGTCCCTAAATCCAATTGTTTTTGGCTGCTTTGGCCCGTATAAACCAGCAGGGATTAACGCCTGCACAATATTCACCAAATGAGATTGGGGCCGGCGCAAACGGTACTTAGGTCGATAGAGGGATGATGAACCAGTTGGACGCGGCCAGGAAGACGATGGTGGAGAGTCAGGTCATGACTTCCGGCGTCACTGATCAACAAATTCTTGCCGCGATGGAGAGTGTGCCGCGCGAGCGGTTTGTTCCAGATGCCAAGCGCACTCTTGCTTATCTGGGCGACGATCTGTGCGTCAAAGAGGCTACCAGCGACACGCCAGATCGGTTTTTGATGGACCCACGGGTTCTGGCGAAGCTCGCAGAGCTTGCCGCGCTGACCCCAACCGACCTCGTCCTGGACATTGGACCGGCGACTGGATATTCGACCGCGCTTCTTGCGCAGCTCGCCGACACGGTGGTTGCGATTGAATGTGATTCGGACCTTGCCGAACGGGCAAGTGCTATTCTGCTCGATCTTGGCGTCGATAATGCCGCCGTAATTGAGGGGCCATTGGCAGATGGCAACACCAAGCAGGGACCGTTTGACGTGATATTTCTGAACGGCGCTGTGCCAGCTGTCCCAGACGGACTGCTGGAGCAGCTGAAGGATGGTGGACGGCTTGTGGCCGTTGTTTCTGAAGGAAATGTCGGAAAAGCCCGTATCTACACGAGAAGCGGACCCCATTCTGCCCATCGGAATAGCTTTGACGCGGGTATTCACGCACTACCGGGTTTTGATGTGGCTAAAACCTTTACATTCTGACGCTATTTCCCACATATCCTCTGTGTTTATGTTCCGCTAAGGTTAATGGCCCGGTTACCATTTACAACGCAATATGCACACGACAATGCCGGGATATGTAATTGGAAGCGGCGGAATATGAGAAACACTCATGAATTGGGTGCCTCTGTATCTGTCTGGGAGAGAGTTTGATGAGACAATCAGGTTTAAGCTCAAATCAGCGAGGCTTCGGGCTGCGCAAGACTGTAACGCGCCTTCTTGGCGGCGTCGCTCTTAGCGCACTGGTATTGGGCACGCCTGCACAGGCTGAAGACCTGTTTGAGGCTTTGGCTGCGGCTTATCAGTCCAACCCGGCTTTACTTGCACAACGGGCCGGACTGCGCGCAACGGATGAACAAGTTCCACAGGCACTTGCTGGTTGGCGTCCCTCGCTCTCTGCGACAGGGTCCTACGGGTCGGTGGAAACCGATTCAGCTTCCTCGGTCAATATTCCAGGTTTTGGCGGAAAACAGACATTTGATCCGATGACAGGAACACTCGCCCTGTCACAAAACATCTTCACAGGCGGACGGACCCTTTATGGCGCTCGCCGCGCGGAATCATCGGTTGAAGCAGGACGCGAAAATCTCAGGAATGTTGAGCAGACAACTCTGTTGAACGCAGTCACAGCTTACGTCGATGTTGTCAGAGACATTGCAGTTCAAGATCTGCGCAGAAAGAATGTCGAAGTTCTGAAACGCCAGCTTGAAGCATCACAAGACCGCTTCCGGGTCGGTGAAATCACCCGTACCGACGTTGCACAATCTGAAGCGCGCCTGAGCCTCTCTGATACAAATCTGATTGCGGCTGAAGCAGCGTTGATCGCCAGCCGGGCAGCCTATGAGCGGGTAGTCGGACAGGCTCCGGGAACCCTGGCACCTGTTCCGCCATTGCCTGCCTTGCCACAGAGCGAAGCAGAAGCGATGCAGCTTGCAATCTCAACAAACCCGGCACTTGAAGCCGCACGGCACTCAGAGCGTGCCGCTGGCCACGCGGTAACGGTCGCAAAAGGTGGCTTGCTGCCGACTGTTTCGTTTGATGCCACATATGAGCATGCTGAAGAGCCGTCGAGCACAACCGCTCGGTCCACCACGACACGGCTTCTTGGCACAATATCTATTCCACTTTATCAGTCGGGTTCGCAATATTCCGCGATACGTGAAGCCAAGCACCTGGAAAGCCAGAGCAGGCTTCAGGTGGCCGATACGTTGCGTCAGGTTGAAGAAGCTGTTCGCAACGCCTGGGAGCAATTACGGTCAACGCGGTCTGCCATTGTCTCAAACCGGCAGCAGGTACGCGCCAATGAGATCGCCCTGGATGGGGTTCGACAGGAAGCGCAGGTCGGGTCTCGGACAACTCTCGACGTCCTTGATGCCGAACAGGAATTGCTCGACAGTCAGGTTTCGCTCGTTACCGCTGAACGCGATGAGTATGTCGCGGGCTATGGATTGCTGTCCGCCGTCGGTCAGCTTGGCGCAAGGGACCTGGCTCTTGGCGTTGATTACTACGATCCCGTTGAAAATTATGAAGATGTTAAACATCAATGGGTGGGATGGGGTACGAACGACGAGTAGTCGCTTTTTAGTGCCGGCATCAGTTGGCATTCCAGCGCTGCTGCCCTAAGATTTTCAAATTCACCGTCCAGTTGAGCTGGTCGGCACCAAGTAAAAGTAGGATGCGGTCGACATGAGCGACGAAGCCGAAGGCCAAGAACCAACGATGGAAGAAATCCTGGCGTCTATTCGTCGGATTATTTCTGAGGATGATGAAGAAGGTGGAGAGAGTGAAGCGGCGGCCGAAGAGGTTGTTGCTGAACCTGCGCCAGAACCTGAGCCAGAGGCGGAAGAAGAAGAGGTGATGGACCTCACCGAAATGGTGATGGAAGAAGCTGAGCCGGAGCCTGAACCTGCTCCAGAACCTGAGCCCGTCGCCGAAGAAGAACCTCTCGAGTTGGAGGAGCCTCTTGAAGTGGAAGAGGCGCCGGAACCTGAGCCAGAACCAGAACCCGTTGTAGAGGCAGCCGCACCTGTGGAAGAGATTGAAGACGATATTGATTTTGGGGATCCCTTTGAGGAACTGGAAGAAGAAGTAGCTGCTGAACCTCTTCCTGAGCCAGTTATCGCCGCCGAAGATGACGCATCGCTTATTTCAGGAACGACTGAGAGTGCCACAGCGGCTGCGTTTGGCGCCCTGGCAAGCTCTATCCTGACATCGAATGGCGAATCCCGGACCCTTGAGGACCTCGTGGCCGATATGCTGCGGCCAATGCTCAAAGAATGGATGGATCAGAACCTTCCTGATCTTGTCGAGCGGATGGTTCGTGAGGAAATTGAACGAGTCGCCCGGCGCGGCCGTTAGGTCTCACCGCCTCTCGGTCTTGAGTGCATTTCACTCAATTTGCGCCTGATCCTCATGTCACTCTGAGATTGTCTCGGATGTGCAGCCCTTGCAGGGCCGCATCCCTTGTGCTGTAACGGCTGCTCAAAGCAGCCTGTTCTGTGCATTCTGAAACCTCAGGTCAGCTTTCCTTTTGAATTTGTGAGACTTTCCATGCTGGAAAAGACATTCCGCCCGCAAGACGTTGAAGAACGCCTCTACAAAACCTGGGAGACCTCCGGAGCATTTAAAGCCGGAGACCCCGAGCGCGTTGCTGATGGTGCCGCCCCTTATACAATCGTGATCCCACCACCCAACGTGACTGGGTCTCTTCATATGGGTCATGCGTTGAACAATACGCTCCAGGACATTCTGGTCCGGTTTGAGAGGATGCGCGGCAAGGATGTTCTCTGGCAGCCAGGGACAGACCATGCCGGCATTGCCACTCAGATGGTTGTTGAGCGTCAATTGGCAGATGAAGGCAATATCGGCCGTCGGGAGATGGGTCGGGACGCCTTTGTTGAACGCATCTGGAAATGGAAAGGCGAAAGTGGCGGCACGATCACCAATCAGCTGCGTCGCCTTGGCGCATCATGCGACTGGAGCCGTGAGCGCTTCACCATGGATGAGGGACTGTCGCAAGCGGTCTTGAAGGTCTTCGTTCAGCTGCACAAAGAAGGTCTGATCTATAAAGACAAGCGCCTGGTCAATTGGGACCCGACGCTGGGCACTGCAATCTCTGATCTCGAAGTTGAACAAAAGGAAGTGCAGGGCAGCCTCTGGCATTTCCGCTACCCAATTGAAGGGGAAGAAGGTCGCTACATTGTGGTTGCGACCACACGCCCCGAGACCATGCTCGGAGACACGGCGGTTGCTGTGAACGGAGATGATGAACGCTACAAAGACCTGATCGGGAAGAATGTTGTCCTGCCGCTAGTTGGACGCCTCATTCCCATCGTGGCTGATGAGCATGCTGATCCTGAACAAGGATCTGGTGCGGTAAAAATCACGCCCGCCCATGACTTCAACGATTTTGAGGTTGGCCGTCGACATAGTCTGCCGATGATCAACATTCTTGATGCCAAGGCACACCTGAATGACGAGGTGCCGGAAGCCTATCGTGGCATGGAGCGCTATCTCGCGCGGAAGAAAGTGGTCGAAGATCTCGACGCCCTGGGCTTGCTAGAGAAGATCGACGATCACACATTGATGGTTCCCTATGGTGACCGCTCTAATGATGTGATTGAGCCGTGGCTCACCGACCAATGGTATGTGGATGCACCGACGCTTGCTAAACCTGCCATTGAGGCGGTCGAACGTGGCCAGACTCAGTTTGTTCCGAAGAATTGGGACAAGACCTATTTTGAGTGGATGCGCAACATTCAGCCCTGGTGCATCTCGCGCCAGCTTTGGTGGGGACATCAGATCCCTGCCTGGTACACGCCGGATGGAGAGATCTTCGTTGCGCACGATGAAGACGAAGCTTATGAGCTTGCCCGCGCGAAACATGGAGCCGAGATTGAGCTCACCCGAGATGAAGATGTACTCGACACCTGGTTCTCTTCAGGCCTTTGGCCGTTTTCAACGCTCGGATGGCCGGAAGAAACAGCAGAACTGAAACGTCACTACAAGACCGATGTTCTGGTGACGGGTTTTGATATTATCTTTTTCTGGGTTGCCCGGATGATGATGATGGGCCTTCATTTCATGAAGGATGTTCCATTCCACACTGT
>JAJFGY010000056.1 GCA_021775935.1 Alphaproteobacteria bacterium
CGCGAACCGGTCATCCCCCATCGTGGGCATGGCGATCAGCATCTTGCCTTCAAGATATTGATCAGCATCAGATACGCTACCGGGCGGCCCGCCAGGTGTGCTGCCAGAATTGTCGCTGTTGGAAGTCATGTGGCAATGCTACCTGCATCGATGCCTTGAGCTCAAGAGCACAAGCTTCAGGCTTTTTCGGGCGGGGATGTTTCAATGCGGAACAAAGTCGGCCTATGGTCACGCTAAAGTGTCTGGGATTGCAACCACGAAGGCTCTATCTGATGCGCCGTTGATCGTTATGATCGACTGAGTTGAAGAGAACCAACCTGCGAACAGGAGTGAGAACTTGCAGAAACGATCTGCATGGATTGCGTCAGGGTCACTGGCCTTTTTAGGGCTTGTGGGCGCACTGCTCCTTTTTGCACTTCAAGAACCTGAGGGTCCTCCGCCACATCTCGCAAGCCCCTGGCATGAGGGCATATCTGTTGAGACGCGACTGGAGAGTGCCCAATCAGCGCTCGGAGGTGGACGGGTAAACATGGCCCTCCATATGGTTTTGGAACCCGGCTGGAAAACCTATTGGCGGGTGCCCGGCGACAGTGGCCTTGCCCCAAAATTTGACTGGTCTGGTTCTACCAACGTGCAATCCATCGAGCTTCTGTGGCCAACTCCGCGTGCTTTCGACGAACTGGGGGAGCGGTTTTATGGGTACAAAGGTGACGTCGTTTGGCCCCTTCGTGTGACAGCCAATGACCCAGAGCGCCCTGTGCAAGTGTCGCTTAAACTGGACTTTGGGGTCTGTGCCGATGTTTGCATCCCCACCAGTATTCAGAGCAGTTTGAGCGTACCTGCGGGAGAGCCAAAAGGGACAACCCACGCAGCGCTCATTGACGCCAATCTGGGGCAGGTACCAAAGCGCGCGGAAAACGAGAATATTACGGCGGCGGTCCGACTGACAGACGTGACAGGCCATCGGGCCGCGCTGGACATCTCTGTTGCGGGCCCAGACCCTATGCCTCAAATGGTGATCGCATCTGGATTGGCGGGTGTCTATTTGGGCGCCTCGCACCCACGAGGGGACACTGGATTTCATCTACAGCTTGAGGGGGAAGCCCCCGAAGCGCTGAAGGGCGAGCCGGTTGATCTCCTATTCCTCTATGACAAGGGTGAACCCGGTGTAGAAGGCACATTTTTCATTGAATGAGTGTGTAGAGGGCGCTGGCGCTCCGGGCTTTGCCGCGCTTTAATACCCAACAACAAAATCGGGCGAAGAGGGCCCACTCACTAAATCTGACAGCTGGAGATATTATGACGATCAATGTAGGCGATAAGCTGCCCGACGCGACCCTTATGCACATGACGGACAAGGGCCCAACGCCCGTTAAGACGTCAGAGCTCTTTGCAGGCAAGAAAGTTGTACTTTTTGCTTTGCCTGGCGCCTTCACACCCACATGTTCAAATCAGCACCTTCCTGGTTTTGTGCAGAAAGCTGGCGATCTTGGCAGCAAAGGTGTTGATCTCATTGTGTGCCTCTCTGTGAATGATGCATTCGTCATGGACGCCTGGGGTAAAGACCAGGGTGTCGACGATAAAGTGCTCATGCTGGGTGATGGCAATGGCGACTTTACCAATGCGGTTGGTCTGGGCTTTGACGGGTCAGGCTTTGGTATGGGCACCCGCAGTTTGCGCTACTCAATGTTGATTGAAGATGGCGTTCTGAAGTCGCTTAACCAGGAAGAAAATCCGGGTGAGGCGAAAGTCTCCGGCGCGGACCATATGCTGACACTTGTCTAAACTGAGTGGCACGTCCCGAACTGAAAAAGCCGCTGTTGATCAGCGGCTTTTTTGTGGCCATCGCTCAAGGCTTGTAGGGTGCCATTCCCTGGCGAGCGAGCTCGTCGGCGCGTTCATTTTCCGGGTGACCGGAATGTCCCTTTACCCAGTGCCACTCCACCTCATGGGGTTTCATAACTTCTTCCAGAAGCTGCCAGAGGTCTGCATTCTTGACTGGCTTTTTGGCGGCAGTGCGCCAGCCATTCCGCTTCCAATTCACAATCCATTTGGTGATGCCGTCTTTTAAGTAAGTCGAGTCTGTATGGAGACGGATTTTTGTGGGCTTTTTCAGAGCTTCAAAAGCACGAACGGCTGCGAGCATTTCCATGCGGTTGTTGGTTGTTTCACTTTCACCACCCGACAGCTCTTTCTCTTCTCCATTCCACAGCATCAGAGCCCCCCAGCCGCCAGGGCCCGGATTTCCAGAGCACGCACCATCTGTATAGATATCGACGATCGTTGATTTGACCATGGCTGTTAAACGTCAAGCCCGTAGGCAGCAGGCGACGTGATGTCTTGATGGAAGCGCATCTGTGTCAAACATTCCTTTGGGTTTTTCGGACGAACCAGCGCGCCTTCTGGCGTGTTAATCCAGTCATAGGTGCGTGTGAGGAGAAAGCGCAGCGCGCTGCCCCGGGCCATGAGAGGAAGGGCGGCAAGTTCCTCGGCATTGAGGGGACGTACACGGGTATAGGACTGCAGCATGGCGCGGGCTTTTGAAATATTGAAAGCGCCATCTAGTTCAAAACACCAGGCGTTGAGGCAGATGGCCAAGTCATAGACAAAGGCATCATTGCAGGCAAAATAGAAATCGATAAAACCTGACAATTGATTTTGGATGAAAAACACATTGTCGGGAAAGAGGTCTGCGTGGATGACCCCAGCGGGCAGGCCCGTTGGCCAGTTCTTGTCAAAAAAATCCAGTTCCTGTTCGATTACTGCCGCGAGACCGGGAAAGGCTTCATCAGCGCGTCCATTGCAGGTCTCATAAAGCGGACGCCAACCTGAGACGGACAGGGCATTGTTTCGCGCAATATCAAAGTCAGCACCAGCCAGATGCATCTTGGCAAGGCCCGCACCCAGTTCAGCACAATGTTTGGGCTGCGGTTTGCGCGGCCAAACACCGTCGAGAAAAGATACGATGGCGGCAGGCCGCCCTGCGAGCTCTCCCAGCATGGCGCCAGAAGATTGGCAAATCGGGGTTGGACAGGGGAAACCCTTGTCAGCCAGGTGGTTCATCAAGCCTAGAAAGAAAGGGAGGTCTGCTTTATTGGTCCTCTTCTCATAAAGCGTGAGGATGTAACTGCCCGCTTCGGTGTGGAGCAGGTAGTTAGAGTTCTCAACACCTTCTGCAATGCCCTTAAAGGACAGCAGTCCGCCAATATCATAAAGTGTCAGAAATGCGCTAAGCGCCTGGTCATCGACCTCTGTGTAAACCGCCATTGTCTATGCCTGTTCACTCAGAGCGCGCGGCAGTTTGAACTGCACCCGCTCACGGCTCACCATGACCGGCTTGACCGTCACATTGTAGCGCGCCTTGAACGCGTCAATCACTTCATCCACCAGGATTTCCGGCGCGGAGGCTCCTGCCGTAATGCCAACACTCGAAACGCCCTCGAATGCTGACCAGTCTATGTCGCCGGCCCGTTGTACGAGGAACGCATGGGGGCAGCCCGCCCGCTCTGCGACTTCAACAAGTCGCATGGAATTGGATGAATTGGGCGCGCCGATCACGATCACCGCGTCGCTGTCTGGTGCAATGGCCTTCACCGCAGCCTGCCGATTGGTCGTCGCATAGCAAATATCTTCTTTGTGCGGACCGGCAATATTGGGGAACCGGTGACCGAGCACAGCGACAATGGCGGCTGTATCATCCACCGACAATGTTGTCTGGGTGATGAAGGCAAGGTTTTCCGGGTTTTGAGGCGTCAGCGCCTCAGCGTCAGCGACTGTCTCTATAAGTGTCACAGCGCCTTCGGGCAGCTGGCCCATGGTGCCGATGACTTCTGGGTGCCCGGCATGCCCGATGAGCAGAATTTCGCGGTTCGCTTCAAAATGCCGTTCGGCCTCGACATGCACTTTCGAGACGAGGGGGCAGGTTGCATCGAAATAGGCTAGGCCTCTGGCCTCCGCATTGGATGGAACGGATTTGGGAACGCCATGGGCAGAGAAAATGACATGGGCATCGTCGGGTACTTCATCCAGCTCTTCGACAAAGACGGCCCCTTGAGCCTCCAGATTTTCAACAACAAAGCGGTTATGTACAATTTCATGGCGCACATAAACCGGGGCTCCATATTTCTCCAACGCCCGCTCAACAATCTGAATGGCTCGGTCAACACCCGCGCAAAAGCCGCGGGGTTCTGCAAGCAGAACCGTCATGGGTAGGCGGGGGATGTCAGATGCAGCACTCACGTGTCGGTCAGCTTTCTTGAGAGGCGGCATTGTGGCAGCCCAGGCAGTTCGTTAAAGCGTTTCCGGGACAAGTGCCAAATCGGATATGGTACTTTTCCGTTCGGAAACGCGACAAAAGAGATCTTCAGAGCGGTTTTCTGATTCCATGTGAAACAGAACCACTCTAGAGTGCCGAACAACCCACAACCCTTTGATTTCAAGGGATTCTGGAGATGAGGCACGCGTCCATCGGTTAGCCGATAATAGAGGGGGCGAGCCTCATAAAGTCAAGAAGGAGGCCGTTTTGGAGGGCCTCCGCCATGTCGGGAGCAGTCGAATAAAATGATGCGGGCCACACGAGAAATTTCCAATCGGGTGAGAATGTTCATTGTGAGCGCACTCATGCTCGGACTGCTATCTGCCTGTGCGTCAGAGGCACAGAAGGAGCTGGAGCAGGCTCTGCCTTGCCCTGGGGTGGGAATCCTGGGCGGTACTGAAAACCTGACATCTTTCTCGGGCGCCGGAAATGACATCACAGACATTGCCATCCGGGCGGAGCTGGAACGGGTTGTAAGTCGCTGTGAGTATGACATTGACGATGGCATTATTTATGTCGATCTGGCCCTGCGCGGCGTCGCCGAGATTGGCCCTGCAGCAACCAGTCGCGAAGTCATGGTTCCGATGTTCATCGCGCTGACAGAGATAAACTCCCGGGTT
>JAJFGY010000057.1 GCA_021775935.1 Alphaproteobacteria bacterium
CCCGGTGGCTCCTGCGGGCAAAACTCTACCGAATTGTAGGAGAACGGGTAAAAACCAGGGCCGGAGAGGTCGATATTGTTGCCCGAAAGGGCAAAACTCTGGTGATTGTGGAAGTGAAAGCCCGCCGCAGCCTGGACGAAGCCGCCGAGGCTGTGTCGCCGCAGCAATGGGCTCGATTGCGGAGAGCGGCTGAAATTCTGTCAGCGCGGGAACCGGAGAACACATTTCTGCGCTTTGATGTCATTCACATTGTGCCCGGGCATTTCCCGAGGCACTTACCCGATGCCTGGCGGCCTTAACCAGATAACGCACGCCCATGCTATCAATAGAGGCGCGAATGATTCGGGTGCCCGCGCGGCGGAGGGCTGAAATGCGGTTCAATCAGACAGGTCTTTATATGGCTTGCCTCCTCGGTGCAGGCCTGTTGGGCGGCTGCTCCGTTCCAGGCATGGTGATCGGGGCGGGCGCAACGGCGGGCATTGCCGCTGCCGAAGAGCGCGGCATGGAAACAGCCCTCGATGATCTCCAGATTGACGTGGAAATTAAGCGTCAATACCTCAATCAAAATGAAGATCTCATCACCTTCGTCTCGACAGAAGTTGTGGAGGGGCGTGTTCTGCTTACTGGCGTCGTGGAAGAGCCAGAAATGCGCATTGAGGCAGCTCGGATCGCCTGGGGCGTCGAGGGTGTTTCGGAGGTCATTAATGAAGTTAAGGTCGCCGGTGACGGAAGCCTTGTCCGTGCCTCCAAAGATCTTTTTATCACAACAGACCTGCGCACCCGCATGATGGGAGATCGTGAAATTGCCGCGATCAACTATTCGATTGAGACTGTTCGAGGCACGATCTATCTGCTGGGCATTGCTCAGTCAGAAAGTGAACTTGAGCGGGTGATCAACCACGCGCGCAATGTCTCAGGCGTGCGCAACATTATCCCTTACGTGCGCGTCAAGGCGCCAGAAGAAGACCAATCGGTCTAAAAAGTGCGGGCCTTACAAGCCTTTGGCGCTTGTCATCCCGGTCCGCCCGCCCCATCTTGCACCCAACAAGAGCCAAAGCGTTTCCAGCAAAAGTGGGCACCGGATTTGTGTCCGGAAACGCGTCAAAATTAAAAATATGGAGCCGGGTTTTGACGATTTCAAAACGGAAAAAGCTCCAGAACGGGTTGAGGTGTTTCCATGAGCCTAGATGTTGCGATCCAGATGGATCCTGTCAGCGAAATCGACATTAACGGGGATTCCACCTTCGCCATGGCGATGGAGGCGCAGGCCCGCGGCCATAAGCTCTCCTATTATGAAACGCGCCATCTTTCGATGCGCGATGGTCGCGTCTACGCAAAAGCCAAACCCATCACGCTGCGCCGCGAAGTCGGCAATCATGTGGACGAAGGCGAAGAGCGGGCCATCGACCTCGCCGACACAGACGTTGTGCTGATGCGACAGGACCCGCCTTTCGACATGAGCTACATCACTGCGACGCATTTGCTTGAGCAAGTGCATGGACAGACTTTAGTGGTCAATGACCCGGCACATGTTCGCAACGCGCCGGAAAAAATCTTCGTCACCGAATTTGACGGCGTCATGCCGCCGACCCTCATCACGTCTGATGAAACAGAGATCAAAGCGTTCCGCGATGAATATAAGGACATCATCGTAAAGCCGCTTTATGGCAATGGCGGTGCCGGTGTTTTCCGCCTGCAGCCTGGCGACCAAAATCTCGCGTCGCTATTGGAGCTTTTTACAGACCTCTATCCAGAGCCCATCATCGCGCAGCAATATCTGCCGGACGTTCGCAAGGGCGACAAGCGCATCATCCTCGTTGATGGCAAACCAGTTGGTGCATTGAACCGTGTGCCAGCCGAAGGCGAGAGCCGTTCCAACATGCATGTAGGCGGCAGGCCGGAAAAATCAGAGCTCACAAAGCGCGAGCAAGAGATTTGCGAACAGATTGGTCCGGAGCTGAAAGCCCGAGGGCTGATTTTTGTCGGCATTGATGTGATCGGCGATTATCTCACCGAGATTAATGTGACCAGTCCAACAGGCATTCAGGAAATCGCCCGCTTTGGCGGCGCAGACATTGCGTCCCTCATTTGGGATGCGATCGAAGAGAAGCTCTAATCGAAGCCAGCGGGGGTACGCAGATGGATGGTATTCACGATCTTGGCGGCATGGCAGGCTTTGGCACTATTGCCTACGAGGAAGATGAACCGGTCTTTCATGAGCCCTGGCAGGCGACAGCCTTTGCCTTGAACATTGTTGGCATTGGCGTATTGCGCAATCACAACGCAGATGAATATCGCCATTCCATCGAGCGCATGCTGCCTGTCCACTATCTGCAGGCCTGCTACTACGAGCGGGTTCTGACGGGCGCCGCCACCCTCTTTGTGGAAAAGGGTTTGGTGGACTTAGACGATCTGGAAGCCCGTGCGGGAGGCAGCTTTCCTCTGGCAGCGCCGAACGCAGATGATCCGATGGTGGATCTGACGCCTCAACCCGTTGCCCGGTTTAAAGTTGGGGACAGGGTCGGCGTGAAAGACATTCACCCAAAAGGTCACACGCGGGTGCCGCGTTTCTGTCGCGGCAAGACAGGCACCGTGCTCCACGTTGCACCAGCCTTTTCCTTTCCAGACGCGGCAGCCCATGGCGGGGCGTTCCGCAAAGAGCACACCTATCACGTGGAGTTCGCCTCAACCGATCTGTGGTCGGATGCAGGCTCGGAGAATGAAAGCGTGGTTGTCGACCTTTGGGATTCATATTTGGAGGCAGCGGCATCATGAGCGGACAAACCAAAATCGCGTCACCTGAAGCCCGCACTGCGGCGCTAAAAGATGCCCTCTCCAAAAAAGGCCTGATCCCAGAAGGTGCCCTTGAGGGTGTTATTCAGACCGCCAGTGAAGAGTGGGATCCAAAAAACGGGGCGCGTGTTGTTGCGCGCGCGTGGGTTGATGCAGACTTCAGGAAACGACTTCTGGAAGATGGCACCAAAGCCTGTGCCGAGCTTGGCTATGAAGGCATTCAGGGCGAATATATTGTCGCATTGGAAGATGAGCCGACACGCCACAATGTGATTGTCTGCACCCAATGCTCTTGCACGGCTTGGCCTGTATTGGGGCTCCCGGCGGATTGGTATAAGAGCCCGGAATATCGGGCCCGTGTGGTGCGAGAGCCCCGCAAGGTGCTTCACGAAATGGGTTTGGACCTCGCCAAAGACATCGCCATCCGGGTTTGGGAAACAAGCGCGGAAACCCGCTATATGGTGATCCCCTGTCGTCCTGAGGGCACAGAAGGCTGGAGTGAAGAGCAGCTTGCAAGCCTCGTCACCCGAGAGGCGTTGGTCGGTATTGCGTTGGTAACGTCTGCGTGACGCTCCTCACAAGGGAGCGTGGGCACACCCGACTTCACTCTCGATGCAGCTAATGGTTGCAGGCTCATTGCCCGAGACCAGCGTGCTTAACCAGTCGACGAAAGATGTTCCGTTCACTGAATAGGAATAGAGATAGGGCGCTCGCAAAATGGTGTGCTCTGCCCCGCCTGCTGTGTAGTTTTGGAAGCTGTCGGCAGCTGATGAAATTGTCTCATGGTTTTCAGTTAGCTGCGACAGCAAGTCGGAACTGCCCCCGAGCGCTTGTGAAAACTGGATCTGCACCCGGTCATGGGCCGCGTCATATTGTGCGAAGGCAATGTCCGGGAAGACTGCAATGGCGTTGAGGTAAAGACCTGTAAATCCCTTCTCCATGTTCTGGCCAATAGCCCAGTCCGGCAAGGAGTTGGTGAGGTCCCAGGCATCAAGCAGGGTGCTCACGTTTTCAGCGCCATACCCTCCCGCACCATCGCCAAGGTGACGGACGGTTGCGTCTGGATGCGTCTTCGCCACCACGCCTGCATAGATGGGGGACGCCACCGCGCCGGCACTGCTGCCAGCAACGAGGATCTCTTTTGCGCTCCCGAAATTTTCCTTCATCCAGTTGAGTGCCGCATGGGCATTGGTGTGTCCGCGATGGCGGATCGTAATTTCACTGCCGTCAGGTTTGGTGTACGCGCGATCAATGCCACCCAGGTGAACATCGCCGGTGCAGTAGGAGACAAACACCATGCTCCAACCGCTAACAGGGTTCGCCGGATTGCCCAGATCAAAAATGCCTTTGTGGTTGCGCGGATCATTATGGCCCATCTGCGCAGAGGGAACATAGGTCGTTGGGTCCACCGACGGGTCACATGTCTGTCCCGCCCAACAAGCGCCACCCCCATTGAAAAACACGACGACTTTTTCCGGGTCCGCACGGCGTGCATGGAAGGTGTAAGGCGTTCCCAATGCGCAGGACGTTTCCCCGCCAGGCGCTATCGTCTCCCAGGCATCTTCAGCGTAAGCGGATGTGACAAAGAGTGCGGCAACGAACGCAACAGCCGAAGATCGTAGAAAGTGCATCATGTTCACAGGCTCAATTTTCTTGGAAAAGAGATCAAAATGATAATATCAGTTAGGGGCAGGCTCTAGGGTACCATTTTCCTGGTCCTGCAAAACAGAAGAAGGTGACGATCAAATGCAGCAAAGCCCACCGAAATCAGCGATGCGCAAATGTCTGTCAATTGGGGCGGCTTTGGTGCTCGTTCCGTTGCTGTTTCTTTTGCCCGCACAGGTGAAGGCGGAAGAGGATCCGCTGGTCGGAATCTGGTATGGGCACGACCGTCAGCCAGATGGTCATCTCGTACAACGCATCAGTCGCAGGAGTGCAGGTGGGGCGTTCTCTGTTGAGTTTCGAGAATATGAGAATTGTGTGCTGGTCTGGCGCTCAATTGAAAAAGGAACCTGGCAGCGCAAGGGAAATATCGAAATCGTAGCGATTGAAAAAGTTGGTGTGACACCGCGGTCCCGCGTCGATCACTACGAGATTGTCGAAATCGGAGACCTAAATGCCAAATCAAGGCACGTGGAATCCGGAACCATCTTTTCATACCAACGTGTTTCAGCAGATTTTGAGTTTCCGACCTGCGAGCTCTTTAGCTAGAGCGCACACCTGTACCTGTTGTTCCAGTGTTCATTTTTTGTTCTTGACTGAAACCATGAAGTCAGACAAGGTTTTGGCGCAGGCGTGTGAGCCTGCCGCCCCCGGGGTTATGCGGGGTGATGGGGGAACACGAGGCAGAGCTGGGGCACACCCATGGTTGCGCATATTGAAACCGTCGCCTTTCTGGGCCTGGACGCAAAGCCTGTGGACGTGCAGGTGCAGATTTCAGGCGGTGTGCCGAATTTCACCATTGTGGGCCTGCCCGACAAAGCCGTGGGTGAAAGCCGCGAGCGGGTCCGTGCTGCCTTAAGTGCCATCGGCCTTGGTCTGCCGCCAAAAAGGATCACCGTCAATTTGGCCCCGGCGGATTTGCCAAAAGAGGGCAGTCACTTCGATTTGCCCATCGCGCTTGGGCTCCTCTTGGCGATGGATGTGGTGCAAAGCGCGGATCTTGATCGCTACGTGGTGCTGGGCGAATTGTCTCTGGACGGCTCGATTACCGGCATCACGGGCACTCTGCCAGCGGCCATGGCCGCAAATGGTCGAGAGAAGGGCCTTATCTGTCCGGCGAGCTGTGGCGCGGAGGCAGCCTGGGCAGGTTTTGAGGAAACAAATCCAGGCGTGCTGGCGCCTGCCACCATTATCCAGCTCATCAATCATTTGAAGGGTGCGCAGCTTCTCTCAGAGCCCACGCCTATGAAGGCTGAACTGGGCGGCGATCTGCCGGATATGAAAGACATTAAGGGTCAGGAAAGCGCCAAACGGGCGCTCGAAGTGGCAGCTGCCGGGGGCCATAACATGTTGATGGTGGGACCACCGGGGGCCGGAAAATCCATGTTGGCGGCACGGCTGCCGGGCATCCTGCCGCCGCTCAGTCCGCGCGAAATGCTCGACACGTCCATGATTGCGAGCATTGCAGGAGAACTGGCCGAAGGGCGCCTCTCCCAACGCCGCCCCTACCGCGCACCGCACCATTCCGCCTCCATGGCAGCCCTCATTGGCGGGGGCTTGCGGGTGCGTCCGGGCGAAGTGTCTCTAGCGCATTCCGGCGTTCTTTTTCTGGACGAACTGCCTGAATTCCCCCGTCAGGTTCTCGACAGTTTGCGTCAGCCAATTGAGACGGGGGAGGCGGTCGTCGCACGCGCAAACGCCCACATCACGTTTCCCGCCCGGTTTCAACTCATCGCGGCCATGAACCCCTGTCGCTGCGGGCAGGCGGGGGATCCCGGCCGGGCGTGTGCAAGGCTCCCAAAATGTGTGCTCGACTATCAAGCGAAACTCTCAGGTCCCCTGGTGGACCGTATTGATCTCCATATTGATGTGCCTCCAGTGAGTGCCCGTGATCTGGCGCTACCACCGCCCGCTGAGGGGAGCAGGCATGTCGCTGACCGCGTTGCCGCTGCCAGGGCGTTGCAGCTTGAGCGTTATGAGGGAACCACCATATTGCTGAACGCCCATGCCGACGGTGATCTTTTGCAGACCACCGTTGCATTGAGCGAGGCCGGGCGCGCTCTTCTGATGGAAGCAGCCGACCGGACGGGCCTGACCGCACGGGGGTATCACCGGGTTTTGCGGGTCGCCAGAACCCTTGCAGATCTGGACCAGGTGGGCGGTGTAGAGCGGCTTCATATTGCCGAAGCGCTGTCCTATCGCAGTCAAACTGGCGGTTCCCTTGGGGCTGCGGCGTGATGGATAAATCACACCCCTCAAAAACTGTTAATAGGATGTCTTGAAGTAACGCTTTCTCAAGCTCGGCCACCGACAATTTCCAGATGGTTTAATTGGAATTGTCAGTACCGCCCATGTTTGCCGCCTCAATCGTTTTTCCTGTTTTAGTTGTTGCTGCGGTTCTTGGCGCAGGCGCAGCTGGTGGTGCCATCTTCCTTTGGCTCAAGCTCAGGGACCGCACCGTCGACGTCGACCATCTGCTGGAAAAAGTCGAACTCCTGAACGATGCGAATTGGGAACTAAAAGAGAGCGCTGAACGCTATCGCGATCTTGTGGCAAACCAGGGCGACATCATTCTGCGCAAAGATCTGGATGGCAGGCTTACGTTCGTCAATCAGGTTTTCTGTGACACGTTTGACATGACGCGCAGCAATGCGCTGGGCAATCGATTTGCTCCGACCCTGCCGGAGGGTGAGAAGCCGCGGCTCTTGGGCGACTTTGCAGGTCTGGCCTTGCCGCCCTACCGGGTACGCTACGACCAGCGGGTGATGACTGTCCGCGGCGCGCGCTGGTTTGTCTGGGAAGAGTTTGCGATCCGCGATGATGACGGTCGTCTCAATGAAGTGCAGACAGTCGGTCGCGACATTACCGACCGTAAAGAAACCGAAGAGCGGTTGGGCGAAGCGCTTGATCAGGCAGAAGCTGCCAACCGATCCAAGGGTCAGTTTTTAGCGACCATGAGCCATGAAATTCGCACGCCGATGAACGGTGTGCTGGGCATGGTCGGTTTTCTTCTTGAAACGGACCTCACACCGGCACAGCGGTCCCATGCCCGCGCCGTTCAACGGTCTTCAGAAGCGCTTCTGACAATCATCAATGACATACTCGACTTTTCCAAAATTGAATCTGGCAAGTTTGATCTGGCTGCCGCCCCTTTTGATATCAACGCATTGATTGAGCAGGCCTGTGAGCTGATGACGCCCCGGGCTTTTGAAAAAAGCATCGACATTGCAGGTTACGTGCACAGCGATGTGCCGAGCACGGTGATTGGCGATGAATCCCGGCTCCGCCAGATCTTGATCAACCTGATCGGCAATGCGGTGAAGTTTACAGATGAAGGCGGTGTCTTTGTTTCTGTCCGCGTCGGCGCATGCGATAAAGATGGAGAACCGGAAACGCTTATCATCGATGTTGAAGACACCGGGATTGGCCTTACAGAAAGTGACTGCGAGGCGATCTTTGCTGAATTTGCGCAAGCCGAGCAGGGCCATGCCAGACGCTTTGAAGGCACCGGTCTTGGTCTCACAATTACTCGGCGTTTGGCACAGGCCATGGGCGGCGATGTGTCCGTGCGCAGCAAACCGGGGCAAGGCTCGTGCTTTTCGGTCTCTCTGAGCCTGGCAACGATTTCCCATGAGACCCCGCGCCTGCCGCGCCTGCTTGAAGGCAAGATGGCAAGTGTCGTTGTTACAGCGCCGATGACCGGAAGAGCGGTCGCTTCCATGCTGCAGGACATGGGGGCGGAGGTGAAAATCGCCGAAACCCCGCACCGCGAAGCGGACGTAATCATTACGCAATCTTCGGTCGCCGAAGAAAGCTGGCAGGTTGCAGGCGCATCTGTTTTCCTGCTTACCTCACCTGGCGATACGCTGACGGGCGACCTGGGCCCTGGATATGCGGGCTATCTGGTAAGGCCAGTGCGGGCCGCATCCATTGCTGATCGCATTGCATCGCCACAACCAACCGCGCGCCCGGAAGAGGGGGTGACGCCTGCCCCTGAAACTGCGGTTGAAGAAGCGGAACCAGAACCAAGCCCCCAAAGTCCCCAAAGCTCAACGGCAAAAACCGGGGCGCTTAATGTCCTTGTGGCCGAAGACAATGAGTTGAACGCGACACTCACCCGGATGATGGTTGAGCGGGCAGGCCACACACCGCACATGGTGGTCAGCGGTGTCGAGGCACTTGCAGCATTGGAAGAGGCCGCAGCTGGCACGTACGACTTGGTGTTCATGGACCTGCACATGCCGCTGATGGATGGGTATGAGGCAACCCGCCAAATTCGTGCGTTGGGACCCGCCAAAGGTGCGCTCCCCATCGTCGCGCTGACAGCCAATGTCATGGCGGAAGATCGCCAGGCCTGTCTGGAGGCGGGCATGGATGATTACCTCTCAAAGCCGGTCGACCCTGCTGACCTTGCGGCCATGCTGGAAAACTGGCGCGGCAGGAAATCTGATAAAGCGGCTTGAGAAGCTACTAAAGCTTCAGAGACAATCGCGGCAGTCTGCGTCCGGGAATGGAGGCGGATGGGGATGAGCCAATCAGGCGATAGCCGCATTTTTCATAGAAGCCCTGCGCGTTAGGATCTGCGTCGACATTGATGCAAACAGCTCCGTGCGCCTTCGCGTGGCTTTCTGCATGCGCCATTAAGACAGCACCCAGACCAGTACCGATAAACGGTGTGTCCACAAACATGTCTTCAAGTTCCAGCGTCCCCTCCTCCTCGCCAGGAGCAATCGCCACCATGCCTGCAAGCACGCCGTCTAATTCGGCCACTGTCACGTCCTCAGCGCCGATTCGGGCGGGTGT
>JAJFGY010000058.1 GCA_021775935.1 Alphaproteobacteria bacterium
AACCCGGCTGCTGGAGCTGTTGCGCCGATCTGAAGGTGAGATGGCGCGCGCTGAAGACCTCACAGTGTCCAGTCGCGTGGTCCATTTGCCCCTCAGTTGGCGCGATGATCAGACAGAGCTTGCGATGCGAAAATATCAGGAGCTTGTCCGTGAAGACGCCCCTTGGTGCCCATCCAATGTAGAGTTCATCCGTCGCATCAATGGATTGGCTGATGAACAAGCGGTCAAGGACATTCTTTTTGATGCTGATTATCTAGAGATGGGGCTAGGTGATGTCTATCTGGGGGCTCCCGTCGCGACGCCTATTGACCCGCGTCACCGTCTTGTGACGACCAAGTATAATCCCGCACGCACATGGACGCCGGAAAATGCAGTTGGGATCGGCGGGGCCTATATGTGCATCTATGGGATGGAAGGACCCGGCGGGTACCAGCTCTTTGGTCGGACGCTTCAGGTCTGGAGCACATGGCAACAGCGCGGTAGTTTTAGCGCAGGCAAGCCCTGGTTGCTCCAGTTCTTCGACCGAATAAAATTCTTCCCCGTTTCACCGCAAGAACTCGCAGATGCTCGTGATGCCTTCCCTCATGGCGCCTATCAGATCGATGTGGAAGAGGGCACGTTCAGTCTTGCCGAGCATGAGGCTATGCTCGAAGAGAGTGCCGAAGCAATCAAGGCATTCGAGGAAACCCGGCGCGGGGCATTTGAGGCTGAGCGGCAGCGGTGGCGTGAACAGGGGATCAATGCTGAGATTATCGAAGATGCCTTTACTGTTGACGAGCCAGACATTGTTATTCCTAAAGGAGGGCGTGTCGTTGAGGCCGCCCTTCCGGGCAACGTGTGGAAAGTTTTGGTCGAGCCCGGTCAACTCATTGACGAAGGTGAACCCGTGATCATCCTTGAAAGCATGAAAATGGAACTGGATATTGTCTCTCCGCGAGCAGGTGTGGTCCATGACATTCTCTGCAAAGCAGGACAAACGGTCGAACCAGGCCAGGCGGTTCTGGTGATGGACGCTGTGACGGAGGCTCTTTCGAATGGTTGATCTTGATTTTCAGATAGATGCTTTGCTTGAAGCCTATGCAGCGGGTGTAACAACCCCGGCAGACGTTATTGAAGAGGTGTACCGTCGGATCGAAACATGTCCTGACCCGGCCATTTGGATATCGCTGGTTTCCCGCGATGAGGTGCTGGGTGCCGTGCGTGCTCTTCCCGATGAGCGCATGGAAAAAGATGCACTTCCGCTTTATGGTGTGCCGTTTGCGATTAAGGACAATATTGATTGCGTCGAGCTTCCCACCACAGCAGGCTGCCCTTCCTTTGCCTATTCACCTGATGAGGACGCAACTGTCGTGGCGCGACTTCGTGGCGCGGGCGCAATCCTGATCGGAAAGACCAACCTTGATCAGTTCGCGACAGGTCTTGTTGGAACAAGGTCGCCCTATGGAATTCCTCACTCGGCCTTTAGCGAGGAGCACATTTCTGGCGGTTCCAGTAGTGGGTCTGCTGTGGCAGTTGCCCGCGGACTGGTGTCATTTTCTCTTGGTACAGACACGGCGGGTTCCGGACGTGTGCCGGCTGCGTTCAATAATCTAGTTGGGTACAAACCCACATGTGGTCTTGGAAGTACAAAGGGCGTTGTACCTGCCTGCCGCACACTTGACTGCGTGAGCGTTTTTGCCGCGTCCTGTGGTGATGCGGCTATCGTTAAGCGTGTGATCGAAGGATTTGATCCGCTCGATCCGTATTCACGCACCGGCAGAAACCGTCCGTTGACCGGTGCGTCGTTTCGGTTCGGCGTGCTGGACGAGGCAAGTCGAAACTTCATGGGAGACGATGGAGCAGCTGCGCTTTACGACAAGGCGGTCGAGAACATGTGTTCTCTTGGTGGCACACCCATTGCTATCGACTACACGCCTTTTTGCAAAGCTGCGGCACTACTCTATACCGGTCCTTGGGTCGCGGAGCGGTACGCAGCTGTTGGCGGGCATGTTGAGCTTGGGGGAGATGATGTTGATCCCACGGTCGCCAGTATAGTGCTCAGCGGAAAATCGGGCACTGCGGTCGACGCGTTTGTCGGTCATTATGTGCTTGCCGACTGCCGGCGCGTGATTGATCAGGTCTGGGACCAAATTGATGTACTACTTCTTCCCACCACGCCGACAACCTATCGGATTGATGAGATTGAGAAGGATCCGATTGGGCTGAACGCTAATCTGGGTCTCTATACGAACTTTGTGAATCTTGCAGATTGCGCAGCAGTCGCGATACCCGCAGGCATTCGAGGGGGCTTGCCCGCAGGCGTGACGCTTGTGGGCCCGGCTTTCACCGATCAAGGCCTCCTTTCTCTTGGTGACAGACTTCACCGCTCAATCGGCACCGACCTGACAGTCTGTGCAACAGCGCACGGATTGAGACCTGCTCGAGATTTGGGCGAGGGGGGAATTGAACTTGCTGTGGTGGGCGCACACCTTTCGGGGCAGCCGCTCAATGCGCAGCTTGCTGAACGTGGGGCAAAGTTGGTGAACACGACACAGACAGCAGCATGCTACAGCTTGTTCGAACTCGCAGATACCGTTCCGGCAAAACCAGTTCTTGTCCGCGTGGGCTCTGGTGGTGAGCCCATAGAGGTTGAGATTTGGGCGCTTTCTGAATCCGCCTTTGGCAGCTTTACCTGTGGCATACCTGCGCCATTGGCAATCGGAAACGTTGAGCTCATCGATGGACGGTGGGTTAAAGGGTTCGTATGTGAGCCATGTGCACTACCAGATGCGCGGGACATCACTGAGTTCGGCGGATGGCGAAACTTTCTCCAAAGGCAGATATAGCAGTGGAGCCGTCTCTTAGTTGCGCGGTTGACTTATTGGACATCTGGTGATGATGAAGGCGGCGAAAACTTACACACTTTGCTACACAGTCACCTTTTTCATGATGAATAGCCTTTGTAAATCAAAGAGATAGCCAAAGTGCGTTTCGGCTCATAACCTGAAGGTCATAGGTTCAAATCCTATCCCCGCAACCATTGAAAAGCCCTTGGTGCTCATAGCATCAGGGGCTTTTTGCTTTTGGGCGACCTACGACGTTCGAGTGAAAAACCTGATGGTCGTAGCTTCTGGCAACTCTATTCAATTGAAAATAGGCAGGCATATGCGAAATGAGTTTCGAATTTCCTGGCTGTGAATAGCTACACATTCACTACACACTTCAGCAAAAGCGTCTCTTGCTCGGTGGCTACCAATAGAGGCTGATTGGTGTTTTTCTCTCCGTCAGTAGGCAAATCGTCTCTTGTATATGCGGTTCAGAGTGTCTGGCTTTGCAACAATGTCGTCGTATCTACTCAGTGCGGTGGGGATGGCTTGTCGTTTCGGCAAGCACTGTTTTGAGAAATTGTCGCATCCATCTGTGTGCAGGGTCATGGTCGCTGGTAATACTCCAATAAAGTGAAAGAGAGAAATTTGTGTATGGGAGCGGGGGTCGAAAGGTTTTTATGTTGAGTAAGCTGTTGAAGACATCAGCCCCAAAGCGGTGTACGAGAGCGACTGAGCTTGTATTCTCGACGATGAATGGCAGGAATGACAGATAGGGTAAGTAGATAACGTTGCGTTGGCTTACGCCTGCAGCCTTCAGCATGCTTGCCTCTGGGCTTTCCCATGGCTCTTTGGCATCGGGAGAGAATACAACGTGTCGCATTTTGCAATAGTCTTGTAGCGTCATGTCGGCATGAGCCGCCCCGTTTTCAGCATCCGCTATGCAGAGATATTCGAGCTGTAGCAGGGGCGTAGAGCGGACTTTATCCGAATCGAAGTCGCCGGGAGGACTTATTAAAAAGTCGACGGCTCCGACATCCAGCCGTGATTGAATGTCTGAGCTAACATGCAGAAACGGCAAGGCCGCGTTAGGGGCTTGCTGCTCCATTTTCCTATTCAGGGCTCCGCCGAATTGCAGCGCAATCATGTCGGGTGTTGATAGGGTGAATTTGCGCTGGGACTGAATTGCATCGAACGTCTGCGCTGAGAAAATGTGCTCCATCGACTCAAGGGCATCAACGACTTCTGGCAGAAGGTTTTTGGCAAATGGCGTTAGGCGCATGTTTCGCCCCTCTTGAACCAGTAGCCTGTCCTCGAACAGGTCTCTCAATCTGCCCAAAGCCTCACTTGTGGCTGACTGGCTCATATTCAGGGTGCGGGCGGCAGCGGTCACGCTCTGCTGGACCAACAGTTCGCGTAAGATGGGGAGCAGATTGAGGTTGATGGATCGCAGGTGAAGCATCGTTATACCTATCGACTGTTCCGATGAGAATCGTTGGTGCTGGCTGGCTCGCTCTCCGATCTTTGCGGTGAGT
>JAJFGY010000059.1 GCA_021775935.1 Alphaproteobacteria bacterium
ACCAACTCACGATTGTCCGCAGAGCTTGCCTGCCCCTTGCGTCCGCTTTTTCGCCGTTCACTCATCGGTCTTGATCTCAATCCATAGATAGAACCCCTGATACCATCTTAGTGGCATCCTGGCCCGGAAGCTTCACCCGTAAACAATCTATGGAGGGATGGTTAACGAGGGGTGAAGACAGACACCACATATGGTGCGTCACCAGCGGTTGGTTTTGACGAGCAAGTGCGGCCACAAGATGACCTTGTATTTTAGGTTGGGTTTGCGCGGATTTTTGGGAACCTTGACTGACACCAACCACGCGACTAGGTTCGAACCATGATGACGAACCGGACAACACTCCTACGACTTACCACCCCGGCCGCCTAAGCGCGCCGGTGGATGACCGCTTGCGGTCCCTTATCTCTCGTCACCATAGAAAACCTGACATCATGAATACGATTTCGAAGACAAAGTGCCGTCTTGTCGCGCGAGCGCGTCATATGGACCGACTTAGAGGCTCCGCTTCTTAACTCCCAGACTTTCTACATATTCGAACCGGAGACTTCTTATGACCAATCCAAACAACAAACCATCGCCGATGCCCTTTCAACGATACCGGCCCTATCAGACGATCAAACTCACTGACCGTACCTGGCCCGACGTTACCATTGATCACGCGCCGATCTGGTGCTCGGTCGATTTGCGGGACGGGAATCAAGCTCTTATTGACCCGATGAGTGTCGAAGAGAAAAAGCGGATGTTCAAGACACTCTGTGACATTGGCTTTAAGGAAATCGAGGTTGGATTCCCCGCCGCCTCACAAACTGATTTCGATTTTGTGCGCGCGTTGATCGAAGACGGCCTTGTGCCAGATGATGTCACGCTCCAGGTCTTGACCCAGGCGCGGGCTGAGCTGATCGAGGAAACCTACCGCTCTCTCAAAGGCGCGCGCCGAGCGATTGTACATCTGTATAACTCCACCTCTGAGTTGCAGCGCCGGGTTGTTTTCGGCCTGGACAAAGCGGGCATCACCAAGATCGCAACGGATGCTGCAAAGCTTGTCCATTCCTTGGCAAAGCAAGCACCCGAGACAGAGTGGGTGTTTCAGTATTCGCCAGAAAGCTTCACGGGCACGGAAGTGGATTTCGCCGTCGAGGTGTGTGAAGCGGTGATGGATATCTGGAAACCAACCCCTGAGAACAAAATGATCGTCAACCTGCCGGCGACCGTGGAGATGGCAACACCCAATATCTACGCCGACCAGATTGAGTGGTTCTCTCGCACGCTAAAAAACCGGGAAAGCGTGATCTTGTCACTGCACACGCATAATGACCGCGGCACCGGTGTTGCGGCCAGTGAGCTTGGCGTCATGGCAGGTGCTGACCGGGTGGAGGGCACACTCTTTGGCAATGGGGAACGTACGGGCAATGTCTGCGTGGTGACCCTAGCGCTTAACATTATGAGCCAGGGCGTTGATCCAGAGCTTGATTTTTCTGACATTGACGGTGTGGCAAAAGTCGCCGAAGAGTGCACCAAGCTGCCTATCCCCGCTCGCCATCCTTATGTCGGGGAGCTGGTCTACACAGCTTTTTCAGGCTCGCACCAGGACGCCATCAAGAAGGGCTTTGCTGCGCTTAAACAACGCAATGACGACATGTGGGAAGTCCCCTATCTGCCCATCGATCCCAAAGATGTTGGACGGTCTTACGAGGCCGTAGTCCGCATCAATTCTCAGTCTGGCAAAGGGGGTGTCGCCCATATTCTCGCCGACCGTCATGGGTTGGATCTACCGCGCGCTATGCAGGTTGATTTTTCCAATGTCATTCAGGAACTTGGCGATGAGACCGGCAAAGAGATTGATGCCCCGACAATTTGGCAAGTCTTTCAGGACACTTACGTCAATCCGCAAGGGCCTGTCGTGTTTCATGGGTGCCGGGTGACTTCCGGGTCCACGACCTGCCGGATTGAAGCTGACGTAAGTGTTGCCGGTGAGAAGAAGGTCATCAAGGGGACTGGAACAGGCCCGATTGATGCCTATCTCACGGGCCTCAAGTCAGACGCAGGCATCACGGCTTCCGTTCAAGGGTTCCATGAACACGCCGTTGCTGTTGGCTCAGGTGCCGAGGCAGCCGCTTATGTTGAAGTCGACGGGGAGCGTGGTGTCGGCCACGGCGCCTGTATTGATGCAAACACGGTGACGGCCTCCCTCAAGGCGGTCACGAATGCGGTCAATAGATCTCTGAAGTCTGATTAAACGTCCAGATTGACAACGGAAAGCGCGTTGTCCTGGATGAATTCGCGTCGCGGCTCGACAATATCGCCCATGAGTTTGGCGAACAGGTCATCGGCCTGGTCGAGTTCGCGAATGCGAACCTGCAAGAGAGAGCGAACCTCACTGTCCAGGGTCGTTTCCCAGAGCTGTTCCGGGTTCATTTCACCCAGACCCTTATAACGCGACAGCGCGAGGCCCTTTGTGCCGGCATCAAAGATCGCTTTTAGAAGCTGGCTTGGGGAGCGGATTTCGTGGGACTCTTCTTTGCGTGTGAGCGTTCCCGCCTTCACATAGATTTCCTGGAGGTGAGTTGCCATCTTGTCCAGACGACGGGCATCGGCACTGGCGATAAGTGGACCATCAATGGTGACATCTTCTGTGACGCCGCGCACTTCGCGTTCAAAGCGCAATCCACCATCTTGGGTCGGACGTCCGGTCCATCCACGCTCCGTCTCATCAGAGAGAAGGTCCAGACGCCGTGCGATATAGTCCGCAGCCCCTCTGGCCGCTTCAGCCTCTGAAAGAAGTTCCGGGTTAAGGGCACCTGCAATGGCTGCCTGCTCAACGGCAAATTGCGGATATTTGCTGGGAAGACCGTTTAGAACCGAGGTCGCTGCCCGTGCACTTTCAACAATCTCCCTTAGATCATCGCCAGCGCGCTGCGTCCCGTCATGCAGGGTCAGCACCATGTCTTGCAGTCCTGTTGCGACAAGATAGTCCTGCAGGCTTGGTTCATCCTTCAGGTAGGTTTCTGATTGTCCACGACGCACTTTATAGAGCGGTGGCTGGGCAATGTAGAGATGCCCCCGCTCAATCAGCTCTGGCATCTGACGATAGAAGAAAGTGAGCAATAGCGTTCTAATATGCGCACCATCCACATCCGCATCGGTCATGATGATGATTTTGTGGTAACGCAGTTTTTCAATATCGAAGTCTTCGCGACCAATGCCCGTGCCAAGCGCTGTGATAAGCGTGCCGATTTGGTCAGAGCCCAGCATTTTGTCGAAACGCGCGCGCTCCACATTCAAGATTTTGCCGCGCAGTGGCAACACTGCCTGGCTTTTACGATCCCGGCCCTGCTTTGCAGACCCCCCCGCACTGTCGCCCTCAACGATAAAGAGTTCGGACTTTGCCGGATCCCGCTCCTGACAGTCGGCCAGCTTTCCAGGCAGGCTTGAGATATCAAGCGCACCTTTGCGGCGGGTCAGCTCACGGGCCTTGCGGGCTGCTTCGCGCGCAGCGGCGGCCTCGACGACCTTGCCAACAATCGCCTTGCCCGCTGCCGGGTGTTCTTCAAACCATGTGGTCAGCGTTTCATTGACGCTGCTTTCAACGATGGGGCGCACTTCAGAAGAGACAAGCTTGTCTTTCGTCTGGCTGGAGAATTTCGGATCAGGCACTTTGACCGACAGGACACAGGTGAGGCCTTCGCGGGCGTCATCGCCGGTGAGTGTCACTTTTTCTTTTTTCGCAATCCCTGAGGACGCTGCATAGCCATTGATCACGCGGGTAAGCGCCCCGCGGAAGCCCGCCAAATGGGTGCCGCCATCGCGTTGGGGAATGTTGTTTGTAAAACAGAGGACATTCTCGTGATAGCTGTCGTTCCACCACAGAGCGAGCTCCACGGTTACACCATCGCGCTCTTCAGAAAGCGTAATCGGCTCTTCGATGAGAGATGTTTTGGTGCGGTCCAAGAATTGGACGAACGCCATCAGGCCTCCATCGTAGAGAAGCTCAATGGTTTTCGGTTCCGGGTTGCGGGCATCGGTCAGTGTGATGCGCACGCCTGAATTGAGAAAAGCCAGCTCGCGGAGCCGATGTTCCAACGTCGCGTAATCATAATCAGTGATCGCAAAGATCTCTGCCGACGCGTGGAAAGTGACCTGCGTCCCGCCTTTATTGCCTGCGTCTCCCACAACTTCCAGCGGGGCAACAGAGACGCCGTTCTCGAAGCGCACAAGATGTTCTTTGCCGTTCCGCCAGATGCGCAGTTCCAACCAATCAGACAGGGCGTTTACGACAGACACCCCCACACCGTGCAAACCACCGGAGACTTTGTAGGAGTTTTGGTCGAACTTTCCGCCTGCATGAAGCTGGGTCATGATGACCTCAGCTGCGGAAATGCCTTCTTCTGTGTGGATGTCCGTCGGAATGCCGCGACCATTGTCTGACACAGAGACGGACCCGTCTGGATTGAGGCTCACCGCCACCGTGTCGCAATGCCCCGCTAAGGCCTCATCAATCGCATTGTCCACGACTTCGTAGACCATGTGATGAAGACCCGAACCATCATCCGTGTCGCCGATATACATGCCTGGCCGCTTGCGCACAGCATCCAGGCCTTTCAAGACCTTAATGCTATCGGCTCCGTAATCGGCGCCCATGTTGGCTTCATCGGCCATGCGTTTCTCCCTGGGTGCCCCGCTTACAAGGGGCCTGTGGCACGAAGTGCGTGATGCGCGGCTTAGATGCTCCGCCGCCTCGTTACGACACTCAACTCCTATGCAAGTTCATCAATCGATGTGATGATCTTGGCGACGATGCCATATTCAACAGCTTCTTCGGCACCCATCCAGAAGTCACGATTTGTGTCAGCAACAATCTTCTCAAAGGTCTGACCTGTTGCGGTCGCATAGATGTGATTGAGACGCTCGCGCATCTTCAGCACTTCGCGTGCCTGAATGTCGATTTCTGAGGCTGACCCACCAACGCCACCGCGTGGTTCGTGAAGCAGGAAGCGGGTGTTGGGCAGGCAATATCGGTTTTCTTTGTCAGCAGCCACATAGATCAAGGAACCAGCGCTTGACGCCCAACCAGTCGCCAGCATGCGCACGGTGGGCTTCACGAATTTGATCATGTCGTGGATCATGTCGCCAGATTCCACATGCCCGCCCGGCGACGAAATGATCACGGTGATGGGGTCATCGGACTCAGCTGACATTGCCAACAGTCTTTCGGACGTTGCGCGCGCCACCCGGTCATTAATCTCGCCAGTGATGAGGATCGTACGGGACTTGAACAGACCGCTTTCCAGCAGCGGGTTCGCCATGTTTTTCAGGAGATCGGTCGGATCGGCATCGTTCAACGAATGAGACATGTATCGGGGCTTCTTTATGTTTTGAAGATGATTCTTTGCAGCCCCGAATATAGGTTGAAAATCAAGAGGTTACAACGTGGCTCCTGGCGTTGCCCGCGCGATTTTTGAGGTCGAATTTGCAAGCCTTTTCAAGGCCTTACAGAGGGCCTGCCTCGGCCCTATTTTCCTTCACAACAAAGGCTTGAGCGCGCGTGCCAAAGGATGAAAAAAGGGCCGCATCTGTGCCGGTCATCCAGGCTTGGATTCCCATCTCACAGAGCTCATCAAAGAGCGCGGCGCGGCGGTCTGCATCCAGATGCGCTGCAACTTCGTCCAACAGAAGAAGCGGCGATGTGCCCGTTGTATGGGCCAGCAGCCGCGTATTGGCGAGCATCAGGCCGAGCAGTAGCGCCTTTTGCTCCCCGGTTGAACACGCCTTAGCTTCCATGTCCTTGGGCGCATGACGCACCAGGAGGTCGCTGCGATGTGGCCCATCAAGCGTCCGGCCGGCCCCGCGGTCGCGAGGGCGCATCTCTTCCAAGAGTGCCCGATATGTATCTTCGGCATCAGTTGCGGCGGTACCATTTGCGACCGCACTTTCCAGCTCTCCTTCAAGTGCGAGAACTGACTTTGGAAAGGCACTATCAGCGGTCGCCTCAATCGCGCCTTTGAGACGGGCAATCGTTTCGACCCGGGCAGCGGCCATGGCAACGCCATATTCCGCCATCTGCTCTTCAATCGCCGCATACCACATGGCGTCCCGCACATCTTCGCTCAACAGGCGGTTGCGCTCCCGCAGCGCTTTTTCAAAGGCGTTGGCGCGGGTGCCGTGGCTTGGATCAAAACCCATCACCAGCCGGTCGAGAAACCGCCTGCGTCCGGTTGCGCCGTCCATAAAGAGACGGTCTTGCGCTGGGGTCAGCCACAACACACGAAGATAGTCGCCCAAGACGCCTGCACTTGATTGGGTCTCGCCATCCACGCGCACCATACGAGACCTGGAGCCTTCGCCAACGCTGGGTTCCTGGCCCGTTCCGATGACGGTTTCATCCCCGTCGCTTGCAAGGGTCGCGGCAACCGCCCATCCGTGACGAGGGTCGGTCTCGCCTGATGCCCGGTATCCCAGTTCGGTAAAGGGTGCCCCGCGCAAACCGCGCCCGGGGGAGAGAAGAGAGATGGCTTCAAGTAAGTTGGTTTTGCCTGCACCATTGGGGCCTGTCAGCACGACAGGACGCCCATCCAGCGCCAGAGCGGCTCGCTCATAAGATCGGAAATGCGTTACGACCAAGCGCGACAAATACACTGCTGGTGCTGCCCCATGAGCAATAGGGGGGACAGGCATTGAATGATCCTCTGATTGCGCGCTGGTCAATTCCCGCTAGATCCCGTTGCATCTGACTTGAGCCAAAACCGCATCACATTTGTGCGCTTTTGGCACTTTGGTGACTCACGTTCAATGCAACAAGCTCTAGACACGCATCGGCATCAGCACGTAGAGCGCTGACTCGTCGTCCACATCGCGGATGAGGGTCGGTGACCCGCTGTCTGCAAGGGAGAAAATCGCCTTGTCGCCGTCCAGCTGGCCTGCAATGTCGAGAAGATAGCGAGCGTTAAAGCCAATCTCGATAGGATCAGAACTATAAGCAACGCCCAGCTCTTCCGTCGCACTGCCACTGTCCGGGTTGGTTACGGTTAGCACCAAACGCCCTTCATCCATGTTGAGCTTCACCGCGCGAGAGCGCTCGGTCGAAATGGTCGAAACACGGTCGACAGCTTCGGCAAACTTTTTGCCATCCACTTCCATGTCCTTGTCATTGCCTTCAGGAATAACCCGGGTGTAATCGGGGAAGGTCCCGTCGATCAGTTTCGACGTCAGGACGACACCGCCAAATTCGAAACGGATCTTTGTGTCTGATACACCAACGCGGACAATGCCCTCTTCGTCTTCCACAAGCTTCTGCAGCTCCAAAACCGTTTTGCGCGGCACGATGACACCTGGCATACCAGCCGCGCCTTCTGGCAACGGGAAATCAGCCTGCGCCAGCCGGTGACCGTCTGTTGCAACGGCGCGGAGCATAGGAGCGCCATCTTCCACCATGTGAAGGTAGATGCCGTTTAGATAATAACGTGTCTCTTCTGTTGAAATCGCAAACCGCGTCTTGTCGATCAAGCGCGCCAGAGCTTCTGCTGGCATCTCAAACCGATGAGGCAGATCGCCCGCTGACATGGCAGGGAAGTCTTCCTGAGGCAGTGCCTGGAGCGCAAACTGCGAGCGTCCGGCCTGAAGCGACAACTTCCCATCTTCGCCATCGGTAATTTCTACCTGGGCGCCATCGGGCAATTTGCGAACAATGTCGTAGAGCGTATGGGCAGACGCCGTGGTGCCGCCATCCTGGCCAATATCGGCAGTGGTTGCCTCCACCACTTCAATATCAAGGTCGGTCGCTGTGAGGCTCAACTGGCCTTGGCCAGCGCGCATCAAAACATTGGACAGGATTGGGATTGTGTTGCGGCGTTCGACGACACTTTGCACATGATTGAGCGACTTTAAGAGTGCACCGCGTTCAATTGTGATCTTCATGGGTCCCCAAACTCTTCTTTCTTTTTATCTCTACTTCACAACAGGTTGGGGTGCATTACGCGGACAGCAAGGTCCGCACTCTGCTCCGCCAGCAGGTTCGCTTATTGAGGGGCCGCGTGTCTGCCCTACGACAAGGCTCCAACACACCGCCAAATATGTGGATGAAAGCCATGCCGACCAGACCTGCGCCCCACATAAAGGGGCAGGACGCCCGATAAGAGAAGGCTAACTATACCAGAGGCTGCGGCAAGAGATAATGTTTTCCGCCTCCCACAGGGGCAGATTTCTCATAATTTGAGCGGGCATGCCCCATGAGAGGGCAATGCCTGTCTGACCACCAATTGGCCCCTCGACGTCAGCCGAGATCCGGGGTGGTGCCCTCCAGCATACGCTTGAGCAGATCCACGTCTTCTTCCATGCCGCTATCTTCCCGGCACAGCTCATCAATACGCTTTACCGCATGGATCACTGTTGTGTGGTCCCGACCACCAAATTTCCGGCCAATCTCCGGCAGGGAGCGGGTTGTGAGCTGTTTGGAGAGATACATGGCGATCTGGCGGGGTCTTGCGACCGTGCGTGCCCGACGCGGGGACAACATGTCTGCCAAGCGAATATTGTAATATTGCGCCACCCGCCGTTGGATCTCCTCAATGGTGATCTTGGGCTCATTGGACCGCAATAGATCGCGGAGCACTTCCTGGGCCATTTCAACGGAAATTGGGCGTCCAACCAACGAGGCGTATGCAACAACCCGGGTTAGCGCACCCTCAAGCTCGCGAATATTATTGGTGATCCGCTGGGCTAACAGCTCCAACACACCTGGAGGCATCTCGACGGCCCCTGCACGCAATGCCAGGCTATCTGCTTTTGCCTGAAGGATACCCAGACGCAGTTCATAGTCGGTTGCATGAATGTCCGCGACCAGACCCCATCCAAGACGTGACTTAATACGGTCTTCAATTCCCTCAAGGTCTGAGGGTGAACGGTCAGCAGAAATAATGACCTGATGATTGTGGTCTATCAGAGCGTTGAACGTATGGAAAAACTCTTCCTGGGTTGATTCCTTGCCCGAGATGAACTGAACATCATCAATCATCAAGACATCAACGGTGCGGAACTGTTGCTTGAACGCCATCGTGTCTTTGAAACGCAAAGCGCGCACAAACTGGTACATAAATTTTTCGGCTGAAAGGTAGAGGACCTTTCTGTCCGGATGCCGCCGTCTGATGTCCCAGGCGATCGCGTGCATAAGATGGGTTTTTCCAAGGCCGACACCGCCATACAGAAAGAGCGGATTAAAAGTGACGTCGGTTGCTTCTGCCACACGCCTTGCTGCGGCATGGGCGAGCTCATTGGATTTCCCAACGACAAAATTGTCAAACGTGAACCGTTCGTCCAACGGCGCGCCCATGGCTTCGGGCGATGCATCATCATAAGTGCTGCGTTGTTGGGGGACTGACGCACGGGCTGGCGGTGTGGATTGCGTGCGAGACGGTGAGGTTTTTACCTGAACCGGCTCATCCCCCGGGAGAGGGGCTTCTGTGCCTGTTGCCCGCGTGTCTGCGTTCACCAGAATTTCAACGCGCGCAACCGTCTCATCCTCTTCCTGCCAAAGAAGCAACAGACGATCTGACTGATGGGCGAGCACCCAGGAACGAATGAACCGTGTGGGCGCAGAGATCATCACCTGACCATCGCCAATGCCAATCAAATCCAGCGGCTTCACCCAGCTGCTGAAGGTCGCATCCCCAAGCTCAACTGACATGCGCGCTTTCACACGAGCCCATTGACTGGCGAGGTCGTCGCCGCTCACGAGAGTCGCCTCGTTAGAACTCTGTTTGTCAGCAAGGTCGTCAGACCCAGTCTGCAAGCCGTATTGTGTTTGATCGACCGCATCGATCCCCCGCGCCGCGTTTTCGCTGTTCGACATTATTGTTAGCC
>JAJFGY010000060.1 GCA_021775935.1 Alphaproteobacteria bacterium
GATTTTGAGTTCTGCTTGTCTGACAAGGTTTGTGACCCAACGCTGCTTTCCTCAACAGTTCGCGGAGCACCCGACGGATCAATCGCCGAGATATGCCCTCTCGGTCAACAGATCGCCAGGGACCTTGCCGAGCACCTCGCGAAAGCGCCTGGCGCCGCTCTTATCATTGACTACGGATACGCCCGCAGCTCACCGGGTGACACATTTCAAGCACTCAAAAACCATGCTTACGTGCCGCCACTGGCTGATCCTGGTGAGGCAGATCTCACCGCTCATGTGGATTTCGCGGCTCTCACCCAGGCCGCCAGCGCTGCCACAAGCTATGGCACTGTCGATCAGGGAGCATTTCTGAAGGCTCTGGGAATTGACGCGCGTGCGGGCATTCTGATGGCGAATGCAAAGCCCCACCAACGACAGGAAGTTGAAGCCGCCCACCATCGCTTGACGGACCCATCCGCGATGGGCAGCCTCTTTAAGGCTATCGCGCTCACCTCCAGGGGCATTCCAGCTCCTGCTGGGTTTTGATATCTCACTGGGCAGGAAAAAATGATGAACTCCGTGATCAAATCTGACGCGCTCTCCAATCTGACGAACGTCGCCCACGGTTTCTTCACACGTCATGGCGGCACCTCAACAGGCATATATGCCGGGAGAAACTGTGGTCTGGGATCAGACGACCTCAGGGCGCACGTAATTGAGAACCGTGGACGCACCGCTGACGACTTGAACGTGCCCCGTAACCAGCTCGTGACGGTCCACCAGATCCATTCCGCCACAGTGATAACCGCCACGGAGCCCTGGACACCCGATAACGCTCCTAAAGGCGATGCATTGGTAACCGCCAAGCCGGGGCTGGGCCTTGGCATCCTGACCGCAGATTGTACGCCCATCCTCTTTGCCGACCCCGTCGCCGGTGTGATCGGAGCCGCCCACGCTGGTTGGAAAGGCGCAATCTCAGGCGTCCTTGAGGCAACTGTTGACGCAATGACATCGATCGGCGCCAGACGTGAACAGATTGTCTCCTGCATCGGCCCAACGATTTCCCAAACCAATTACGAAGTCGGTCCGGAGTTCGAAAAAAAGTTCACCGACCAGGAAACCACAAGCACCACCTTCTTCATTCCAAGCGCGCGAGACGGCCACTTCCAGTTTGATTTGCCCGGATTCGTGGCGAACCGCCTAACTGCGTTGGGTCTGAGCCGAATCGAAAACACCAACCTCTGCACCTATGTCGACCCAAGTCGTTTTTTTTCATTCCGGCGCACCACACACGCAGGTGAGCCGGACTATGGCCGACAAATCTCGGCGATCGCACTGCAAAGCGCATGACGCCTTTGGTCACAGCACGACCCTTGCTACCCTAAGCTCAGAACGAATCGCTGATATGAGATCGGCGACTTGAGGGGACGTCATCTAGGTGAGAGACAGAAAGAACATAGCGTCCGCACGTAACCAGGTCTCCTCGCGCACCCTCTGGCTCTTGAGCCTGGGGCTGGCAAGTTTGTTGGGCATCACCTCTTGTAGCGATGACCACCCCGATACAACGGGCCTTTCCCTCGGTGCGTCGTCAGACACCTCCCTCATCACAGGTTCCCTGCCTGGCTCGCAGCGCCCCGGCCTGCGCCGCAAAGGCATCTTCATCCAGCTCCCTGCGGGCTTGCCTGACGAACTCGCAAGTCAGCTTCTTGCCAGGTTCCAAGAAGCAAGCATCGCCAATCAATTGACATTGGCCCGCACTGGCACGGTGCCGGAACTCACCATTAAGGGCGTAGCCAGAGCAGGGGCGGCTGCCAACGGGACTGCGGTGGCACTGGTATGGGAAGTGCTCGGCCCAACTGGCAAGCGCCTCAAGCGCATCGGCGGCGACGCATTCATTGAACGTCCAAACGCCCCAGGTCTTTCCATAGTTGATCCTTGGACAACAGTGGACGAAGCCACGTTGGAACTGATCGCCGATGCTGCCGCTCTTGAACTTGCCATCTGGATTTCCGACAGGTCCCTCGGAGTTGACCCAGACGGTGATGCTACTTTGACGACCGCAAGTATCGGACAGGCGACCGGTACAGCAGATGCACCGCCACCTGCCATAGATTTTTCAACACCCTCTATTCTTCAACCCACCGCCCCGACAGATACCCAGGCAGCAACGCTATCGGGTGTTGCCGCCAGGAACGCAACCTTGGGATTTCATACGCCCCAACCGGCTCAAACTCCGCCAGTTCCGATCACGGCTGTGCAGACGTCCGAGCCGATTGAGTCACCCACACAGATTGCATCGTCAGAACCTGCGGAAAGACCAGATAATCCCCCCTTTGAACCATCTCGCGCTCTTTTTGATGTTGCTGTTGGCACTTCGCCGGGCGACGGGCGCTTATCTCTGGCCGCTGCAGTACAGGAAGCGCTGGTCAATGCGCGGTACGAAACGGCCAATCCCCAGGCTTTTCGGATCATCGGAAATGTAGCCCTGGAGACCAACAAGCGCGCAGCGACCCCCGGTTCTATCAATGTCAGCATAGAATGGACCATAACGAGTAAGGACGGCACGCCGCTTGGGCTCGTCACCCAATCCAATGAAGTCGACCCAAGTGCTATCGCCGGCACATGGGGGGATGTCGCAACCGCGGCAGGGACTGCCGCAGCAGACGGTATTTTGGAGTTAATCACCCAACCAGCTCCGCCAGCATGAGAATGTTGCCACAAGGACACGGATGCCCGGTTTACAGGCCACAACCAGCCTTGATACAACCCGGCAAGATGCATGGCAGACGCCATCACCATCATGACAGGCGTGAGCGATACCAAGCGCTCACCACAGGGGAAAACAGATGAAACTGGTCGCAGGCAACTCAAACAGGGCGCTGGCTGAATCTATTGCCGCCTATCTCAATCTGCCTCTGACCAAGTCGGTCGTCCGGCGCTTCGCGGATATGGAAGTCTTTGTCGAGATCCAGGAAAATGTCCGCGGTGAGGACGTTTTCGTCATCCAATCCACGTCTTTCCCCGCCAATGACCATTTGATGGAAACGCTCATCATCATCGATGCCCTGAAACGAGCGTCTGCCAACCGGATAACTGCTGTCATGCCGTATTTTGGGTATGCCCGCCAGGATCGCAAACCTGGCCCGCGCACGCCCATCTCCGCCAAACTCGTCGCCAATATGGTGGCCACAGCCGGGGCCGACCGGGTGCTGACCGTTGATCTCCATGCAGGTCAGATCCAGGGCTTCTTCGACATTCCCACGGACAATCTGTTCGCTGCGCCCGTCATGACCCGAGATATTCAGGAGAACTATGAAGGTGCCGACAACCTGATGATCATCTCGCCTGACGTTGGCGGTGTGGTCCGCGCTAGAGCGCTGGCAAAGCGTCTGAATGCAGACCTCGCGATTGTCGATAAACGCCGGGAACGCGCGGGCGAATCCGAAGTTATGAACATTATTGGGGATGTCAGCGGACGGCCCTGCATTCTCGTCGACGATATTGTCGATTCTGCCGGCACCCTCTGCAACGCCGCTGAAGCACTGCTGGCGCAGGGCGCAACAGAAGTATCTGCATACGTAACCCACGGCGTGCTCTCAGGCGGTGCAGTCGCCCGTGTGACCGCATCACAGCTCAAAGAGCTGGTCATCTCAGACACCATTCAAGCCACTGAGGCCGTTCGTGTGAGCCACAATATCCGAACAATCTCAATTGCTCCCTTGGTTGGCGAAGCAATGCGCCGGACCGCTGAAAGCCGTTCGGTTTCGAGCCTCTTCGACTAAGGCTCCACCAGCCAGGAAAGGACCACTAAGTGGTTGTTTTCTGAAGGTTTCTGCGCTATCACGCCATCCGATCGCACTTCCACACCCCTGGAGGAGACTTGCGACGCCTAATTGGGCCCTTAGGGCCCTGTTTTTATTGGAGAATTTGCAATGGCCGACAATTCACAACTAACGGCCCAAGCACGAGACCGGGCCGGCAAGGGGGTCGCCCGGGCACTTCGTCGCGAGGGACGTGTTCCAGCAGTTGTTTATGGTGACAAGAAATCCCCAGATTTGATTTCACTCGCTTACAACGAAGTAAACCGCCTTTGGAACAAAGGCAGCTTCATGAGCGCCCTGCTCGACCTCGAGGTCGACGGCAAAGTGCAACGGGTTATTCCCCGCGACGTGCAGCTCGACCCTGTGAAGGACTTCGTGACCCATGTCGACTTTCTACGGCTTGGCAAAGGCGCGACAATCGCTGTTGAAGTGACTGTCAACTTCATTAACGAAGAAGAATCACCGGGTATCAAACGCGGCGGTATCTTGAATGTCGTTCGCCACGAAGTCGAACTGAACTGCCCAGCTGAATCGATCCCAGAGTCAATTGAGATCGACCTGACAGGCACCGACATTGGTGACTCAATTCACATCTCTGCAGTGAAGCTGCCAGATGGCGTGACACCATCAATTACAGACCGTGACTTCACGATCGCAACTGTTGCAGCACCTGCTGCCCTGGTCTCCGAAGACAATGCGGCAGAAGAAGGTGAAGGCGAAGAGGGTGAAGACGCACCGGCGGCTGAAGGTGAAGGCGAAGAGGGTGGCGACAGCGAAGGCTGAGCCACTTCTCCTGACCTTTGAGGAGCATGTCACATGATCCTATTGGTAGGTCTCGGCAATCCGGGTGAAAAATACGCCCGTCAACGGCACAATATCGGTTTTATGGCGGTGGATGAAATCATCCGCCGCCATAACTTTTCGCCTGAACGAAAACGCTTCCAGGGGTTGATCTGCGAAGGCACCCTGAACGGGGAAAAGGCGCTTGTTCTCAAGCCCCAAACTTATATGAACGAAAGCGGTCGCTCAGTCGGCGAAGCCATGCGCTTCTACAAGCTTGATCCCTCAGACGTGGTCGTTATGCATGACGAACTCGACCTGCCCGCTGCAAAAGTTCGCATCAAGACAGGTGGTGGGGCGGCTGGCAACAACGGTATCCGCTCCATTGCGTCTCACATCGGCGCTGAGTTCAGACGCCTTCGCATTGGCATCGGGCATCCAGGCGACAGAGCCCGCGTGAGCAGTCATGTTCTGGGCGACTTTGCCAAAGCTGACAAAGCATGGGTCGATCCCTTGCTTGATGCCATTGCTGAGGCTGCACCCCTTCTTGCAGAAGGCAAAGATTCCACCTTTGCCAACAAGGTTCATCTGATTCTGAACCCGCCCCAACCCAAAAAGCCGAAGCCTGAAAAACCAGCTCAGCATACAAAACAAAAGGACACACCCGATGGGGTTTAAATGCGGCATTGTAGGCCTGCCCAACGTTGGCAAGTCGACCCTATTCAACGCACTCACCCAGACTGCCTCTGCTCAAGCAGCGAACTATCCCTTTTGCACCATTGAACCAAATGTGGGCGAAGTCGCAGTCCCCGACACCCGCCTCGACAGCCTGGCAGGCATTGCCGGGTCAAAAGAGATCATCCCGACACGCCTCACTTTCGTTGACATTGCAGGCCTGGTGAAAGGCGCCTCCAAGGGCGAGGGATTGGGCAATCAGTTCCTTGCCAACATTCGCGAAGTCGACGCTATTGCCTATGTATTGCGCTGCTTTGAGGATGGGGATGTAACCCATGTGGAAGGCCGTATCGACCCTCTCGCCGACGCGGAGATTGTAGAAACGGAACTCATGCTCGCTGACCTTGAAAGCCTTGAGAAGCGCCTACCCGCCTTAGAGAAAAAGGCAAAAACCCAAGATAAAGAGGCAAAGGAAGCCATAGATCTTATCGAACGAGCACTTGTGCAATTGCGCGAAGGAAGACCTGCCCGCTTAACAGAGCGCTCAGCAGACGAGGAAAAGGCTTTCCGTGGGCTCAATCTCCTCACCTCCAAACCCGTTCTTTATGTCTGTAACGTGGAAGAGGACGCAGCAGGGACCGGCAACGACTTCTCCAAAACCGTTGAAGCCCGAGCCGCAGAAGAAGGCGCTATCGCCGTTGTAATCTCTGCCAAAATCGAAGAAGAATTGGCGCAGCTCGATGCAGAAGAACGCACGGACTATCTAGAAGAACTGGGTCTGGCCGAAGCAGGCCTCGACCGCCTGATCCGCGCAGGCTACGACCTTCTTCACCTCATCACCTACTTCACCTGTGGCCCTAAAGAAACCCGCGCCTGGACCATCACCCAGGGAACACTGGCGCCCGCTGCAGCTGGCGTCATTCACACAGATTTCGAAGCCGGTTTTATCCGCGCCGAAACGATCGCCTATGATGACTTCGTTGGATTGGGAGGAGAATCTGGGGCGAAAGACGCGGGCAAAATGCGTCTTGAGGGAAAAGAATATCTTGTAGCCGATGGCGACGTGATGCACTTCCGGTTCAACAACTAAGGAAATTGATGATGATCTATTGGGAAGATGTCCCGGTTGGCAGCTCGTTCACAACTGCTGAACGCACCATTTCCAAAGAAGAAATCATCGAATTCGCCAGCGAATATGACCCACAGCCCTTCCATCTGGATGAAGAGGCGGCCAAGCAATCAATCTTGGGTGGTCTCTGCGCAAGTGGCTGGCACAGCTGTGCCATCGCCATGCGCCTCGTCTATGACAGCTTCCATGTAAAAGCCGCAACACAAGGCTCTCCCGGCATCAAGGAATGCAGATGGCGCCGCCCTCTCTATGCAGGCGAGACCGTAAAAGTGACCGTGAACTGCATCAATGCCCGCCCGTCTGAAAGCCGCCCCGCCATGGGCCTCACCAACTGGACGTGGGAAATGACGAACCAGGTTGGCGAGACCATCATGACCACCGAGAGCTGGTTGATGATGGGAAGACGCCCCGCAGACGACACACCGGCAGAGGCATTCTGATGGCCTGGTTCGAGGACATTGAAATCGGCAACGTTATGGAACTGGGCAGTCACACATTCACCAGCGACGACATTATTCGCTTCGCCAAAAAATACGACCCGCAGCCGTTCCACACAGACCCCGAAGCCGCAAAGGACTCCCATTTTGGCGGGCTCGTGGCTGCCGGATGGCATATCTCCGCCGTCTGGATGAAGCTGATGATCGCGGCGCGCACGACAGCGCCCAAAGAAGAAAGCGTCCCTGCCCCTGATGGGCGGCCTGCCCCCCAAGGCGGTCCCTCCCCCGGGTTTTTTGACCTTAAATGGATCAAGCCCGTCCGCGCGGACGACACCATATCTTATCGCACGACAACGATTGAGAAAGTCGACCTCAAAAGCCGACCCTATCAAGGCATCATCCGAAGTTTGAATGAAGGCTTTAATCAGGACGGTGAGCTGGTTTTCTCATTTGTCGGACAAGGTCTCATCGAACGGCGCGAACCATTCGTGGCAGCGCCAGACGCTTGAGAGAAGACACTAGGCGAAGCCAAACAAGCGCTCTGCGTTTCCGCGCAGAATGGCGTAACGCGCTTCAGGCTTACCTTCGGTGACCATCAGCACCTTCGCTTGCGTAGCGGCGAGATGATAGAATGGCCAGTCTGTCCCAAAGAGAAGCCTGTCGGGCCCAACCTCACTCAGCAATTGATCAAGCTTCGTAACACCCTGACCGTGAATGCCGAGCGACAAGTTCGCATATTTTTGCGCTAGTGGAATTGCCTGATCCACATCCCGCGCACCAGCATGTCCCATCACGAACTGCACGTTCGGAAAATCACGGATCGCCCCTTCATAGTGACGCATCAATGCATATTTGTGCGAGAACTCAGGTTCAATTCCTGCTCGCCCTCCATGAAAGAGGATGGGAAGATCAAGCTCCCCACAAGCCTCATAGATGGAGGACATTGCTGGATCATCGGGATAGAAGCGTTGCATGGTCGGATGCAGCTTGATCATACGAATGCCTTGAGCAACCAACGCACGAAGTTGCTCAGGCGCTTCGGGATCTCCCGGCACCACAGAGCCGCCCCTCAACAATCGGGACCCAGCATTCGCACCCTCGATAGCAGCAATCCAATTCTCAGCGAGGGCATCACCGAATGGCAGTCCCCAGGCTATCGGCAATATTTGTGCCTTCTCGATCCGGCAATCGTCCATCTCCGCAAGAAGATTAGGGATCGTGTGCGTCGCCGCAGCGCCACTACCCTGAAACAATTGTGCCAAAGACATGAGCTGAAGGCGACGAAGAGCAGCATCAGAAAAATTCGCATTGATGTAAACGTCAAGGTCGAGCGGACAGCCAGGGTCTGTTGCATCACAATCCAACATATATTCAACACGGTCCGTCTGAGCTGTGAGATCAATATCAGGCGCAAACAGCATATTCATGCCCAAATGGGCATGGACATCGATGGCTGCGGGAACACTTTCGTCAGCCAGAACCAGCCTTGCCTGATCGTTCAGCTCATACCAGGGAAGGGCCGCGAGCCCCCGATAACCTTCATAAACCTGGGCACCATAAGGACCAGCTCCGGACTGCGCGGCCTCCCGCGCTTTCTGCGCGATCAACGCGTCGGCTTCCTCCTCCAGGTAGCGCTCCGAAAACCGATCACTACGCAGGGAAAAATATCCCGCGACACCTGCCAATGCCAGGGCACCCGAAAGTCCCAGAAAATGTCGCCGTTTCAATTTAATCTATCCCCCAAAAGTGTGCGCCCGTGAGGCAGCCTGCCAAATCATCACACCCGGTCCTCACACCGTCAATGCACAACACATGCTCGTGATACGTCTCTGGACCGAAGGAGACCGCTGCTCCCAGATAAAGGAACGGCAGCACGATGCATCTCAACCTGGAAGGAATGCACTGATACGTCGCCGAAAGATGATCGAAATGGCAGGAGATCAAGGCTTCACCCTTGGTGCCAATCGTATTGGGCCAGTGGCACGTTGACGCAAAACCAAATGGTCAAGGCCTTGTCCACACACAGGAAATTGCGGCGCAAGCGATCACATCAACAAGCTCGGTGAGGCCTAGCAGGGTTTCGCTCCTGTCCGCATCGCAATGGGTAGCACTGAAATGAAAAATGGGAACCGACAAAAGTCAGCTCCCATCTCATTCTAGAAATGTCGCGCTATCAAGCTGCGGAAGTTTTATCCTGAAGACTGCGATAAAGCTCTGTTCCTTCAGTTGCGAATTGACTTGATTCCTCAACCGCTCTGGCAATGCCCGACAGGCTTTCGTTCACTTCGCTGACAGCTGTTGAAACTGATTGCATGTTTGAGCTCATTTCTCGGGTAGAAGCCGTCTGCTCCTCCACAGCGCCAGCAGCAGTTGTGACACTGGCCTCCACACCATCAACAGCGGATTTGATGCCAGTCAAGCGACCAACCACCTCTTCTGCAATCGACTGCATGCTGGTAATCTCGCCGCCAATATCGTCAGTCGCCTTGGCGACCTGGTTGGCCAGAGACTTCACTTCAGAGGCAACAACGGCAAAACCTTTACCAGCATCGCCCGCGCGGGCAGACTCAATCGTCGCATTCAAAGCAAGCAGGTTAATCTGCCCCGCAATGTCTTGAATCATTTGCACGATGTTCCCCATCGATTCAGCAGCATCCGTGAGCTTCTGGGTGGACTCATCGGCTTTGAGCGCTTCCGTCGCTACTTTTTCAACTTCTGATTTAGACGTCACCATGCTCTGCGCAATTTCGCGTGCTGAGGCTTCAAACTCTTCTGCAGCGGACGCAACCGTTTGAACCATCTGAGCTGTTTCACCAGATGCCTGAGCAGCGGTGGAGGATTGATCATTAGCACGACCAACCGCCCCCATAATCTTCTCCAAATTTTCATCAACCAACGCACCCACACGTTTGGCTTCTTGTTGGGCGAGAATCTGCGCAGTGATATCCGTCGCATACTTGACGACTTTGAATGGCTTACCACTTGGGTCACAAATTGGGTTGTAGGACGCCTGAATCCAGATCTCCTTCCCGCCCTTCCCAAACCGCTTATATTCAGCAGCCTGAAATTCTCCATTGCCCAGTTTTTTCCAGAAATCCCTATACTCAGCTGTGCTCGCATAGTCGGGGTGCACAAACATTCGGTGATGTTGGCCCTGAATTTCGTCCAATGAATACCCGACAGCACCGAGGAAATTTGAATTGGCCGTTATGATCGTGCCGTCCAACTCAAACTCAATCACCGCCTGCGACTTGGAAATGGCCGCAATCTGCCCAGCGTGTTCAGCCTTCAGCAACGTATCAGCCGTGATATCAGTCGCGTATTTAACAACTTTGATCGTCTCGCCCTTGGCATTCAAAATTGGATTGTAAGAAGCCTGGATCCAAATCTCCCGCCCCCCTTTTGCTATCCGCTTATATTCAGCCGCTTGAAACTCGCCACGTGCGAGCGTATCCCAAAATTTTTGATATTCAGCTGATCGTGCAAAACCCGGCTCGACAAACATGCTGTGATGTTTGCCTTGGATCTCGTCCAGGGAGTATCCAATGGCGCCGAGAAAGTTGGCATTGGCGGTTAGGATCGTTCCATCAGGTTTGAACTGAATTACAGCCTGGGACTTATCAAGTGCCTGTAGCATGGCATCTTTTTCGGCTCCGCTCATAGCCCCACCACGGGCACCCTGCAAAAAAGTAGCAACAGACATTGATCCACCCTCTATGTCGCGGCGAAAGACCGGATTGCCTAACTCAAAGACATCTCATCCATCGCCAATGTCGTGACCGACGCCAGGTCACAGCTTCAAAATTTGGTTTTGGGAGAGCGCCGACAAAAAACACCCACACCACCGCTCCCATTCAACCCGCCAAGCTGAAATTAGGCATGAAGGTCTAAAAAAAATCCTAAATTCAATTTTGATTTGTACTGATGGAATTTCGCCATCGGACAAGCGAAGAGAAACCTGGCATTCAATATTCGAAAGAAAAAGAAGGCATGAATATTACGACGACATTTGCTGTCCGTAATTTCCGAATTTCTCAAGCACTTTTTCCATCTCTTCATTTGCAAGAAGAGGAACAGCGCCCAACAATCGTGCTCGACCATACTGGTCAGCAAGCGTCTCAACTTCTACCGCCAGATCGTATGCCTTTGGCAAGGTTTCGCCGCACGCAATGACACCGTGATGAGCTAGAAGGCATGCCTTGCGATCTATCAATGCTTCCACGGCGAGGCCTGCCAGCTCTTCCGTACCGAAAGTAGCGTAAGGAGCACATCTGATATCAACACCACCCGCCGCCGCAACCATGTAATGGAAGGCTGGTATGCCCTCTTCAAGACACGCCAGTGCTGTCGCTGCGCTCGAATGCGTATGAACGATGGCGCCCACGTCGGGCCGGGCTGCATAGATTGCCGCATGGAAGTGCCACTCTGAGGAAGGCTTGCGGGACCCGGCGGGGACCGATCCATCAAGCGCCATGGACGCAATGTCGCTCGGCACAAGGTCTTCATAGGCCATTCCGGTCGGTGTGATCAAAACACGCTCACCATCGCGCGCAGATACGTTCCCAGATCGTCCGGCAGACAGACCAGAGATCGACATTTTTAGCGCAACGTCAATGACAGACTGGGGTAGAGACATCACGCGGCCCTTTCCGGAAAGAGGCTCAGCAGACCATCCCGCGATGCGGCACAAATACCTCGATCCGTGATGAGCGAGGTAACGAGGCGCGCCGGGGTTACATCGAATGCCGGATTTGCACCATGGCTGCCCAATGCACTCACCTGCACCTCAGTCACCTTGCCCTCAGAGCTAAGCCCGGAAACATGGGTCACTTCACGCCCGCTGCGCTCCTCGATCGGAATGTCCGCGCCGCGCGCCAGCGTCCAATCAATCGTTGTATGTGGCAGCGCGACATAAAAGGGAACATCATTGTCGCAGGCCGCTAGAGCCTTGAGATAGGTTCCAATCTTATTGGCAACATCGCCATTAGCCGCAGTTCGGTCCGTCCCGACGATACACATGTCAACTTGGCCTCGTTGCATCATATGACCCCCCGCATTATCGACAATGAGCGTATGGGACACGCCTTCCTGCCCCAACTCATAAGCTGTCAATGCAGCACCCTGATTGCGCGGGCGCGTCTCATCAACCCAGACATGCACAGGGATACCCTGCTGATGCGCCATATAGATTGGCGCCGTTGCCGTGCCCCAATCAATTGTCGCAAGCCATCCAGCGTTACAATGGGTCAGAACGTTCACAGGGTTGCCACCATTTGCTTCCACAACACCCCTCAAAAGAGACAAGCCGTGCTCGCCGATGCCACGGCTCACCGCAACGTCTGCTTCCACAATCTCAGCAGCTTTGATGTAGGCAGCCTCTGCACGCACATGGGGCACGTGATGGCGCACCGCGTCCGAGACTGCTTCTAAGGCCCATTTCAGATTGATCGCTGTTGGGCGTGTCGCCGCCAGTCGGGCAACAGCCTCTGCCAGGCCTGCATCAGAAGGATCATCGCGAAGCCCCAGCGCCAGCCCGTAGGCGGCCGTTGCCCCGATGAGAGGCGCTCCCCGTACGGCCATATCTTCGATGGCCCGTGCAACATCGTCCAGACCCTGCAAAGTCGCAATTTCAAAAAGATGAGGGAGCTTCCGTTGGTCGATAATAGACACCGACCAGCCATCTGGATTTAGCCAGATGGTGCGCATGCGTTTCCCGTCAATGCGCATGAAACATCAGTCTCCTTCAAACGAACAGAGCGACAACACCTCAATGTCATAGCCCTCAAGTCGCTCGCGCCCACCAAGCGCCGGCAGCTCAATCACAAAGCTTGCACCGAGAACATTTCCCCCAGCGCGGCTGATCAATTTGACGGCTGCTTCTGCGGTACCGCCTGTAGCGATCAGATCATCCACAAGAAGTATGTTGGCTCCCTTAGTCACAGCGTCTGTGTGGATCTCCACAACGTCTGTGCCGTACTCAAGTTCATATTCCTGTCCAATCGTTTCCGATGGAAGCTTGCCTTTCTTACGCACGGGAATAAATCCTTTCCCAAGCTGATGCGCGACTGCACCGCCCAGAATAAACCCACGCGCTTCAATCCCAGCCACCATGTCAATGTCAGACCCCACATGGAGCTGGACCAGTGCGTCAACAGATTGCCGAAAGCCCTGCGCATCTGCCAGAAGCGTCGTGACATCACGAAACTGAATGCCAGGCTTTGGATAGTCAGGAATGGTCCGAATATAGTCTTCGATCTTTTTCACTATTTTTTCCCTTAAAGAACTCGGCCGGCAACCGCATCAAGCTTAGCAAGAAGTGACGGGTCACGCGCGTCTGGCGAGGTTATGATGGCCATCTCCAAAGCCTGGTCATGGCCCTGCGGACACGGCACCCGGTCCTTGCCAGCAATAGAACTCACCAGTTGGCGCAGCATAGCGCGCGAACGTTCTGCATTATCAGTTAGGATTTGGATCACTTGCGCCACGTCCACGTCTTCCTCGTGCGGGTGCCAGCAGTCATAATCTGTGACCATCGCGAGCGTGGCGTAACAAATCTCTGCTTCTCGGGCGAGTTTCGCTTCAGGCATATTGGTCATACCAATGACAGAACACCCCCAGGAGCGATAAAGCTCCGATTCAGCGCGCGACGAAAATTGCGGACCTTCCATCGCGAGATAAGTCCCACCACGTGTGTGAGGGATGCTCGCTGCGCGACAGGACGCCTCCAACAGATCACCCAGGCGGGCGTTCACTGGATCGGCCATGGAGACATGAGCAACACAGCCTTCCCCAAAAAAGCTCTTCTCCCGAGCGAACGTGCGATCAATAAACTGATCCACAATCACAAAGTGACCGGGCGGAAGCTCTTCCTTCAGAGACCCAACGGCAGAAACAGAGATGATGTCTGTCACCCCGACCCTTTTCAGAACATCGATGTTTGCGCGGTAATTGATGGAGCTGGGACTATGAGCATGCCCACGCCCGTGCCTGGGCAGAAAGACAAGTTGCACGCCGTCCAGCTCGCCGAAGTGTAGCTCATCGGACGCCTCCCCCCAGGGGCTCGCCACCCGCTCCCAGCGCTCATTCTTCAAGCCCGGAAAGTCATAGACGCCACTGCCGCCTAACACACCCAAAATTGTTTTTGTCATTCTGCCTCCGACCAAACCACCGCTACAGTAACAAAAAGGGCCCCCGAAACGGGAGCCCTTATCGCGTAGGTAATGTGCAAGACTTAGTGAGCGTCAGCCCAGACCTTGCGCATTGTGAAATACATGAGGCCTGCAAAGACCAACAGGAAGATCATAACCTGGAAGCCCAGACGATGCCGTGCCTCGCGGGTTGGCTCAGATGCCCATGTCAGGAACGTTGTGACGTCCTTGGCATACTGATCGACAGTCATTGGCGCACCATCTTCATAATCCACGATCTCTTCAGACAGCGGATTTGCCATCGCGATGAAGTGACCAGCAAAATAGGCGTTATAGCTCATGCCAGCCGGCACATCCGTACCCGCAGGGGCTTCTTCATAACCGGTGAGCAGAGAATAAAGATAATTCTCATTGCCATTGCGCGCTTTAACGATCATCGAAAGGTCAGGAGGATACGCCCCACCGTTTGATGCCCGAGCCGCATTTTCATTGTCAAATGGCGCAGGAAACGGATCAGCCGGAATACGGGCCCGATCATTAATATCGCCATAATCATCTGGCTCAGCAGGGATCGTATAATCCGCCGCGATCACTTTCACTTCTTCTTCGGTAAATTCCGGTCCACCTGGCTCCGCAAGGTTCCGAAACTTGATCAGATCCATGGAATGGCAGGCTGCGCAGACTTCTGCATAAACCTTATAGCCACGCCGCAGCGCAGACCGGTCAAAGGTGCCAAATGGCGCTTCAAAGGACCAGCTGCGTTCTTTCAGCTCAACGCTGCCACCAGCAGCATGTGCCCCGCCAATGGTGAGGAACATCGCACCCAAAGCGACAATCGCCGCAGCACCTATAAAAGGCACCACACGACATGCGCGGGTAAAGATGCAGGGACGAGCGTCGGTTTCGTTCATTTGTGTGGTCATTTGTCTCTGCCCCTTATCCACGTGTCTCAGGAGAGGCGGCAGCTTCCGTTGAGCCCCCCCCACCACTAAGCACTGATTGTGCGATACTTTCGGGCAACGGCTTCGTTTTTTCGACGAGGCCCAACACCGGCAGTATCACCAGGAAGTGGGCGAAGTAATAGGCTGTCAGGATCTGAGCAGCGATCACATACCCGCCTTCGGCTGGTTGTCCACCGAGGTATCCAAGACCCAAACAAACGACGACGAAGATCCAGAAGAACTGACGGAACAGAGGGCGGAACCGCGCAGAGCGCACTTTCGACGTGTCCAGCCAGGGTAGGACAAACAGGATCGCAATCGAGGCAAACATGGCAATCACACCACCAAGCTTGGAATCGATCGGCCCTATATCAAACGTGATCGCCCGCAGGATCGCGTAAAACGGCAAGAGATACCATTCCGGCACAATATGCGGCGGCGTCACCAGCGGGTTTGCCTCAATGTAATTGTCTGCGTGGCCAAGTGCATTTGGATTGAAGAACACGAAATAGCCAAAGAGCAGCAAGAAGATCGAAAGGCCAAACACGTCTTTGATCGTTGCGTAAGGCGTAAACTGAACCGTGTCCTGCTCATCCTTCACGTCAATTCCAGCCGGATTGTTCTGGCCGGTCACATGCAACGCCCAAACATGGAGCGCCACCACGCCTGCAATCAGGAACGGCAGGAGATAGTGAAGGGAGAAGAAACGATTGAGGGTTGGATTATCGACAGAGAACCCACCCCAGAGCCACTCGCGCAGCGGATCACCAATGAGCGGGATCGCGCCGAAGAGGTTCGTAATCACGGTAGCACCCCAGAAGCTCATCTGCCCCCAAGGAAGCACATAACCCAGGAACCCGGTCGCCATCATTAAGAGGTAGATCAGCACACCCAGGATCCAAAGAACCTCGCGCGGCGCCTTGTAGGACCCGTAATAGAGACTGCGGAACATGTGAATATAGACAGCCAGGAAGAACATCGACGCGCCGTTCGCATGAACATAGCGGATGAGCCAGCCATAATTCACATCCCGCATAATGTGCTCAACGCTATTGAACGCCATGCTCACATGCGGGGTGTAGTGCATCGCCAGAACGATGCCCGTAATGATCTGGATCACCAGACAGAACGTCAGGATCGCGCCAAATGTCCACCAGTAATTCAGGTTACGAGGTGTCGGATAGACGATAAAGGAGTCATATCCCAGACGCATGATCGGAAGCCGGTCATCCATCCATTTTGTAAAGCCGTTTGAGGGCTGGTAAGTGCTTTCACCGCTCATGATCTGTTCCCTCAACCAATCTTGATTTTAGTGTCGGACAGGAAGCTATATTCAGGCACTTCCAAGTTGAGTGGCGCTGGGCCGCGACGGATACGGCCAGCCGTATCGTAATGCGAGCCATGGCATGGGCAGAACCAGCCATCATAATCGCCCTTCTCGTCAGCAACCTTCTGACCCTTCGGCACGCAGCCAAGGTGCGTACAGATGCCAACCATGACAAGCCATTCCGGCTTAATCACCCGCTGTGCATCTGTCTGCGGGTCCCGGAGATCATCTAGATTGACCGTGTCGGCTTCTGCGATCTCTTTTTCGGTCCGGCGGCGGATAAAGACTGGCTTTCCGCGCCATTTAACCGTGATCGACTGGCCCACTTCCACATTGGAAATGTCCACTTCGATAGATGCGAGCGCCAAAGCGGATGCATCCGGGTTCATTTGATCGATGAGTGGCCAGGCAATGCCCGCAACGCCAACGGCAGCA
>JAJFGY010000007.1 GCA_021775935.1 Alphaproteobacteria bacterium
CCATCATTGCCATCGCACTGATTGATTATGACATGGCCTTAGCGGTGCAGCATGCGCTGTGGATCATGGCCATTCAGGTGTGTCTGTTTGCCACCCTTGATCGTCGGGTGGCACTATCTTTGTCGGCAGCCCTCTTTGGCCTATTGGCAACGATCTTTCTGGTGTTCTGCTATATTGAAGGGGTAAATCTTGCCTCAGATGTCCGGGGCGGCACCCTTGTTCAGCTGGTGTTCGCGAACGCCTCTGTCCTTGTCTTGTTGGGTGGCATCTCCTCGTTTCGCGAGCTTGCGCTTGTTGAAGCGGCCCGGGCCGCCTCCTCAGAGGAAAATGCAGTGCTCTTGAAAGCAAGTGCAGATGTAGCAAATGCTGAACGGAAAACGGCAGTTCAGGCTCTTGGGAAGGCGGAAGCCGCAGCACGGGCGCGCGAGGCGTTCCTCGCGTCTATGAGCCATGAATTGCGGACGCCACTTAATGCAATTATCGGCTTTTCTCAAATCTTGGAAATGGGCGAGGACGGTGTTGCTAGCGAGCCTGAGAAGAGGCTGGAATATGTGACCGACATCAAACATAGCGGAGAGCACATGCTCTCCCTCGTCACGCAAATACTCGAATATTCGCGTCTGGAATCGGAGGGCTCCGATCTCTCCTATGCCGATCACAAGGTAGAGGAACTCGCCGAAACAGCCATGCGCATGGTGGATGTGTTGGCGAATGCAAAGCAAGTCGATCTGTCGCGCCAATGGGACGTGACGCAGAGTTTCAAAATTGAAACTGACGAGCGTGCGTTGAGCCAGATCCTGCTGAACCTTCTCTCAAACGCTGTGAAGTTCACGCCTGAGGGTGGACAGGTCTTGCTGCGGATAGACCTGGAAGCAGGAAGTGGCGTTAAGATTGATGTGCACGACACGGGTATTGGGATCGCCCAGGACAAGATCGCACATGTCTGCGACCCGTTCTTCCAGGTTGGCGATCAACGCAATGCAGGGACCGAGGGGACGGGCCTCGGGCTGTCAATTGTTACCTCGCTTGTGCGCGACCTTGGCGGCACGTTTGAAATCGAGAGCGTCGTTGGAGAGGGCACACGCTGCTGCGTCAGACTGCCTGCGCAACTGAGCAAAGCTGAACCATCTGATGCTGTGGCGCCCCAGAGATTGATCGCAGGCGCCTGACCTGTCGCGTCAGCTGGCAGCTATCGGGCTGACAGCAAACAGCCATTCGTGTGAAACAAAGAGCGCACCCCAAACAAGGAGTGCCAATACAATGCGCCACCAGCCGAGCTCAGAGACCGAAAATTTCGCACGTCCCGTTGCCAGGGCTGCGAAGGGAATGTTGGAGGAGGCGCCAGCATAAGCCTCCCACTTGTCGCCAAGCGCACGTTTACGTTTGCCATCAATCGCGAAGGTCCCGAAGAAGGCAACGGCGAGGAATGTCCCAAAGAAAATAACACTCGCTTGATCACCATTGGCGCCCGTATGAAACGCGGCCCAGATTATCGCCCCCCACAAAAAGGGATGGCGCGTAATGGTGTGAATGCCCTTAACCAGGCTTGCAGGATCATCTGTCGCCGCAACGGCTTTGTCACCGCCGTCGCTCGTGACGCTGGGGGCGGTCAGCCCCATCACGGCAAAGAGTGTGGCCACAAGGATGATCAGACTGCCGGCATGCAAGAGCCCCAGTGGAGCTTGCCAGTAAATGACGTTCTCAGCACTCACGACGGCTGCGTTGAAACTCATCGCCATCCAGACAATGGCGCCAAGTGAGGTGAGCGCAAACAGTCCCTTATAGGGCAGCTCCCCGATCGTCCCGACAATTCCGTCCCGCAGCTTTGTGCCGGAGATGAAAATATGAATGCCGAAAAAAAGCGCGGCGGCAGCCATTAGGTGTGTCATGTGGTCATCCTCTCAAGGTCCTGTCTCAAGCCAGTCAGGTATGGGTGAGACACCAAATAGAAGATGGGCGATTTAGGGTGTGTTTTCGAGGCGCATTCACGTACAGGCATTGTACGTGAATGTTCTACACAAACACTCTTAGGCCGTTGTATCGACAGATCCGCCAGCGGGAGGCGCGTCATCGGGCCCGCCTTCATTAGCTTTGGCTACACCGACACGTGCCGGGCGCAGCAAACGGTCTGAGATCATGTAACCTGCATCCACCACTTGCACGATGGTGCCGCCAGGCTGGCCTGTGCCAGGAACTTCAAAGAGGGCTTCATGCAGGTTCGGGTTGAATTTTTCCCCCACAGGTGGGTTCAAAGGCACAATGCCATTGGCCTCAAAGGCGCTCAGAAGCGACTTCTCGACCATCTCAATACCCTCAATGATGGATTTCACCACATCATCTGACCCGTCTTTACGATCTTCTGGCACAGCATCAATGGCACGACGCAAATTGTCTGCAACCGCCAGCACAGATTGCGCAAAACGCGTGGCGCCATACTTGCCGGCATCGGTTTTTTCGCGTTCAGAGCGCCTGCGGATATTTTCAACTTCAGCAGCAGCTCGGAGCAGCTTGTCTTTCAGATCGGCATTTTCGGCTGCGAGCGCGGCCATGGCGTCGGCAATTTTTTCTTCTTCGCTGCGTTCATCGACCTCTTCAGGTGCGTCAGGTGTGCTGTCATCATTCGCAGCGGCGGCAGCGGCCAGCAGATCGTCGGCTTGTTGTTTCAATTCAGCTGGCGTTGGTTTCCGGGGGGCATCGCCCTCCCCAGTGCCTTGGCCGTTCGTATTGCCGTTTGCTGAATTGTCTTGATCGCTCATGTCTACCTATTCCTTGAAAGCGCCAGTCTCTTGTAGCGGGCCGCTCTGAATTTTGGTGAAGCGGAGAAATGGCCTGTAACCCCGCCGAAGTCAACACTCAGCGTAAGAGGCGGCCAACGACCTGCGCTGTATAGTCCACCATAGGAATGATCCGGGCATAGTTCAGCCGCGTAGGGCCGATAACCCCCAACACGCCCACAACCCGGCGGCTTTCATCCATGAAGGGGCTCACGATCACAGAGGATCCTGAGAGCGCAAAATGCTGGTTCTCAGACCCGATAAAGAGCCGCACCCCCTCTGCGTCTTGGGCGAGACCCAGCAGCTGCACCAGGTCAGCCTTATTTTCCAGCTCTTGAAAAAGCAGTCGAACCCGCTCCAGATCCTCCATGGCACTGACATCTTCAAGCAGCTTGGACTGGCCGCTGACAATAAGAGAGCGGGTAAGCGGGTCATTGCCTCCGGCACTGCCCGCATTTCCTTCCGACCCTGACCAGACCGCAAGGCCTGCCGCGACAACCTGTTGGGTGAGTTGGGAAAGCTCAGCCTTCTGGGCGTCAATCTCGGACTGGATCACCTGACGGGCATCCGCCATCGTGCGGCCTCGAAGCCGCGCATTTAGAAAATTTGTTGCTTCGATGAGCGCAGAAGGAGTGATCCCCCTGGGCACATCGATCATCCGGTTTTCAACGCTCTCGTCCTCAGAAACCAGGACCACGAGGGCCCGGCCATTATCAACGGCAACAAACTCGATATGCTTGAGTGTCTGCTCAGCCTTCGGTGCCAGCACAAGTCCGGCGCAGTGGGAAAGTCCGGAAAGAAGTTGCGAGGCGTCCCGCAACACATCTTCTACCGTGTTTGCAGAAGTCGAGTGAGTGACCTGCGCCTCAATCGTGCGCCGCTCGTCTTCTGAGAGAGCGCCCACTTCCAAAAGTCCGTCCACAAAAAGCCGGAGCCCCGCATCCGTCGGCAGGCGTCCGGCACTCGTATGCGGCGCCGTGAGCAATCCCAGCGCCTCCAGGTCGGACATGACATTTCGAACAGAAGCAGCAGAAAGCGTAATGGGCAAGTTCTGAGACAGAAAGCGAGAGCCCACAGGGGCGCCGGTTTCCAGATAGGTTTCGACCACCTGTTGCAGGATCGAGCGGGAGCGGTCGTTTAAATCTTTGACGGCTGGCATGGGTACGGCACTCTGGTTGGGCAACAAAGCAGGGCTTCTGCGATAAGCCAGCCCATTGGGACTAACCCCCTGAAAATAGGGTGAAATAATCATAAACCTAGACGGTGTGTGTGGAAAGAGAGCCTGTTTGGCCAAAAGTAGCCAGACGGTAGCTGCTTAAAACAGAACCGCCCTAGACGGCTCAGCGGTGCCGGGGTATGACCGGCCCACCAATTTACTCCCTTGAAACGAGGTTACCTGTGAGCATCACCCGTCCGTCTGGCCGCGCCTTTGATGAAATGCGCAAAGTCAGCTTTGAACCCGGTTTTTCGAAAAGTGCTGAGGGTTCCTGCATGGTCCGCTTTGGCGACACCCATGTTTTGTGCACAGCCAGCCTTGAAGAGCGTGTGCCGCCCTTCTTGCGCGGACGCGGCGAAGGCTGGGTAACGGCGGAATATGGCATGCTGCCCCGCTCAACAAATGAGCGCATGCGCCGTGAGGCCTCAGCTGGCAAGCAATCGGGCCGCACCCAGGAAATTCAACGCCTCATCGGTCGCTCACTGCGTGCCGTCGTTGACATGAAGGCGCTCGGCGAACGCCAGATCACGGTCGACTGCGATGTCATCCAGGCAGATGGTGGCACCCGGACCGCATCCATTACGGGCGCGTGGGTGGCTCTCCATCAGTGCATTGAGTGGATGCGTGAGCGCAACATGCTCGACATCTCTCCACTGACCGACCATGTCGCGGCGATTTCCTGTGGCATTTATCAGGGCGCACCTGTGTCTGATCTGGACTATGCCGAAGACTCCAATGCCGATACGGACGCGAATTTCGTCCTCACTGGCACCGGTGGCATTGTGGAAATTCAGGGCACAGCGGAAGGCACGCCTTTCTCTGAGGAAAATTTCCTGGAACTTCTGCGTCTTGCCAAGGCATCCTGCGGCCAACTGGTCGAGATGCAAAAAGAAGCCGTTCGATAGGACCCATGGCGCGGCCAACAAAAATAGTCGTTGCGAGCCACAATGCGGGCAAGGTGCGCGAGATCGGCGCTTTGCTCGCACCTTTTGGGATTGAGACTGTCTCTGCCGGTGATCTGGGCCTGCCAGAGCCCGAAGAGACGGGCCTCACCTTTCAGGCAAATGCGGAACTTAAAGCGCGCGCGGCGGCGGATGCCTCGGGCTTTCTGGCGCTGGCCGACGATAGCGGCCTGTGTGTTACAGCGCTTGATGGCGACCCGGGCATCTATTCTGCGCGCTGGGCAGGCCCGACGAAAGACTTTGATCTGGCGATGAAGAAGGTTGAGCAGGCGCTGAAAGAAACCGGCAGTTCTGATCGCTCCGCCGCTTTCATCTGCGGGCTGGCGTTGGCGACGCCTGATGGCGATATGGACTATTTCGAAGGCCGCATAGCCGGCGCCCTTGTCTGGCCTCCCCGCGGTGACAAAGGCTTCGGCTATGATCCTGTCTTCGTGGCGGATGGTTATGACATCACGTTTGCGGAGATGGACCCGGATGCAAAGCACGCCATTTCCCATCGCGCGGATGCCTTCCGGCAATTGACAGATGTCTTTCTCAAATAGCTTGCACACCCTCAACCGGACCACACCCGAGCCCGGATTTGGGATCTACGTGCATTGGCCTTTCTGCCAAGCGAAGTGTCCCTATTGCGATTTCAATTCCCATGTCGTGCGCTCGGTAGACCAGAGCCAATATGCGAGCGCCCTGGTTCAAGAACTTGAAAACATGGCGGGCACTTGTGATCCGCAGGCAGTTACCAGCGTTTTTTTTGGTGGCGGCACACCTTCGCTGATGGAGCCTGCGACGGTCGAAGCGGTGCTGGGCGCGATTGATCGTCTCTGGGGCATCAATCAGGGCACGGAAATCTCGCTGGAGGCAAACCCCACAAGTGTGGAAGCAGAGAAGTTTCGAGCGCTCGCTGCACTTGGCGTCAACCGCGTGTCGTTGGGCGTGCAGGCACTAAACGACAAGGATCTCAAATTCTTGGGACGCCTGCATTCGGTGGACGAAGCGCTGGGCGCCATTGAGCTTGCCCGCACCCATTTCAACCGTATGTCGTTTGATCTGATCTATGCGCGGCCTGAGCAAACAGGCAAAGCATGGGAAGCAGAACTGAACCGCGCTCTTTCATTCGCCGTGGACCATCTTTCGCTTTATCAACTGACCATTGAAGAAGGCACACCGTTCTTTGATCTCCATGCCCGCGGCGCATTTTCTGTGCCCGATGAGGAGGCCGCGGCGGCACTCTATGAGATCACGCAATCTCTCTGTCAGGATGCGGGGCTTGGGGCGTATGAAATTTCTAACCACGCCAAACCGGGCGCAGAGTGTCGTCACAACCTCACCTATTGGCGCTACGGAGACTATGTAGGTGTGGGTCCAGGCGCCCATGGTCGCATAACGATGGACGGGGCGAAGTCCGCAACAGTCACAGAACGCATGCCTGCCAAATGGCTGGCTGCCGTGCAAAAAAACGGCCACGGACTTGTGGAGAAAGAGCCGATCACATCTCTCCATTCAGCAGAAGAAATGATGCTCATGGGGCTTCGCTTAAACGAAGGCGTTTCACTGGAGCGCTACGCCGGCCTTGCGGGCGTGCCGGTTAGTCCGGATCGGTTGGTGCAATTTGCTGCTGATGGGCTTCTGACACAGGACGGGGACCGGCTGACGGCGACACCATCGGGACGTCTCGTGCTCAACAAATTGCTAGGCGACCTGCTGGCCTAACTTTCTTCGGGAAAGTCCGGCTGGTTTTCCGGAGCCGCTTTGATGAAGGCCGGGTGCGCATTGCAGGCGTCTACGATGGCTGCAAGCCGTGGGTAGGCGCTGAGATCAAGTCCAAGCATTTGATAGTTTGCATATTGCGGCACGAGAAAAATGTCTGCGATGGAAGGCTGCGCACCAAAACAATAGGGTCCGTCAAACTCGCCACTTGTGACCAATGTTTCAAGCGCGAAAAGCCCCTTGTCTGCCCAGGTGATGTACCACTTCGCGACGGCTTTTTGATCCAGCTCCAGCTCCTGCCCGAGATATTTAATGACCCGCATATTGTGGAGCGGGTGCATGCCCGCTGCGACCGTCATCGCAAATGCTTTCGCCTGGGCTTTGGCCAGCGGATCCGAAGGGTAAACGGTGGGTGTTGGATGCAGGTCTTCCAGATAGTCAATAATCGCCAGCGACTCGATCACAATGTTCCCATCATGCTCAAGCGAGGGAATGAGGCGCATCGGATTGATCTTCCCATAGGCCTCATCCAGATGTTCCTCCGTAGACGGAGAAATATCGACAGGCACATACTCAAAGGGGATGCCTTTCAGGTGGAGGGCAATCCGCACACGTCGACCGGCAGAGTTCGCATAGGAATTGTGAAGACGGTAGGTCATGAGCAGGCCTTCGGTGGGAGGTGACGAGAGGGAGATTGCTCGTGCACGCGACCCCCGTCAATGGAGCCACCGTTCATGCACATGCTGAATTGGTGCGGCGCTTCAGAACGTTGGCGCAGGCACGAAGCTTTGCGGCGCCGGGTCTACAACAACGGGACCATTGCGGCGCATTTCCAGGACGGCAAGGCCGCGCTCATTCCGACCGTCTGGCAGGAAGCGGAAAATCCCATCAACACCTGCAAAGCCATCCGGGTTGCCGAGGATTTGCTCGTTGAAGCGTTGGCTCGGCGGCCGTGCTGCAAGCGCTGAAGCAAGACTTGTCGCGTCATAACTAAGACTTGCAATGCGGGGAGGCTGCGAGCCAAAGGCTCGGGCATAGCGTTGGGAAAAGGCGTTGTGAGCCTCACGAGGGGGCGCGGCAAACCAGGCACCAACGAGACTGGGTTCACGCCCTAGAGACGCGTCATCCCACTGGCCGGTACCCAAGAAGCGAACCTTGCGCGGGTCAACATCGAAATAGGGCAGGAGTGGTGCAACAGAGCGCAGTTCTGTGCCACCTGCTGGAACAAACACTGCTTGATAGGGAACGTCGCCCAAAGTCTCGCGCCCTTCGAGCCGCTTGAGTTCTGCCGCCGCTTCGTCGCTGTCGACCTCCTGGAGACGCGCTTTTTCGCTAGCCAGCGCCCGCTTGCGTTCATCATAAAGAGCAAGGCGTCGCGCAGGCTCAAACATAGCTTCTGCACGATTGGGGTAGCTCTCGATCCGATAGACCTCGCCAGCGCGAGAGGTGACGGCATTGGTAAGCGCCTGGCGCATCAAGCTGCCATAGTCATTCTGCGGCACCATGCCGGCGAAAACGGTCAGGCCTTGAAGGCCGGCAAAGTCGACAACCCGGTCAACATCTTGCTCCGGCAAGAAAGAGAGCAGGTAAACCCCATTGCCCGCGACGCTGGAATCGCTCGAAAAGGCGATGACCGGCACATTTCGTTGAGCGGCGATGGGGCGCACGGCGGTAACAGAGCCAGAGAAGAGCGGTCCCAAAATCAATTCAGCGCCCTCTTGAAGCGCTTCTCGGGCAGCACCTTCCGCGCCTGAGTTTGTACCTTGGGTATCTTTAGGGATCAGAAGAACATTTGGGTTGCCGAACTCAAAGAGCGCAAGCTGCGCGGCATTCAACAAAGAGTCAGCAACAGAGCGCACAGAGGCTTGCCGTGCACTGAGCGGCAAAAGCACTGCGATCCGAACCGGCTCGCGATCGCTCATATGGGGAGGACGCAGGAAAAGATTGCGATCCAGATTGGCTACAGGCGGGGGGGTGACCGATATCGGCGTCTCATTGGGGCGCTGTTGTGTGGCCGGCGGAGGCGTGTTGTTTCCGCCAGACGCACAAGCCGCAAGCATGAGCGTTGCAAGCGCAAAGATAGTGAGACGTGCAATAGATCCTGAACGAAGGGTCGACAACCTAAATCCCCCAAGTGGATGTTGAGTGCAATGAGCGAGCGATAAATATGCCGCAATAATAGCCGCGACCATATACGCAAACAGGGACTAGAAACATGGGAGAAAAGGCAATTTTGTGGCGCCAGCACCCTCCCCATAGACAAAGGGTCCCAAGGCGCGGCACTTTGGCAACATGACGCAACACCCCAAACACACTCTCAGCCCGGGCCTGTACATCGTTGCAACCCCTATAGGCAATGCCCGCGACATCACTTTGCGGGCACTGGATGTGCTGGGCAATGCGGATCTGGTCCTGTGCGAAGACACGCGGGTCACCTCAAAACTTTTCGCCATTCATGGTCTTAAGACACCGCTGCGGGCCTATCACGAGCATAATGCGGCAGCTGAGCGCCCAAAAGTGATGGCCCGAATTGCAGAAGGCGCCACGATTGCTCTCGTGTCAGATGCAGGCACACCCCTGATCTCAGACCCTGGCTACAAGCTCGTTCGCGCTCTTGTGAAAGAAGGCCTGTCCGTGACGACTTTGCCGGGCGCAAGCTCGGTGATGGCGGCGTTGACATTGGCCGCCTTGCCCACCGACCGGTTTTTCTTCGCAGGCTTCCTGCCGCCCAAACAGGCGGCCCGCCGGGCGGCCCTGGAAGAGTTTCAGAGCCTTACGGCAAGTCTGGTCTTTCTGGAAAGCCCGCGGCGCCTTGGGGCCATGCTCGCGGACACCGCCAAAGTCTTAGGCGAGCGCCATGTTGCGGTTGCCCGTGAATTGACCAAAAAGTTCGAGGAGATACGCAGAGGCACCGCCGCAGAGCTCGCAGCGCACTATGAGGAAGCCGGGGCGCCAAAAGGGGAGGTTGTGGTCGTGGTCGGTCCCTCAGAAGGAGAAGCTGTCATTGATGAAAGTGCCATCGACGATTTGCTGCGCAAAGCGCTCGGCCAGCATTCTCTGAAAGACGCCGTGGCGGCGGTGACAGGCGCGACGGGTCTCAAGCGCCGGGAAATCTACGCCCGGGCGCTGGATCTCTCTAAGGATGAGGTCTGACCGTCATGGTGCGTCCCGCCAAACAGGAAAGAGGGGCCAGGGCTTATGAACGCGGTCTCTGGGCGGAGCGTCTGGCCCGCTGGCTCCTGCGGGCAAAACTCTACCGAATTGTCGGAGAGCGGGTAAAAACCCGGGCGGGAGAGGTCGATATCGTGGCCCGAAAGGGCAAAACACTGGTGATTGTGGAAGTAAAAGCCCGCCGCAGCCTGGACGAAGCAGCTGAAGCAGTGTCGCCCCGGCAATGGGGCCGATTGTTGAGGGCAGCTGAAATCCTGCTGGCACGGGAGCCGGAGAACACATTTCTGCGCTTTGATGTTGTTCAGATTGTTCCCGGACACTTTCCAAGACATCTGCCCGATGCCTGGCGGCCTTAGCCAACC
>JAJFGY010000061.1 GCA_021775935.1 Alphaproteobacteria bacterium
GACGCAAGAGCATCATCAGGATCAACGCTGTTTGCAAACGGGTTCCACCCCCATATGGCAATCACGAGTGCCGCACCTACTACAAAACCCATCACCTTTTTCATCATCGAACCTTTCCGTCTGGACATGTGGATTTTATTCCATGTATATAGATTTTTCTAGCTTTTTCTATGATCATAGAATTCATACGTGTGCCGTTGAAAACCAAAGGACTCTCTGATGAAAATCCCACGACTTCTATTCATACTCGGCGGTTTTGTCGGTTTAGCCACGCTCGCAATTGCACTACTCGTCGCCAATCGCTCGACCTTGATCAACTGGCAGATAGAACGCGGCGTGCAGGAAGGTGTGGCCTCTCAAGAGATTTCCCAGACCCGCTTCGAAGTGATTTTTTGCGGCACCGGAACACCTCAGTTCTTCCCGGAACGTTCCCAACCCTGCCTCGGGGTTGTTGCGGCTGGAAAGTTCTTCCTGTTCGACGCGGGACAGAATGCATCTAGGCAATTGAGTGCGACAGCGTCTCCTTTCACCAAATTGGAGGCCGTTTTTCTGACCCACCTGCATTCTGATCATATGTCTGGTGTCGCCGACGTATTGCATAGCAGTTGGTTGATGGGACGGCAGCATGATGTGAGTGTTGTGGGCCCGCCAGGCACGCAGCAGCTTCTCGACGGCATTCACCAAGGATATTCAAACGATATTGAGGAACGTCAGCGCGTACTTGGCGTTGAATACATCGAAACCACAGTCAATTTGGGCCAAGCTAGGGAAGTCACCATCGACACTGAAGATGCCGTGGTGGTCTATGATGCTGACGGTCTGGTTGTTGAAGCCTTCCGGGTAGACCATCCCGACTGGCCTTATGCCTATGGCTATCGCATTTCATATGGCAACAAAACAGTGGTCGTGAGTGGTGACACGAAATACACGCCAGCCATAGCCAAACATGCACAGGGTGCCGACTTGCTGATCCACGAAGCTGTCAATCTCGACATGATGGAACAGATTGCATCTGCGCTGCGGCAATTCGGTGGCCCAGTGGACCCTGACCGACTCGCCCTCATCAGTGCAGTCCATACACCGACGCATGAGGTCGCGCGTGTTGCCGAAGAAGCCAATGTTGAAAAACTGGTTCTCACACACCTGATTCCACCAATCCCGTCAAATTTCGTCGCAGAGCAGCACTACAGTAGTGGCATGGAAGACATCTATGGCGGCGAGCTGGTGATGGCCCGAGACGGGATGCGAATAACGCTGATAGAATAACGGCATAGACATCTATCAGGGCATAAATTCAATATGGCTCACACAACTTCGGAGCGTTCTCGCGGGCGCCCCCGTTTAGAGAAATCAGATGATCTGCGACGTCGCTTCCTGGACGCTGCGGTGGACCTTTTCGGTGCCCGCGGCTTTGACGGCGTCTCCTTGAGTCAGATCGCCTCAGAGGTTGGCGCAGATGTGGCGCTCACGCGCTACTATTTTGGCTCAAAGCATGAAGTCTGGATCGCGGCAATCAACCATTTGATAAGCCAGATTGAGGAAGGTCTGGTCGCAACTACTCCTGCGCCCGTGGGGACCTACTCCGCACAGCTCAAAGATGCAATCCGGGATTTTATTGCCATGTCCGCGAAATGGCCGCAGCTCAGCCGGATCATTGTTTTCGATGGAGATAAGACAGACGAACGAGGTCAGTACATCGCTCAGAATTTGGTCCGGCCCTTCTATAAACGAATGTCTAAACTGATCCGAGGCGCAAAACAGGAGGGAACAATTCCGAATGTCTCTGAACGTACCCTCTTTTTCATGATCACCCATGGTGGCTCATTTCCCATGGCGCTCAGCGCTCTCACCAATTCTTTTCCTGGCGGAGATATCAACACGCCCAGGGCAGTAAGAGCGCATGGAGACGCCATCATCGAACTGATCTTCCACTCCAGCACGACATGAGTTATCGCGGCAAACCAAGCCTGATCGTACTATGTGGGCTGTGTCTCTTCTTAGTCCTTGGACCTACGCAACGCACCATCGCCGGCGAGATGATCGACATTGTGGTCATCGGTGACACGGGCTTTAACAGTGCTGGTGCCCGTGTGACAGCGCAAGGTGGCTACAAGCAGGGACAACTTCTGAAGCTCGACGATGCCATTGCTGGTATTGCTCATGAGCTTGACGGGGATGTTGTGCTCGCCAACCTTGAAACCGCTGTGACCGCGCGCAATGATATTGCAGGGTTGTCCAAGCGCTTCACTTTCCGCACCCACCCCGACGCCATCGCCCGGTTCATTGCAGCAGGGATAAATGCCTTTTCCCTCGCCAACAATCATGCGCTCGATTATCGGCAGCGCGGCGCAGGCGAGACACTCGCCCATCTGGAAGCTCTGCGCGACAATGGATTGCTTGCGTTTCCGGGTCTTGGCCAGACCCGCACTGAGACAGCGGCCCCGCACTCGTTTTCCGTGAACGCCGTCACCGTCGCTGCATCCTCCATCGGCATTGGCGGATTTGGCCTTCCTGCGGGGGGACAGAATGCGGGCATGCTGCGCTATCCCCAAGATTTTGACGCAGTGCGCACGGCCCTTAACACCACGGATGCTGACTTGCGGATTCTTGGCGTTCACTACGGACGGGAGTTTCAACCCGCGACATCAGAGACAACCCGGACGCGGTTCCGCTCCGCCATCGCGCCAGACGGCCTGAGCATCATCGCAGGCCATCACAAACACATCGCAACGGGTGTCGAGTTGGTGGAAAGACCGTCCGGCGGGACCGGTGTCATTTTCTACGGTCTGGGCAACTTCTTGCACCTTGGCATGCAAAATATGGGACGCCATGACATCTGTCATGATTATGGATTGCTGGGCCGCATCCGCCTGGTCCGCGCTGAAGACGGTGATCTCTCCCTCCTCTCTGTGCGTGTTGTGCCCCTAACCGATATGCACCGCGCAACAAAGCCGCTGCCCCGCGATGCTGCTGCTCTGCGGATTGCGGCACTCAACCATCTCTCGAGCCAATTGGATGACCCCCAGAGCGGTGCCAGAGGTTTGCGTTTCAGCGTTCAGGAAGATGGCTCCGGGCTCTGGTGCCACCCAGACGCCAAGGAAGATGCATGCTCTGGATTGGCGCCACCAGATCCCATTCCAGCTTCCACAGCTGCGCGCATTGCACGCGCCTGTAGCAAGGTTCTAACACGGTGACTATCTAGTTCAGGTGCCCGCCAAGCACATCTTCCGGCATCGCGTGGATCCAGGCGGCGATCTCCTGCAGGTGTCCACAAGGATCAACGTCATGGCAACATGCACCCGTTTGCAGCTGATCATCGCTCGGCTCAGGTACAGGCATTCGGCCTGTCTCACCGCAGACTGACGCGACCGGCTTTGCCAACATGGTCACAGCCCCTTCGAAGACAACCCCGGCAACGCGGACATCCTTCAGGTGATCGACACCCAGATCAAACAGATCATCTTCAAGCACTGCGAAGTCAGCCTTCTTGCCCGCAACAATAGATCCAATCTCGTCATCCATGCCCAGCGCAAAGGCCGCATCAATGGTGATGCCGCGCAGGGCCTGCTCCAGGCTCAGTCTTTCATCCGGCGAGACCTGCCGGCCAGAACGGGTCACGCGCGCTCCCGCACACCAGGCCAGAAAGAGTGGCTCCAGCGGTGCCATCATGAAGTCTGAATGAAAAGATACTTTCATATTGTTGCGCAATATCGATTGGGAGCGGACAAGCTGCCCTGCTCTCTCCGGCCCAAGATCCAGTTCAGAGAGCGTGTCCGACAGAGCGTGAATGTAATAAGGGTTCACACTTGCATGGGCGCCAAGGGCCGCCATCCGCGTTGACTGTGCATTGGTGTGAAATCCGACATGATGCATCATGAAGCGATGATCGAAACGAGGCTTTGCGTCCTGCGCCCCGGCGAGAGCATCAAGGACTGAATCCATGCCCTTGTCGCCATTTACATGTACGTGGATCTGATAGCCAGCTTCCCAGAAATGCCTTACGCCTTCGGCGAGCACGGCCGGCGACATGATCCACTCGCCTTCGTGGCCATCAATGTAGCCCGGCTCGTTCATTTGCATGAGCGCTGAGAACATCGCTCCGTCAGCAAAGAGTTTCACGGCTTTGAGAAAGCGCACGCGGCCCTCATCTTTTCCAAGAAGCTCTTCCATTGCGCCTTGCCCCGCAGAAAAATCGATCTCCGCGTCCGGCGCCCCATTGCCACGCCCTGACGCTCTATTGCTAAAGCCCCGCCCATCAAAAACATTCACGACCCGCATCGGCCGTTCAGGCTTTTCGATAACCGCATCAATCGCCGCGAGTTCAAAGTCGGGACTGATCGTACCAAACAACATGTCTGCCGCAGTCGTGATGCCTCCTTGAAGCATAAGATTGCAAGTGATGCCGAGGCCCTTGCGGTACCACCCATCAGCCAGCAAGGTCGACATGAGCTTGCCCATGACCATCATGTTGCCGGTTTCAAAGAAATGACCCTGTGCAAAATCAACCTGCGGATGATCGCCGACCACTTCCTCCGTCAACCCGAGGGCCGCCATTGCGGCGCTGTTCAAAAAAGTCTCGTGAAAGGAGCGTTGGAACAAAACAACCGGCCGGTCCGGCGCGATTGCGTCGAGTTCAGGACGCCCCCACTTTCCATGCTCAAGCGGCTGGTACCCGAAGGAAATGAAGAGTTCCTCTTTGTCCGTCCGCGCGGCGAGGCGTTCTTTTAGCCGGGCTTCATATTCCGCAGGCGAATTGGCCGCTGGATGGATATCGCCACCTGCCATGCGCCAGGGTTCGGGAGCGATGATCTCCATCGGGGTCAGGATCGCCCCCAGGAACGGATGAACATGATTGTCGATAAAGCCTGGCATCAAGACTTTGTCGGCAAAACGATCATCGACCGTCACATTGCGGCCTTTGAACCAGGGCTCCATCGACGCAAGATCGCCGACAGCCAGGATGCGGCCCTCCGATATGGCAACGGCCGTTGCATCGGGCAGAGACGGATCCATCGTGATGATCTTGCGCGCCGTGAACACAGTCACTGTTTGCATCGACCTTTTTTGCGGTTTTGTCACATCACATTCCCTGAAAATTTGCACCATTTTTTCACGAGCTTAGCAATTTTTCAGCCAAAGGACAGCTTTTTGGGCATCGCAACCGGGACTATCAGCGCCTGCATTTAGCGGCAGACGGTTGCCATTTACCGCTCTCCAACTTGTTCCTGTCCGTCTGCACCCTTAGGCTGTTGTGGGGGCGAATCCGGGCGGGAGATGCATGGAAGTTAAGGACATTATTGACTGGCTCACGGGGGCATTCGCCGCTGCTGAAGCTTGGGTACAAGTGCACGTTTTTACAGGATCGGCGGTTGTTCAAGCAGCCGTTTTGCTCTCTGCGCTCGTCTCAGCCTATTTGATTCAACGGGCTTTGGCGCCACATATCGACAGGCTTGCGGAGCGCGCACAACGCGTGCGCCTGCTGAGTAAGCCCGCAAAAAAACTCCACCCGCTCGTTCTGCCTCTTGCTGCCACCATTCTGGTTTGGACAGCCTTTGCACTCCTTGAACAATTGGCTCACCCATCAGAGATGCTCCGCGTCGCAGGCAATCTGCTTACTGCCTGGGTTGTTATTCGCCTGCTCAGTAGTTTTCTCAGACAATCTGCCTGGGCACCACTCATTGCCACAACTGTTTGGGTCCTGGCCGCATTGGCGATCCTGGGATGGCTCGAGCCGCTTCAAGCGTTTTTGGACAGCGCCGCTTTTCAAGCTGGCGATTTAAGGCTTTCGGCCCTCGGGCTGATCAACGGCCTGCTGCTTCTTGCCGCTTTCCTTATCCTTTCACAGTTCCTCATCCGCCTGACAGATGACCGGATGCGCGCGATGTCGGGTGTGACACCAGCGGCGCGCGTTCTGCTCGTCAAGTTGCTGCGCATTGTCTTTATTGTTCTGGCTGTTGTGGTGGCGCTGACCAGCGTGGGGATTGACCTGTCTGCGGTCGCCATCTTTTCCGGCGCTGTCGGTATCGGCGTGGGCTTTGGCCTGCAGAAGGTTATCTCCAACCTTTTCAGTGGCATTCTGTTGCTGCTGGATCGATCCCTGAAACCTGGTGACGTGATTGAAGTCGGGGATGCGTACGGGTGGATCGATACGATGGGCGCTCGCTACATCACGGTCGCCACAAGGGACGGGAAAGAATATCTCATTCCCAATGAAGACATCATCACGCAGCAGGTGATCAACTGGTCCCACAGCAACAAAGCGGTTCGCATCAAAATCGGATTGGGGATCTCGTATGCCTCAAATGTGAGGCGCGCCATGGAACTAATGGTGGAGGCGACAAAAGAGCATCCCAGGGTGCTTATCGATGCAGGCCATGAACCTCAGGTTCGCCTGACTGAATTCGCTGACTCGTCGGTTAATCTGGAGCTTCGGGTGTGGGTGCATGATCCGGAAAAAGGTATGGTCAATATTGCCAGTGATATTCGCCTTGCAATATGGGACCTCTTCCACGAAGAAGGCATTGAGTTTCCGTTTCCGCAGCAAGATGTCCATCTCTCTTCTGCTGGCGGCTTGGAAGTCCTGCTGGAAAAATACCTTAAAGACCGCTAAGAGCTCGATGCCCGCTAACACCTGCAACATTTCAAGCAGTTCGCCCGCCTATGACAGCACCTTATGACGTGATTATTCTTGGTGCTGGTGGTGCTGGTCTGATGTGCGCCGGGATCGCGGCTCAACGCGACAAAAGGGTTCTCGTGCTCGACCACGCGAAGAAACCGGCAGAGAAAGTCCGCATTTCCGGCGGTGGCCGCTGCAACTTCACCAACATCCATACAGAAGCTGATCGTTTCCTCTCCACAAACCCGCATTTCGCCCGAAACGCATTGGGTGCCTATACGCCCGCAGACTTTATTTCACTGGTAGAAGCCCACGACATTGCCTACCACGAGAAGACACTGGGCCAATTGTTCTGTGATGGCTCCTCTCAGAACATTATCGATATGCTGCTTGCAGAATGCGCCAAGGGTGGCGTGAAGATAATCTTGCAAACAGGTATCAGCTCGATCGTCAAGAGAGGCGATGTATTCCACCTGGAAACCACGGGGGGTTTGATCGAAGGTCACGCTCTGGTTATCGCAACCGGGGGGAAATCAATCCCGAAAATGGGGGCAACCGGCTTTGGCTATCAGCTGGCGGAACAATTTGGACTTCCCATCGTAGAAACACGGCCCGGTCTCGTTCCTTTCACATTCGACCCTGATTGGAAGGAAGCACATGCCGATCTACCGGGAGTTGCCGTCGATGCTGATGTCTGCACAGAGGGCGTGAGCTTCCGCGAAGCACTCCTCTTCACCCACCGGGGTTTAAGCGGCCCGGCAATTTTGCAGGCATCGTCCTACTGGAACGAAGGTCACCACGTCGACGTCAACCTCGCCCCGGATGACGATCTGTACACGCGGATGCTGGAGGCACGAGACGCAAAACCCAAGACCGACATTACGATGGCGCTCGCAGATTTTTTGCCCAAACGCCTTGCAAAGCACCTGACCCAAAGCCTGGAAGGCCACACGCGGCTGGCTGATCTCTCGAACAAACGCATTAAGAGTCTTACCGACAAAATCCATACCTGGCAGCTTACGCCGACCGGTACAGAGGGATATCGCACGGCGGAGGTCACTGTGGGCGGTGTCGACACAAACGCGCTCAACCCTAAGACATTGGAGGCTCGAGCAGTACCCGGCCTCTATTTCATCGGCGAAGTGGTCGATGTCACAGGGTGGCTGGGCGGCTACAATTTCCAGTGGGCCTGGGCATCAGGTGCGGCGGCGGCGCGGGCACTCTAGACAGATGTTTACCAAGGCAACTCTGTTCCATCCACAGAGAAAAAGCCACCCGACTGAGACGCCGATAGAGTGTCCAGGGTAGACACAAGTTTCATTGCAGCAACGGCAGGAGACTGAACATCGAGGCCTGTTCGGACGAAAGAGCCAGACAATTTTGTGTCTACGGTGCCTGGATGAAGGGCAATGCAGACTGCTGATGGCTTACGGCGTCTCAATTCAATCGACGCGGTACGCACCAGTTGATTTAGCGCGGCCTTCGATGCGCGATAGCTGTACCACCCTCCCAAATGATTATCACCGATGCTGCCCACTCTTGCCGATAAAGTTGCAAAAAGAGACTTTCCGTCTTTTGGCAGCAGAGGGAGGAAGTGTTTCATCAACAATGCCGGACCGATGGTGTTCACCGCCAAAACTTTAGCCATCTGACCTGCATCTATCTGCTTCAGGCTTTTTTCGGGTTGCAGACCTCCTTCCGACAAGACACCCGTTGCATCAACAACAAGGCGTACCGGCGCGGACCGGTCGGACAGGTTCTCAGCGGCAGCGCCGATCGTCCCCTCAGAAAGCAAGTCAACTCGTGGAACAGATGTGCGACTAAGACCGATCACCTCGTCAAAGCGATCAGAGGAAGCGATCTGGGTCATGATGGCACTGCCAATTCCACCGGAAGCACCGATGATGACCGCGACGCCCCCTGACGGGAACGATACGAG
>JAJFGY010000062.1 GCA_021775935.1 Alphaproteobacteria bacterium
CATTCCTTACGTGGTGGCCGCCTTGGGCAATGTACAAACCTATGCAGGCGGCGGTGGCATCATTCGCATCGGGCCCGACCTGCCCGACGATTTCGGGCCTGCCCGGATTTACCCCGGCGTTGGAGGATCTGAACACTTCACCCCGTCTGAAGGCGGCATTGATTGGTATCTGTTCGCCGGTGCAGAGGGTCGCGTGGTCGGCCGCGACATATTTCTGGATGGGAATCTGTTTCGCGACAGCCACAGTGTCGATAAGCGCTATTTCGTGAGCGACCTTCGGCTGGGCGCCGTCGCCATTTGGGGACGGACAAGAGTGAGCTTCACCCATGTCTACCGCACAAAAGAATACTCACAGCAACCCAAACCCGACCAGTTCGGCTCCCTCACACTTGGTTTTGCCTTTTGACCCGCTTTACACCAAACAGCGGCTTCGCAATTCCATCGCTTCTTGCGTTTCGGCAGATCAAATGGAAAAAATACCCGACCTCTCTAAGAACTGAGGCCCGGTATTTGCGTCGCCGCTCTAAAACAGTTCCTCTCATCAAGGCCTGCGCATGACAAGTGATAACCGACTACCCACCACGCATATGGTGACGCAAATTGCCGCGGGAACAGCCAGCAAACTTGGCGATGAATTCAATCGGGCTCTCGTCGAGACATTGCATCGCGTCATGAACGTCTCTCTGGCCATTCTGACACAGGGCGAGGGGTATCCCGCACATGCAGCTCAAACCTTGTATTGCTGGCGAGATGGTAAACCAGCCGAGAATTTTCGGTATGACCTTGATGGCACCCCCTGCACTCTAGTTTATGCAGGAGAGCGAATTACCATCCCTTGCGACCTTGGAAAGAAATTTCCCAAAGAAAGAGGATTTGAGGGATATTGTGGGGTGCCTTTACGCAACCGTCACAAGACAGTGGTGGGGCACCTAGCGGTTCTCTCGCGCGAACCTTTCGACGACACAGATAACTGCGAGACGATTTTGCGGATTTTCGGCAGCCGCGCTGAAGCTGAACTACAGCGCGCAGACGCAGATGTGGAACGCGAAGCACTTATTCAATCTCTTCAGCGAACGCGTGATCGCCTCCAGCTGCAACGAGAAGCAGCACGCGCTGCAAATAGCTTCAAATCAGATCTTGTGGCGATAACTGTGCATGATTTGCGCAATCCCCTAACAGCCATCATCAGCCGGGCGGACCTGGTCACAACCTATCTTACCGGTACGGTTCCGCTGTCCCAAGAAGACCGGCTCAAGAAGGCTGTTCAGTGCGCTGATGACATTGTGACGAACAGCGAACGCATGGAGAAGATGATTTCAGGCATCTTGGAAAGCTCCCGCGCGAACGCGACTCAGGTTTCACACACGCCCTCATGGTTTGACCTTTCCCATACTCTCGCGACCGTTGTCTCACTCAATCAAGATGCGGCGGCTGCGAAATCCATCCATATTGATTTGAGTGTACCTGTAGGTCTCAAGCTGTTTGCGGATGAAGATCGGTTGATTGAAGCGATAGACAATCTTATGGCCAACGCTATCAAATTCTCACCTGAAGGATCAGGGGTGTTCCTGTCCGTCGATGTAGCAGAGGGCGATGTGTCTATCACCGTTCGCGATCAGGGACAGGGGCTGGCGGCTGGCGATGTGAACAATATTTTTGAACGGTTTCAAGGTGCGTCAGCCAAACCCACAGGCAGCGAGGCGTCATTTGGCCTTGGTCTCTGGATCGTGAAAGAGATTGCTGACAACCACGGAGGCCATGTCACTGCGACGAGCGACGGTCCAGATCTAGGCGCAGCTTTTACTCTCACCCTTCCAATCATTGGAGATTAGATCCCTTATGGACATATCTGCGCAACAAACGTATCTCTTCGATTTAGGGGCAACGGCATGACTGCGATGCCAATTGGCCGCCTGATTTCTTATTGGACTGAGAAAGACGCGCAAGCGCCTGCCATTACCCATGAAGGACGAACCATCAGCCGCGCAGAATTTGACGCGCGGACCAACCGGCTTTCACGCGCCTATGAAGCGTTGGGCGTCGTCGAAGGAGATCTCGTCACAATTGGCCTGCCAAATGGTATTGAGTTCTACGAGGCTGCTTTCGCGGTCTGGAAACTGGGCGCAACGCCCCAACCTGTCTCGGCCAAACTCCCCCATGTGGAACGCCAAGCCATTGTTGAAGTCGCAAACTCCAGGCTGGTGATCGGTGCTGACCCTGGCGCTCACGGGGATGTCACTTGCCTCGCCGCTGGGTTCGAACCTGACCCGTCACTCTCAGATGCGCCACTCCCGGAGAAGGTCACTAAAAACTGGAAAGCGCCTACGTCCGGGGGCAGTACTGGGCGACCCAAGATCATCGTCTCGGCAGAACCCGGTGTTTTTGAGCCCGAAGAAGCGCCGCTTCGCATGGAGGCAGATAAGACGCAGCTGGTCCCTGGCCCGCTTTATCACAATGCCCCCTTTAGCTTTTCCTGCCGGGCGCTGATGTGCGGCAACCATATCATCATCATGACGCGTTTTGATGCGGAAGAGACGCTCCGGCTGCTGGAAGAACATCGTGTGGACTGGGTCATGCTTGTGCCCACGATGATGCAGCGCATCTGGCGCCTGCCTGAAGAGGTGCGCACAAAATATGATCTCTCTGCGCTTCGTATGGTCTTGCATCTGGCGGCGCCCTGCCCAGCCTGGCTCAAGGAAGAATGGATCAACTGGCTGGGGGGTGAGCGCATCCACGAGCTCTATGCTGGCACGGAAGCGCAGAGCGTCACCTGGATCACCGGCACGGAATGGATGGAGCACAAAGGGTCCGTCGGTCGTCCTATGGCTGGAGGGAGCATGAAAATTCTGGATGAAGATCGCAATGAACTGCCCGCCGGTGAAGTGGGCGAAGTCTTCATGCGACCGGACAAGGGCCCCGGCACGACCTATCACTATCTTGGCGCCGAACCCAAAGCCATTGAAGGTGGCTGGGAGAGCCTCGGCGACATGGGCTCAATGGACGCTGACGGATTTCTCTATCTCGCAGACCGACAAACCGACATGATCCTCTCCGGCGGAGCCAACATCTATCCAGCAGAGACAGAAGCCGCCATTGATGCCTTTCCCGGTGTGCACTCCAGTGCTGTCATCGGCCTGCCGGATGATGATATGGGCAATCTGGTGCACGGAATTATTGATGCGCCGGGTGGGATTGATGTTGATGCTCTGAGCGCCCATCTCGCAGAAACGCTTTCCCGCTATAAAATCCCCCGCACATTTGAATTTGTTGATGCGCCCGTACGCGACGATGCTGGTAAGGTGCGGCGTTCGCAACTTCGCGCCGAGCGCATTTCTCAAAAAAACAACTGACACATCAGGACAGCTTCATGACTTCGCTCATCCCCGCCGACAACATTTATGCGCTCTTGACTGTCTTTCTGGGGCTTGCAGCCTTCGGCTTCTGGTCAGAGCGCACAAAGATCGGCCAAACGCTCTCTGGCGTCATTCTGGTGATCCTGGCGGGCCTCGTGCTGGCAAACTTGAGGATCATTCCCTTCTCGGCGCCCTTCTATGACCTGGTTTGGGGCTATGCTGTGTCGCTGGCAATCCCTCTCCTCCTCTTTCGGGCGGACTTCAAGAAAATCCTCCCGGCAACCGGACCGATGCTGATCAGCTTTGTGATCGCGGGCATTGGCACAGTGCTCGGTGTTCTTGCCGGGGCCTCTCTCATTGGCATGGGTCCTGAGAGCGCCAACATTGCCGCAACGTTGGGTGCAAGCTGGATCGGCGGGTCGATGAATTTCGCCGCCACCTCTCAAGCCTTGGCGATGAATGATGGCAGCTTGCTAAGTGCGATGGCAGCCGCTGACAATGTGGGCGGGACATTGTTTTTGATGATCCTGGTGCTTCTCCCCACCTCTCTCGCGGTCCGCCGGTTCTTCCCGTCCAAAATCATGGATGAAGCAGAGAATGTAGATGGCGGCGCGGTTGATCATGGTTCACAAGAACTCAATATGATCCATATCGCGCTTTTCTTGGCTGGCTCTGCTCTTTGTTGTTTCCTCGGTTATGGCACGGCATCGCTCATTGGTGCCTGGGGTGCCGACCAGGGTATTGACTGGCTTGCAAACTTCAGTCGCTACGGCGTTCTGTTTGTCACCATCTACGCACTTCTTATTGCCAATTTCATGTCAGCCCGTATTGAACCTATGAGCGGCGACTTCCCGCTTGGCATGCTGTTCATGTACGTCTTCTTTGGCGTAATGGGCGCGGGTGCCGACGTGATGGCGATGATTGAACGGGCGCTGCCCATCTTTGGCTTTGTCGGGATTATGGCCAGCGTGCATCTCACGGTCGTCCTCGTGGCGACAAAGCTCCTCAAACTTGATCTGGCTGAGGCGCTTGTTGCGTCTAACGCCGTCGCCCTTGGCCCCGCCACCGCTGCAGCCCAAGCTGCCGGACAAGGCTGGAAACCACTGGTGACCCCTGGCGTGATGCTGGGCGTGTTGGGTTATGCCAGCGCCAACTTTATCGGCGTTGCGATGGCTGGATGGCTTTCTTAAGCTGGGCTTCTAACTAGGCAAGCTTCTCAATCGCGACACCGGCTGGCGGAAGGTCGATCGAGCCCAAAACAAGGTCGCCCGTTACGCAGTCTGCAATTGATGTGGCTTGCGGATTGTAATTCACAAAGAAGCGGTAGCTGCCCCGTGTCCTCGTTCGCACGCCAAAAGGCAGATCAAGGGTCGCAAGGCCGACTGCGCCAACGCGCGCTGTCAGAAAATCTTTGAGCAGCGCGTCATCTGGCCAACCTGCGATGTAGTAGGCATTGTCTTTGCGGGTAATGGCTGGATGTCCATCCAAGGTTGCGGCGACAGTCTCAGCTTCCCCTTCAACATATTCCCGCCATCTATCGAACGTGTAGTGCTTGGCTCGATAATCCACGTCTATTGCGGCAAAGCCCCGAAAGCTTTCTGCCCGGACCACTTGCACGCCCAATAGCTCACTTAGGGGACCCGGCGCCAGATTGCCTGGAATCTCATGGGATGCTGTTCGGCTGCCCGTCCGCGGCATAATGATGAGTTCACCGTCAAAGGCTGTCAGGCGTGCGGTAAGGTCTTCGCTTACATGGATCTGGCTTGGAAGGATGACCATTTTGTAGTCGTCCAGCGCTGCATCTGGTGAGATGAAGTCGACATTGAGACCCATCTCGCGCAACGTGCGATAGATCGAGATGACCTGCTCGATATAGGTGAAATTCCTTCCCTGCGGCTGCACCTGCAGTGCCCAAATGCTGTCATAGGAATAGACAATGGCGATGTCAGCCTTTTCCACTGCCTCAATTTCACCGAGTGCTGTCAGTTCTGCGCCCAATTGGGTGACCTCTTTGAGACCCCGATCGGGGGCACCATCAGGGCGGTTTAACCCAGCATGGAACTGCTCCTGCGCAAAGGG
>JAJFGY010000063.1 GCA_021775935.1 Alphaproteobacteria bacterium
CGGAAAGTTTAAGGAGAACGAGCATGGATAAGTTTAAAAAAGTAGATGGCGTTGCCGCCCCCCTGCCGATCCTTAATGTCGACACGGACATGATCATTCCAAAGCAGTTCCTTAAAACCATTAAGCGAACGGGTTTGGGTAAGAACCTGTTTGATGAAATGCGTTTCACAAAAGAGGGCGCTGAGATTCCTGATTTCGTGCTGAACAAGCCTCAGTATCGCAATGCGGAGATCCTGGTGGCTGGGGATAATTTCGGCTGTGGCTCGTCGCGCGAACATGCGCCCTGGGCGATTGCGGACTTTGGCATCAAAGTGATTATCTCCACCTCATTCGCCGACATTTTTTACAATAACTGTTTCAAGAACGGCATCCTGCCCATCAAGCTGTCACAAGCAGATGTGGACAAGCTGATGGATGACGCAGAGCGTGGCGCGAATGCGACCGTTTCTGTCGATCTGGAAGCCCAGGAAATCAAAGGCCCCGACGGCGGCACGATCTCCTTTGAGGTGGATGCGTTCCGCAAGCATTGTCTGATGGAAGGTCTCGATGATGTAGGGCTGACGCTTCAGAAAGAAGAGAAGATCACGTCGTTTGAAAAGACACGGGGCGCAGAGCAGCCCTGGCTGTAGGTGCTCACCCATTCTGAGATTTAGATCATCCCCGGTGGCATCTGCTCCCGGGGATTTTTGCGACTGCTTCCTCCTCCGATGTCATTGCCGGACTTGTTCCGGCAATCCAGGAGCGATTTTGCTCCGCCTGCATCTCCCTGCCCTGGACTCCCGGGACAATCCCGGGGATGACGGCCGAGTGTGACTATCTCTGATGAGAACGAACAGATAGGCTGATCTCTCCTCATGGGATGGAGGTCTCTATGGAATTCAATACCGAGTTGATCGCTACAATTGCAGCCTCTGCGCTGGCGCTGATGATGGGCTGGTTTGGGCTGCGCATTATGGCTGAGCGGATCAAAGCTAAGGGCCTTGGGCCTTACAATCTTCAAGGGTTGGGGCTCGTGCTCCTGCTGCCCACCATTTTGATGCTGGGCCTTGTGCGCGACATGCCGACGGAGGTGATCGCGACACTTCTGGGCGGGGTCGCGGGCTACATATTCGGTCGGGGTGACGATAAACCCGCGCAACCCAAAGACCCGAAATAGACACTCACATCTATTTCGTTCCGGATTCAGCTGATTCAGAGCGTCAAGGGTGACATTCACTCCAAAAGACGGTAAGACCCTCGCGATTTCCGCATTTGATGAGGAACAGGGCTTTGTGTGCTCGATGTTTTTTCGAGCTGCGACGGCCTTCGTATTCTCCAAAATGCCATTAAATTCAAAGGTTTAGTGTTTAGCCATGAGCAGAAATATTCTCATAGTTGCCGGGGACGGCATCGGTCCTGAAGTGATGGGCGAGGTTGAGCGCGTCATCGCCTGGTTCAACGAGAACCGGGGCTTTGACGGGGTCGTTGAGAATGAGCTTGTTGGTGGCTCCTGCTATGATGCCCATGGTGTCGCGGTGACCGATGAGACTGTCGCGAAGGCTAAAGCGGCCGACGCTGTGATGTTGGGTGCTGTGGGTGGCCCTAAGTGGGATGATGTGCCGTTTGAGGTGCGCCCGGAAGCTGGTCTCCTGCGCCTACGCAAAGATCTCGGCCTGTTTGCGAACCTGCGCCCTGCCATTTGTTTCCCAGCACTTGCTGAAGCCTCGTCGCTTAAGACGGAGCTCGTTCAGGGCCTCGACATTATGATCGTGCGCGAGCTTACCGGCGGTGTTTATTTTGGCGAGCCTAAGGGCATTGATGACCTACCGAACGGTGAGCGCCGCGGTTATGACATGCAGGTTTATGACACGCATGAAATTCAGCGCATCGGTCGGGTTGCTTTTGATCTGGCAAAGAAGCGCGACAATCGCGTGATGTCTGTTGAGAAGCGGAACGTCATGCAGTCAGGTCTCTTCTGGTATCAGGAGATGGTGAAGCTCGGCGCTGAAGAGTTCCCAGATGTGAAGCTTGAGCATATGCTGGCGGACAATTGCGGCATGCAGCTGGTGAAGAACCCCAAACAGTTCGATGTGATCGTCACCGACAATCTCTTCGGCGACATGCTGTCGGATGTGGCTGCGATGCTGACCGGCTCGCTCGGCATGCTGCCTTCTGCCTCGCTTGGGGCGAAAGACGAAAATGGTAAAGCGTGTGCCATGTACGAACCGGTACACGGGTCGGCACCCGACATTTCCGGTCAGGGACTTGCAAACCCGATCGCAACGGTGCTCTCCTTCGCGATGGCACTGCGTTACACGTTTGATCTGGGTGCGGATGCCGATCTGCTTGAGGGCGCTGTAGAAGACGTGCTCGCTGACGGGTATCGCACGGGCGACATTATGCAGCCGGGCAAAAAACAGGTTGGCACGGTGGAAATGGGCGACGCAATTCTTAGCGCACTCACCAAACGGACCGCCTAAATAAACTTAACCGACCACCTGATATGCTCACGGATATGATCGCATCAGGCGGTCATCCGAAGAAGAGACCTCGCTTTTTACAAGGAAGCGAGTTTGCTCAAGGAGAAGCAAGATGGGTTTGAAAATCGCCATCGTTGGTGCCACAGGAAATGTGGGCCATGAACTACTCAATATTCTGGACGAGCGGAAATTTCCGGCGACCGAAGTGGTGGCGCTGGCGTCCCGTCGCAGCCTGGGTCGCGAAGTCTCCTTCGGGGACCGAACGCTGAAATGCCAGGCATTGGAGAATTATGACTTTACTGGCACTGACATTTGCCTCATGTCGGCGGGTGGCACTGTGTCTGGTGAATGGTCACCGAAGATCGCGGCTACAGGCTGCGTGGTGATCGACAATTCGTCCAAGTGGCGGACAGACCCTGATGTGCCGCTCATTGTGCCAGAGGTGAACGCGCAAGATATCGACATGGTCTCCAACAAGAACATCATTGCGAACCCCAATTGTTCGACGATGCAGTTGATGGTTGCCCTGAAGCCGTTGCATGACTTTGCCAAGATCAAGCGGGTTGTGGTCTCGACATACCAGTCTGTGTCCGGCACGGGCAAAGAGGCAATGGACGAGCTTTTCAATCAGACACGGGCGATCTTTGTGAACGACCCCATCGTCAAAGAAGTTTATCCAGCCCAGATCGCGTTCAATGTGATCCCCCATGGTGGCGACTTCATGGAAGATGGTGGCACGACTGAAGAATGGAAGATGATCATCGAGACCAAGAAGATCTTGGATCCAAAGATCAAAGTCTCTGTCACCTGCGTGCGTGTGCCGGTGTTTGTTGGCCACTCTGAGGCGGTCAATATCGAGTTCGAAAATGAAATCGATGATGAGCAGGCTCGTGAAATTCTAAGGGAAGCACCTGGTATCCTCGTGATCGACAAACATGAAGATGGTGGCTACATCACGCCAATTGACTGTGTCGGTGAGTATGCGACTTTTGTCAGTCGTATTCGTGTTGACCCAACGCTTGAGAATGGGCTGAGCCTCTGGTGCGTTTCCGACAACCTGCGTAAAGGGGCCGCGCTGAATGCCATTCAAATTGCGGAGCTTCTGCTTGAGCGTGGATTGATCAAAAAAGCGGCATAACGCTTAAACACAATTCATTCGTTAGGGCTCTGGCAAGAAATTGCCAGGGCTCTTTCTTTTTTCTGTGTGCCTGGTGCCACTTTCTCGCCAAAAGGAGATTCGAATTTTCCAGCTCTTAACGCTTTCGAGGTGACGATGATCTTTGTTTCGCAAGACCCAATATCGGCGTCTGATGGTTCATGAGGG
>JAJFGY010000064.1 GCA_021775935.1 Alphaproteobacteria bacterium
GCGCAAGCGGGAAACAATATTCGCAGCAATTCCGTTCACCCGGGCATTATCGACACAGCCATCTGGACAAAATCGATCATCGACAATGAGACATTCGGCAATTCGGAAGCGATTGTTGAAGGGGCCAATGCCATTGACCCAGACGCGCTTGCCTCGCTCAGTGTTCCGGTTGGCAAAGCTGGCCTGCCCGCAGACATTGCGGCGGGTGTTGTCTTTCTGGCATCCGACGAAAGTCGCTATATGACGGGAACCGAACTCGTTATTGATGGCGGGATGACGGCCAGCTGATCCGGGCAGTCAAATGAGGCGGAGAGAATGGGTGGCATCTGGCTCGCGGATGGCGCGAAACCCATAGGCTTCATAGAAAGCCGCCGCCTCAACACTGTCTGTCCGCAGCCGCACCCGGTGAAAATAGCTTCCGGCCTGGGACAAGAGTGTGTCCACCAGCGCACGCCCAATTCCTGCACGTCGGTGGGTGGCAGACACGTAGAAATGCCGCAGGCGACCGGTGGTTGCCTCAATCGCATAAGGGTCTTTGTTAAGACCGCCAATGGCGACCAGCGTGTCTTCAAGGCTTATGCCCACGACATGCTCCCCAGGAATTGCAAAGCGGTTTTCCCCGGTGTCCCACTCGTTTTGCATGCGCTCCAGAAAGGCATGCCCTTCGCTGGCGGCTTCTGCTGCCAGAGTTTGAAACCCGTCATGGGGCAATATGATCACTGACTTACTGAAACGATGATCCATAGGGCCGTCGCGCTAGGCTGTTTTCATCACGAAGAACCCAGCACGGGGGAAGTGGACCACGACATCGCCCACCCGTGGATCGTTTCGCTTAATGGCAACATGTTGTGGCGATGATGAAACCAGCTCACCTGCAATGGGGTCACGGCCATAATCGTCGGCCATGACGTGTACCTGATCGCCGGGTTTCAGCCCATTGGGTTCTCCCGGGTCTGCAACCTGTGCTTCTGTGCTGGTGGTTGCCTTCGCGATATCGAGAGCCTCTTCGCGTCCCAATTCCTTGCGGTCGCCGTGACCAATGTCCTGAATATTCTTTTCCCAGGCGGTCACGTTGGAGAAGGTATCAATCACAGCTGAGCCAACCGGTGCGATCCAACGAATGAAGGCGAGGTTGTAATAGGCGTTGACGTCTGCAATGCCCGCCTTGTCGCCCATTAGAAACGCGCGCTTGTCACCGAGTTGTTCGTTCAGCCAATCGAGCTGTGCCCGCAATTGCTCCATGAGCATTGGGGCACCCGCCTTCATCTCATCGGCGTTGAAGGGCCTGCCCATCAGCTTTTCGCGGTCTTTCATAAAGGCTTCATCGGCAAAGCCATCCGTCGTGCCGAAGATGACAGCGACAGCCGCCTGGAAGAGCACTCTGTCTGTCCAGAGGCCCATTCCCCAGCCTAGACCCCTGTCGCCCCCGACAAAGAGCGAGGGGGTGGGGTACCGTTTTTCAAGCTCGCGCAGAATGATTTGCGTGTCGCAATACACATCAGCACCGATTTGCATGACAGGAATTTTGCGGTAACCGCCAGTGAGCGCTGTCAGTTCAGGTTTTGGCATGATGACTGGCTGATCGACAGCGTGCCAGGTGAGGCCTTTGATGCCAAAAGCCACTCGGACTTTCTCCGAAAAAGGTGAAATGTCATACTGGTGGAACAGAATGGCGTTTTGCATGTCAGTCATGGGGCGCTCACGTTTTTTGATAGGTGTGTTCAGGAAAAGTCGTTTGAAAAGCGGATGTTCTGTTTGTCTAAGCCTCTGGCTATCACATCAAGGCCACCGGTTTTCACCATCCATTCCAGGCGGTGATCGCGATATTCGCGTTTGAAAAGGCCTTGGTCGACAATATCAGCAACCATGGTCATGCCTTCAATGCTGGCGGCAGCTTCCTTTGCGGTTTGAGCAACAGCTGGGCGCGCATTGGTGCGGGCAGCCCAGGCTTCGAGCTTTGAACCTGCCGGGGGCGTGTTGCCGAAGGAGGCGGAGCCGTTCACGTAGGGAATGACAGACAGGTCGCCCCACCCAAAAGCGTCGCCGTTGAGCCAGTCGGCGTCATTCAGCTGGTCTTCCAGCCAGGCGAAGAAGCCCTGGGTCTGTTCGGCAGCCTTTTTGAAGATGGCGTCTGCGGCAGCCCCCTCTGCACGTTTGAAATAGGCGACTTCACCGAGGCCCCAATTGATCGCCTCAAACTGGGTGTCCATAACGTCTTCAATCATGCGGACCCGGGCGCGACCTGCGGCGCTTTTGGGTAGGAGCGAAGGAGTGGGCCACTTGTCTTCAAGATATTCGAGGATGATGGTGCTGTCGAAGATGGCAAACCCGTCATCCATGAGGGCTGGCACCTCACCGCGCGGATTGGCCTCCAGGAATTCACCGCCTGCATCACCGGACCCGATAGCGTCGGGCGTTGCCAGTTCAAACTCAATGCCTTTTTCGCGAAGCGCGATCTTGTTCTTCTGCGCGTAAGGAGAAAGCGGATGTTCGTAGAGGGTCAACATGTGCGGGTCTCAGTCTGTTGGAAACAATTTAGGTCAGCGGCGGTCTTTGGCAAGTTCGGCCATTTGACCAAAGAGAGTTGGAATGTCTGGCTCGGTCTCTTCGCCGGAAAATTCCCGGTAGAGGGTAGTGACATTGATGATGATACGCTCTCCATCGCCCCAGCTGTCATAGTCTGAGAAATTGATGTCCCGGCAGGCGTCCATGGCACTGAGGCCCGCATCGTAGCGCTTTTTCGCTTCGTCGCGTGTGTAGATGAGATAATCCTGCACGGCCTTCACGCCTCGCTTGTCGGTGATGGGGCCGTGACCAGGTACTACGGTCTCCACATCCATCGCCATAATGGCATTGCAGGCATCAATCCAGTTTTGCACCGGTCCCTCCCACATGATGGGGTGCCCTTCGATAAAGAGAATGTCGCCAGTATAGACCGTCTTGTCTGATGGCACATGGGCGATGATGTCGCCGGGAGAATGAGCGGGCCCGACATGGGTCAAGTGAACCTGTTTGTCACCGACTTTTCTGGTGAGCTCGGTCTCAAATGTCGTCGTGGGCAGGGTCTGCGTGACGCCTTTGAAGTCAAAGGCCCCGAAGCTTTTCGTGATGAAGTCCCCCAGGTCGCCTAAGTCTGGCGCCATGTCGAGAAAGCCCGCAAGCAGCGCTGGCGGCTCCTTCAGCATGGCTTCGGCAGCCAATTTGTGGGCGATGATCTCGGCCCCCTGACAGCACTCATTGCCGTTGCAATGATCCCCATTGTGATGCGTGTTGACGAGGGTGTGGATGTTGTTGGCGGCCTTGGGTTCGGCGCCGCGCATGGTGTCCAGCATTTCCCGCGTGAGAGGCACGTCAAACAGAGTGTCGACGAGAAGAGCTTCGTCTCCATCAACAATCAGTCCGGCATTGGACCAGCCCCAGCCGCCATCGGGCTGTAGGTAGGCATAACCACCATTGCCCAGATCATGCAGGCCTTTGGTGTAGCTGAACTGAGGTAGGCCGAGGGATGCTGGGCTCTGTGACATGAGAATTCCTCCAGTGAGATTTAGCGGATGGTGGTGAGACCAGCGTCGACGGCCAAAATTTGTCCGTTTACGTAGGATGCTTCGCCAGACATGAGAAACAGGGCGGCATAGGCAACTTCCCAGCCGGTGCCCTGGCGACCGCCAGGAATGTTTGTGCGCGCGCGGCTCGGTCTGCCCTGGCTGGACAGGCGACCAAGCGGTGTGTCGATCAGGCCCGGTGCGACAATGTTGGCTCTGATGGCTTTGGGTTCTGCTTCCAGTGCTACATGGCGCATCAAGCCGCCTAATGCTGCTTTGGACGCATCATAGGATGGCATGCGGCTGCCGGGTTTCATGGAGGCGACAGATGAGATGAAGAGAATGGCCCCACCATCTGCCATTACCGGGAGGGCGGCTCTGCACGCCAGCATGGGGCCGCGCAGGTTAACCGCCAGCACCTGATCCCAGAGGTCCGGCGTGGATCCGTCCAGTCGCATCCCGGCGCCAATGCCCACATTGAGTACAATGCCGTCCAGACCTCCCAGAGCAGTATGGGCGTCGCCCACCATCTTCTCAACCTGGTCTGGTTTTGAAATGTCAGCGGTGATGGCAACCGCCTTGCCGCCCTCTGCGGTGAGTTGATTGAGCGTGGCGTTTGCGGATTCAGTGTCCATGTCTGCAATCGCAACATGCGCGCCTTCCCGTGCGAACAGGAGCGACATAGCTCGGCCGTTGCCGACCGGGTCGGTCGTGGCATCGACAGTGCGCTGACCGCCCCCGACAATGAGAATGCGTTTGCCGGTCAACCTGCCCCGGCCTGGGGCTGTTCCGGCGGCTTCTGCGCTTACCGGCAGAGGCACGTAGGGACGCTTTTCTTTTTGTTCCGCCATCTCAGCTGCCTCCACTCAGGCTTTTGACGCTTTCTTCAATTGCCTCTAGGCCTGAGCCTTCAATATCTGTTTCCTCAAGCTCGACTTCGAGCGTCTCCAGGAAGCGGCAGACCATCAGATAGGTGCCCACGACAATGGTGAGCTCCACGGTTTGGGAATCTGTGAGATGCTCGTGGGCGGCGCGGAAGGTCGCGTCGGAGACTTTTACCTGGGCAACCTGCTCGTCAGTAAAGAACAGGGCAGCGTTTTCGGCCGCATTGAAGAGATCACAGGGTAGGTGGCCCTTCACGGCCTGAATTTTCTCTTCAGAAAGTCCAATTGTGCGGGAGACGCGCTCATGTTGGTGCACCTCATAATGAGACTTGCAGAGGTGGCCCACGCGTAAGATCACCAGTTCCCGAAGGTCTGGCGGAAGCACACCATCGTTCAGATAGGCGCTGATAAATTGCATGAAAGGCGCAAAAGAAGCCCCAGCTCCCGACATCATGCGAAAAACATTGAGCGGCGGCAGGCTTGCCATCAGTTCTCTGTTTTCGGGCGACAAGTCTTTCAGGTCGGGATAGGGGAGGCGCGCCATCTATTTTCGCTCCAGGGATTTCAGATCGACGCTTGCCGTGCTGCCTTCTTCTTCAATGTCGACATCGAAGGTTTCCAGGAACCGGGAGACCATCATGTAGTAGCCAATGGTCAGGGTCAGTTCCTGCATCTCCTGATGGCTTAGATGTTTGGTGAGTGGGTCGAATGTTGCGTCGCTTGCGCGGACGTTCAAAACGACATCATCGGTGTAACGCATCACCAGACGCTGCAGATCGTCAAAGGCTGCGGCCTCTGGTCCTTCATGGAGTGCCTTGATGAGATCGTCGGACATGCCAATTTGACGGCCAATCCGTTCGTGCTGATGCACCTCATAGGAGGCTTTTGACAAAACACCCACCCGAATGATCGCAATTTCGCGCAAGATTGCGTCCAGTTTTGCGCGACCCAGAATGTGGTTTCCAAGACCGGTGAATTTGGCAAGCAGGCCATTGGAATGGGCCATCATCCGAAATATGTTGAGGCCCGGGAGCTTTTCGATTGTTTCTTTGAGTTTGTCGTCAGCATTTGCCGGATCGAAGTACGGAATACGCGCCATGTCTCACCCCTGTTGTCGCTCTGCGGCATTTTTGCCGTCTCGTAGGCTTTATCCTAGTAGGGGTTGAGCTGCTTGTCGCGCTAGAGTTCGATCCGCGACTAAATTGAACGGTGGAGGTCATATGACAACAACACCTGCAAGTATTCTTGCTTTTTGGCAGGAAGCTGGTCCGGGGAAATGGTTCAAGAAGGACCCTGGGTTCGATCAGGCAATTGCTGCGCGGTATGGCGGGACCGTTGAGCGCGCCATGGCTGGCACCCTTGACCATTGGTCAGAGACCTCGACAGGCTCATTGGCGCTCATCCTTGTTCTTGATCAGTTCACGCGAAACATATGGCGAGAGGATGCGCGGGCCTTTTCAGGAGATGAAAAAGCGCTGGCTGTGGCGGAGCGCGCTATCGACACAGGTCAGGACTTCCTGATTTC
>JAJFGY010000065.1 GCA_021775935.1 Alphaproteobacteria bacterium
TTGAACGCGCAGGTCTCTCAACACTCAACGAAGGCCAGAAGGTCTCTTATGAGCTTGAGCCAGGCCGTGACGGCAAGTCATCTGCTGAGAACATCTCAGTCGTCGACTAAAGCGTTTTCAGTAAAAGTTTCAGACTTTTACGGTTCGAAAATGCGACAAGAAAAATCTTTGGTCTCAATCGACCAATGATCGAACCGCCTCCAGCTTTTGTTGGGGGCGGTTTTTTTTGTGCGCCCCTGCACACTCACGGGGTATTCGGTGGTCACCCAATAATAAAACGCTGATTTCTCTTTTGTTGACTTGAGCGCCCAAAATATTGAGAATTCTGGGATACGTTCTACATTTGATGCGCGCTATATATGAATTTCCGGTACGCCGGCGGCTTATTTATCCCCTGACAATGTGATCGTTGAAGACCCGTTCTTGTGCGCGGTGCGCAAGCGCGGACCCACTACGTGTTAGAGGAATACCAATATGCCTTCAGGCACAGTCAAATTTTTCAACGCAACCAAAGGCTACGGCTTCATCGAGCCTGAAGATGGCGGCAAAGATGCATTTGTGCACATCTCTGCTGTTGAACGCGCTGGTCTCTCCACGCTGAATGAAGGCCAGAAGGTCTCTTATGAGCTGGAAGAAGGCCGTAACGGCAAGACCTCTGCTGAAAACATCTCAGTTGCTGACTAACGGTTGCCGAATCATCTCGAAGGGTGTGTAACCGTTTTCAGATAGGATGATGCGCCACGAAAATGAGCCGCTTCCGGAGAAATTCGGAGGCGGCTTTTTTGTGTCCAATCTCCCGCGCCACACTCAATCGTCTTGATTAAGACCGAGCTCTTTCTGCTTCTTCTTGGAAAGGCCTTGCGAGACGATCTTGTGGGACTCTTTGATGTAAGCCTTCAGGTCTTTGTCCTTAAGCCCCGGCTTCTCGTAATTCTGGATCCAGCTCATGCCCCGCGACGCAAGATAAGGGGCAGGCCGCAAGCCAGGTTCCTCCTTCAGCATCTCAAAGGAAATCTTGGAGACCTTGAAGGTCACGGCAGCCCTGGGCTTTCCTGACGCGTCGTCATCCCAGCCGCCAATGGCAAACACCTTGCCGCCCACTTTCCAGACATGGGCGCCGCCCCACTGCACCACATAAGAGGTCGCCGGAAGCGAACCGCAAAATTTATTATACTGCTCGTAGGTCAAAAGAACCTCTTACGCGTCTGCCCCATCCCGGGCGATCATCGCGCGCTCGGCATCGATAATGAAGTTTCGGTTGAGCGGCACCGCGTCCCGCGCTGGCGAGAGCAAAAGCTGAAACACCATGTTGGAGCCATGCAGGAAACCAAGCTCGGCCGCGCCCAGATAAAACTCCCACATCCGGCAAAAGCGTTCGTCATAAAGCTCCGCCGCCTTGGCACGGTTTGCCGTAAAGCGCGTGCGCCAGTCCCGAAGCGTGTAATAATAATGGAGGCGAAGCACCTCCATATCATCCACCCACAGACCCTGACGCTCCAATGCCTCAAAGGTTTCAGAGAGCGCGGGCACATAGCCGCCCGGGAAAATATACTTCCGAAAGAAGGGCCCGGTTGTGCCGGGCTGCGTGCTGCGGCCAATGGAATGGATGAAGGCATAGCCGTCGGGCTTCAAGAGATCGCGCACGGTGCCGAAATAATCATCAAAGTGGCCAATGCCCACATGCTCCATCATGCCCACAGACACGACCCGGTCGAACTGGCCCTTATATTCCCGGTAGTCTTTCAGCACGAAATCAACTTTGTCAGCGACACCAGCTTCTTCGGCTTTTTGTTCCGCAATCGCGACCTGTTCCGGCGAGACATTGAGCGAGGTGACGTGCGCACCTTCCTTGGCCATGCGAATGGCAAAGGCACCCCAGCCGCCGCCAATCTCCAGCACACTCATGCCGGGTTTCAGGCCGAGCTTCGCGGTGGCGCGGGTGAGCTTTGCCGCCTGGGCATCTTCTAAAGACGTGTCGGGCGTTTCATAAAACGCGCAGGTATAGTTCAGGTCCTCATCCAGGAAGAGCTGATACATCTCTGTGGAGAGATCATAATGGGAGCGCGCCTGCTTCTTGGCATTGTCCACATCATTCGCCTGTTGGCGACGGCGCATGGAGCGCCAGGCGCGACGAAGCCCGCCTTGCACCTTGTGGCTGGCCAGCGGCCCGCGATTGATGGAGAAGAGAAAGAGAAGATCGTAACAGCCCGACCCGGCCTCGAATGTGAGCCCGCCATCCATATAGGCTTCAGCGGCAATAAGTTCCGGGTTGAGGAAGAGCTTCCACTTCAACGACTTGTCGTGAAGCCGCATGGTGACATGAACCTGCCCGTCACCATCGCTGGCGGTTCCAAACTCATGCTGAGACCCGTCCACATCATAAACCGTGAGACGCCCGGTCTGAACAAACGTGTTCAGCAAATTACTCAATGGCCACATGATCAAAAAAGCCCCTCAATTTTCTCCGACGGCGACTTTAGAACATTAGGATCGAGCGCGCAGTTCAAATTGTGGCCGGACTTCACTCTATACTCATCCGTCACCACCCGACTTGTTCGGGGAAATCAAGGATAAGAGACGACGGCGTCACGGTTTTAAGTTGTCATCCCGGCCGCAAAGGCTTTTGTGAGCCGGGATCCATTCTGAATCAGACGAAAACGAGAAAGCCCCGATGGACCCCGGACCAAGTCCGGGGTGACAGGACGGTTGGGCTAAACCAATTGCGCAGCCCCGAACCTCATCCAAGCAAAGGGGAAGCGCCGCCCCAGGATTGGCAAGTCACCAGTCTTGAGGTTAGTTGTAGGTTGAAGTGTCTGAAATCAAAAGCGAGAAATTGCCGAATGAACGATCAACGTCAACCATGCGGACGAAGCAGACTTTGACTTCATAACTAATACTTGAGCGCATATAGTCAGGCAAAGGGGTAACCTATGAGCCAGGACTTGGTTGACGTTCTCCAAGCGGAAATTGACTCGTGTTGGGCAAGGACTGGCTTGGGTAGATCTGTGAAAGTTCAAATAGCTCGCCAAGACGATGGTGGTCCACATGTCGAAATTGTCTCAGATCGTTATGAAATTGTCATCACAGAACGCGGCAGTGAAACTAGAAGGTTCTCGGGACTTTCACTTTCAGAAGCCGCTAGGTGGTACCTTTTTGATAAGGCCAGCAGTCACGCGCAGTCGAGGGAAGTAAAGGAGCGACAAGCGCCCGAGAATGCTCCCTCAATTCCATTTGGACTTAAAGACGACGGCTATTCACGCTGGAATTGGATGGCACCAACCATAGAAACGATGCAGCGCATTTCGCCAAGTTACGGGGAATGGGCGCGCCAAAACTACTCTGCGGTACTACGCCAAGCACCACTCCAAGGATATGAAATACGAAATGCCCGCTGGCCTCTTCTGCCGCAATTGGAATAATCAATTTAGGCTCAAACTGCCGTCACCGCTTGAGAAGCACTATGCATCGAAGGCAAATCACCAATCCCGCCAGCGCAATAGTACGATGCTCTACCAATCAAAAGAGCAACGCGTGAAAGCAAACAGGTCCGAGAAAATTGGTAGGGCTTCGTAGGACGTGAAAATCGGCACCCTTACCTACTAAAATTGTGCTGTAAAATCAGAAGGTCAACTGGTACCGCAAGGGTGACTTGAAAACCCGCTCCCATCATTAAAAATGATGTGCTCTACCAACTGAGCTGAAACAAACGTCTTCGCTTCACGATGGGACAGACGCCACCTCACCCCCACCAAACCGAACTTTCCAAACCCGATACACTTCCAACACTGCCAGCGGAACAAAGTGGGCGAGCGCGCCGCCAAACGTGTTGTGGATGGTGATCCAGTGGAGCAGCGTCATGATCGCGGCGAGATAGACCAGCCGCTGCAGAGTTTGCCAGCCGGGCCCCATCAGCCTGACCGACGCCGCGTTAGATGTGAGCGCCAAAGGCACAAAGATCAGAAACGCAACCCAGCCCGTCCAGATGCCAAGCTTCATGAAATCAGCCGCCACAGCGCTGAGCGAGCCCAGATCAATCACATAATAAAGCGTGTGGAGTGCCCCATACCCGAACGCCGCAACCCCCAGATAGCGCCGCCGCGCCATCAGCCAGCGGACCCAAGCCGCGCCCGGAAACATCAGGCGCAAGGGTGTCAACATCATCGCGATGATCATGAAGCGCGCGGCAAATTCCCCCGTCGGATGCAACAGACTTTCCAGGTCGCGTCCGTTAAGGGCGCCCGCAATCATGCCCGTAGACGGCAAAGCAAGGAGCGCCCAGAAAAAGAGAGGGGAATTAAGAATTGCTTTGAGGGAAGTCATGTGTGGGCTGGATCCTTGGAAAAGCAAGACAGGCCCCGCGCGAACCTGCATGATTCAAGGATAGGAACGCGCAGCCGCTCCTTCCAGAAAAACTCTGTTACAGATTGTAATAAGGGACGCACGAGCGCGCCGCCTCGACGCCCCTCAGACCATCAGTCAGCTTTGACCACGCCGCACACAGACCGGAACAACGATCCACGCTCCACGCCTATCCCGGCATGTTGAGCAGGACAATCGCGCTGTTCAGCACTGTCGCAAACCCGACCCACGCGGCGTAGGGAACAAACAGCACGGCGGACAGGCCATCCCGACGACTTGCCGATCTTATGAATTGAAGAATGGCCAGGAACAGGCACACGATTACGATGAGGGCCCATACAGGCTCCTGAGCGGCAAAAAAGAGGGGAGACCACAGGAAGTTCAAACCCAATTGCAAAACCCAAAGGCCCATCAAGGGCCCCGTATCCTCACGGTGCCAAACCCGCCACCCAACAAACGCAATCATCAGGTACAAGACGGTCCATACCGGCCCGAACACCCAGCTGGGTGGATTGAAGAACGGCTTTTCCAGGTCGCTATACCAGTCCCCCGGAACGGTAAGCGTCCCGATCGCTATACCACCACCCATCACCACCAGCAGGAACACTGCAAACGTGACCGTCTTACTCATGTTGAAGGTACCTCCTGTGATGCCAACCGGGGAAGAAGGCCGTTAACGACCCTGATCCGACCAGTACCCTCCCCTCATGCGCACGGTTTGGGTCATCCACTGCCTGGCTATCAAGCGATATAGATCGCGGTCGCCGCTTTTCAAAGTCACAGGTGGATTTAGGAGTGAAATGGTGCCGCTTGGGTGATTTGAACACCCGACCCCATCATTACGAATGATGTGCTCTACCAACTGAGCTAAAGCGGCCCACGTGCCCCGATTGCAAAATCAACCGGGGATAACAATTGCGGCAAATCCATAAACCGAACCGCGCCCCATGTCTAGCTGGCATGTCTGGCGGACATGCCTACCAAGCTGGCAACGATCATTGCACGCCAACCTTTAAGGCTGCCTTACTCCCCGCAATTATGCGGTTCAGGTACCGGCGCACCGTCAACCGCCGGGGAGCCTCCACATAAAACTGCCGGTGGCGCCGGGGCTGCTTGGGGCTTGAGATTGACCTTTGCCATGAAGGCGCGGACTTCCGCCGCACTTTCGCCCGGCACTTCTTCCATGGCGATGTGACCCACATTCTCATAAATCACGAGCTTGGCCTGGGGCAGCGCCTCTTTCATTTTATGCGCACTCTCAACCGGGATCAGCGGATCATTCTCACCCCAGATAATCAGCGCTGGCAGATCAATAGTGGGCACCTGCTCAGCCAGGGTCGCATCCGCAACGCCACGTTCAGCATACCCCTGGAAGCGCGTGCGCGTCGCACCGCGATTGCCATCATGAAGCGTCATATTGAAATAGCGATCGATCATCGCCTCGGTGACAAGACTGTCATCTTCAATGGAGTGCTTCAGGCCATCCTCAACAATCGAGCGCGGCGTGATCACCAGCATCAGCTGATTAACAACCGGCGTTGCCGCAAGACGAAACGCCAGCGGCGGAGAGGCATTGCCCACATTGCGCGGCATGCCGCTGGAGGAGACCGGAATAATGCCCTTGAGATCATCCCCATGGGTCACCGCATATTGCAGCGTGACACCGCCGCCCATGGAATTGCCGCCCATGACAAAATCTTCAAGGCCCAGATGCGTCACCAGCTCTTTGACGAAAGCGACTTGTCCCGCGCGCGTGTAATCATCGCTCTCATGAGTGCCCGTCAAACCGTGGCCCGGCAGGTCCAGCGTGATGACGCGATAATCATCGCTCAGAATTTCAACCCAGGGCTCCCACGTGTGAAGCGAGGCATTGGATCCATGCACAAGCAGAAGCACAGGACCATCGCTCTTGCCCTCATCGCGAAAGTGCACCGTCGCGCCAGACGGCAGCGTCACGAATTGCGACGCCTCACTTGCATATTGGGGCAACAGCTCTTCGGTGGATTTATCAAGCGCACCCCATAGAGCAAAAAGGGCAATGAATGCAATCAGCACCAGGGCAATGAGCCCGCCTAAAATCCGACCTACCATTTTGTGCTCTCCTCTTTGCTGGACGCATCATCGAAACCAGAACCCACCGGCCCCGGATCATCCGGCGCGACAACAACATGTCCCGGCACGACACGTCCTGGAAGCGTATCACGCGCGCGCCTCTCGTCCAGAGACTTGTCGTCTTCGGCTTGACCTTGCCCAGAAACTTGACCGGAACCTTGACCAGCGCCCTGACCAGGCGTTTCAGCGTCCGCGTCTGCCACAAATTCGGCAGGGGCATCTTCTTGGGGCGTGGGAGAAGATGGCTCAGAGGACACATCAGGCGGCACAAGCGCCGCCCGGGCACCGCCCCGAGACACGGGCGTCTGCCAGTTCAGCGCATCAAAGGCGCCCGTCGCGGGCACCACCGCCACCCAGGTGTGAGACTGATAGCCCTCTGCCACCCAGCAAGGATCTGCCGGTGCGTGGATCGCGCGGGCAAGCCAGACCCGCGCAGCAGGCCCGTGATCTTCGGCCCCTTCAAGGGCCCCCATCATTTCACACACGCGCTGGCTGGGCTCCCCGGCCAGAAGCGGTTCCAATGCCGCACGCGCCGTTTCAAAATCGCGCGCGCCAAGGGCCGCCCGTGCGAGCGCCATCTGACTTTCGCCTGCACCAGGATTGCGGGCGGACAGGCCCTTCACACGGCGCAACCTGTCGAAGGGCTTTTCGTCGTCAATGAGCGTCAGATAGACATCTGCCAGGTCGGGATGGGGATGGGTGGCCCAGGCCCGCTCAATCACCCGCCCGGCTTTCCGGGTCTGCCCCGCCTGCGCCATCAGACGCGCGGTAAGCGCTACCGACGGGGCGAAGGTCGGCTCTAGCTCAACAGCTTCATTTGCCAGGCGGATCGCCTCGGTTTGCGCGCCTTCATCACCGCCATCGCCGTCACCAAGGCTGTCACCAAGGCTCATAGCCTGCGCTGTCAACAACACAGCGCGCCGCCGCCGCGCCACATCCCGTGTGACGAGCTTCACCTGAAGCATCTTATCAAGCGTTTGCGTAGCCGAGCTGTAATCCTCCGCAGCTGCCTGCGCTGTGAACGCCGCTTCTGCTGCCCATCCTGTGTGCGGACGCAGCGCAAAAGCTTTCTCTGCATAGGTCCGCGCCGCCCCCTTGTTGCCAGCCCTTTCAGCTTGCACATAAAGACCACGCAGCCCCAGAAACTCCGTTTCGGAATGTCCGCGCATCTCTTCAAAGAAGCGTGTGGCACCAGGCCCATCGCCCTTCATCTGCGCAGCCTGTGCGGCAAGCAACAGGGTCATCGCGGGCTCATCCAGAAGCTTATGCGCCTCTGTCGCGTAGTGATCTGCTTCGCGCGTATCCCCCGCCGCAATCGCCACCATTCCTTTCGAGAGTGCCTGATATCCTTTGCGACGCTTGCGGGTCGCGAGGAAAGAGGTAAAGCCTGCCGGGCTGTTCATGAAAGTCGCCACCAGGCGGTAGCCAAGCACACCGAAGATCGTGGCGATCGAGACAGCAAACAGTCCTGTCACGAAGCTGGTGCGAATTTCATATCCCTGCCAGGTGACCGTCACGGTGCCCGGATGATCCGCAAGCCAGATCGCTGCACCGGAAAGAAGAGCAATCACCGCAAAAGGAATGAGGACACGCCACATGACCCCTACTCCTTGTTTGCTGCGACATGGGCAAGCACCCGGGCAGAAAGATCTCGCACAAGCGCATCGGTTGCCTGTCGTTCCTCAACAGCCTCGGTCCAGGGCGCTGCAACGTCGGCGGCCGGCCCCGTCAACAATTTTGCCTCCGCCAGCGCCCCGCTCAAATCTTCAAGCGCAAGCTTTGCTTCAATACGTGCGACGATCGCCTCAACACTCTCGCCCTCCACATCCCCAATCCGGCGAACCGTCACAATTGAAAGAGCATTGCCGACAAGGCGATCCCAAAATGTCGTTCGACCTGCTTGACGTTCTGCTGTGAGCAGAGGATCTACAAGACCTGCGAATTCTTGCTTGAGCGATGCAAAGGACCGAACACCTTTGGGTGCAATCTCGCTCAACGCAGCCACCGCTGCGTCTTCAGGAGCAAGCGCTGAAATGGCACTCAGTTCTGCATCAAACGCACTTCCTGCGTCCACGGCCCGGCTCAGGTTTGCAAGCGCAATCCCAAGAGCTGCTTGCGCCGTTGGGTCGGGCCTGGCGACCTGTTCTTCCAGCGCTGCCACTTGAAGCATGAGTGTGTTGATCTGCTCTGCCGCGGCGTTCACACCCTGGGCAATCTGTCCCACACGTTCTGGAATGTCCGCTGGGAGCTGCGCGTCTTTCAAACCGCGCACATCTTCAGAAACGCTGCTGAGTGTATCAGCAAGAAGTGCCAGCTCCGCAGTCAGCCGGTCTGCATCCACGGCGGCCAATTGATCTTCAAATTTGGCGGCATCGTCCTGCATCTGTGCGGCAAGATTTTCCAGCGCCTGCAGACGCTCACCGATTGGCGCCGCTCCGATCTGTTCGGAATGCTGCGTAGCAGTTTTTTCAACCTCCGAGAGCCTTGAGAAAAGCCCATCCGTCCGGGTTTGAAAAAGTTCGCCAAGTTCACTGACCCGCGTGTCGATTTCAGCAAGCCGGTCCTCTTCCACATTCCCAGCTTGAGGGGCCACATACAGAAGACCGAAGCCAACAATGGCCGCCCCAATCAATCCACCTGCAAGGCCCGCCGCCAGGGCAACAGACCGGTTTTGACCCGTCACATCCACCGCGCGCGCATCAATCGTCTTAGGCTCATCAGACATCTTGGCATCACCCGTCTGGTCACCATCGCGCGCGGCAGAACCCGTGGCTTTGCTGGAGGAAGATCCGTCTGTGTCTGTCATTACCCGACTGCCTTACTGAGTCATTGTCCCGAGAGGGTCAAATACCCTCGTTACGTTGCCCCACTATACGCGAATTCAAGGGAGGGGAGGATAACCACCCAGGTGTTTTTCCCGCCTTTGCATCTTTCAACAAAATCGGGCCAGACAAGCTCAATCAATCAGAGCGAGCAGGTCGGTCTCATTGGGGGCAGATGCAATATGGATCGCCTGAAGGCCGACGCCCTGCAGCGGAGCCGCTGCATTTGCAGAAAGACAATAGGCATTCACCTTAAACAATGCCGACTGGAGACCAGCCTGCGCGCAAAGATCTGCAAATATCTCCGCTGAGCGCTTTGAATAAAGCAGCACGGCCCTAATCGCACCACCCCGCAATCCCTCAACTGTCTCCGGAGAGAGAGCCTCGGCGGCTCGTGCCTCGTAAAGCACCACCCGCTCGACCCAGAAGCCTTCGGTCTTGAGAGCCCCTTTCAAATCACCCGCACTCACCGTGCCGGCAATGTGCAAAAGCGGCCCACCATCCGTGGCCAATTCCTGTTTCACCAATTGCGTGAGAGCGACGACATCACCGCTCGCTTCATACACATGGACAAAACCGGCCTGCCGCGCCATCGCTGCGGTCGTCGGACCCACTGCAAAGAGGGGCAGCTTAAGCCATTCGGGAAAATCAGAACGCCCCAAAACCGCCCGAAGCCCATTCGCACTTGTGACGAGCAGCGCCTGCAGCCCCGTTCGGGTGACCGGCGCTTCCGGATAAAACTCAATCGACAACAGGGGATCAACAGTCACCTTGTGTCCACGCAGGCGCAACTTGTCAGCCAGGCCGTCAGCGTCATCAATCGGGCGGGTTACCAGAAAATGCATGGGCGCACCTTTCGGGACTACCAGGTGGCGAAAAATTCCGGACCACCCTTGGCCTTAAGCTCCGTGGCGGCATCCGCGCCAAGGGCCGCAGACAAGGCCGGGGATCCGTCCCGCTCTGCAGTGTGCACAATCTTACCGTCTGGTGTGAGAATTTGCCCGCGAAACCGGATCCGTCCGCGCTCAAAGACAGCATGCGCAGCCAACGGTGTTCGGCAAGACCCATCAAGGGCTGCCAAAAACGAGCGCTCTGCAGCCATGACGATGGCTGTTTCCACATGGTGGATAGGCGCGAGAAGATGGGCAATCTCCTCATCCTCAACCCGACGTTCAATACCAACAATCCCTTGCGCCACTGCCGGGATCATTTTGTTTGTCGGAATTGGATCTGTCACAAGCTCTGATTTGCCAAGCCTGTTCAGCCCCGCCATAGCCAGAAGCGTCGCCGACGCCACGCCATCTTCCAATTTCTTCAACCGGGTTCCCACATTGCCGCGGAACTGCACGATCTCGAGATCAGGACGCCGCGCCAGAACCTGAGCCGCCCGCCGCAGGGACGAGGTTCCGAATTTTGCACCTTGAGGCAGCGTCTCTAGAGACCGGGCTATTGGACTGATAAAGGCATCCCGGGGGTCTTCCCGCTCCAGCACACAATCAATAATCAGCCCTGGCGGCAGCTCGGTGGGCATGTCCTTCATCGAATGAACAGCCAGGTCGATCCGCTTGTCGTAAAGCGCCTCTTCAATCTCTTTGGTAAAGAGCCCTTTGCCGCCCACGTCAGACAGACGTTGTTCCTGGAGCAGGTCACCCGATGTGTTGATCGGGACAATTTCCAGAACCCCGTCTTCAAAGCCATGGGCGCGGCGAAGTGAAGCCGCAACAGTATTTGCCTGAACGAGAGCTAGATCAGAGCCACGTGTGCCGATACGAATGGGTCGTTGCATGGAAATAGAACCAGATGGTAAGCGTGCGTGGCCTTCTTATACCGGGTTTGGCGGAACGCGCGAGCCCTGATTGACCCTGAATGTGCCCATGGTCACACTTTGAATGTACGCGCCAAACGGATCGGAAGACTGAAATCGTGACCTCAGCCAGCGACATTGGACTGACCGTCCTGGGGATTGAGACCAGCTGCGACGAGACGGCTGTTGCGATCGTGCGCCAGCGCGACGGAGACAAACCAGAGCTTCTTGCCAACGAGGTCCTCAGTCAGATCGATGACCATGCACCCTATGGAGGGGTTGTGCCTGAGATCGCGGCCCGCTCCCATCTCGTCCATCTGGATGGGCTCGTAACCCGGGCTCTCCACAAAGCAGACCTCACGTTCAAAGATCTCAATGGTATTGCTGCAACCGCAGGGCCAGGGCTAATTGGCGGCGTTATTGTCGGGCTCATGACCGCCAAGGCCATCGCGTTGGTCCACAACCTGCCTTTTATCGGGGTGAACCATTTAGAGGGCCACGCGCTGACCACAAGGCTCACCAACCAGACCCCTTTTCCCTATCTCTTGTTGCTGGTTTCCGGCGGGCACTGCCAACTCCTCCACGTTAAAGCGCTGGGCGATTATGTGCGGCTGGGCTCCACCATCGATGATGCGGTAGGCGAAGCCTACGACAAGACCGCTAAAATGATGGGGCTTGCCTACCCAGGGGGTCCAGCCCTTGAGGCGATTGCCAAGAAGGGCGACACCTCACGTTTCGACCTTCCCCGGCCCCTGCTCAATCGCAAAGACTGCGACTTCTCTTTTTCGGGTCTCAAAACCGCCGTCCGCAAACATGTACTTGAGCTCGCGCATCAAGGCGAGCTGGATAACCAGGACAAAGCAGACATTGCCGCCTCCTTCCAGGCCGCGGTTGCCGATGTGCTCGACAACCGGGTGACCCGCGCCATGCAGTGGACGAAGTCAGAACTTGGGGACCATCCACAATTGGTAGTTGCTGGAGGTGTTGCTGCCAATCAGGCACTGCGAGCCCGACTGACAGAGACCTGCCGGGCAAACGGCTTCACGTTGGAAGTGCCGCCTGTCGGTCTCTGCACCGACAATGGCGCCATGATCGCCTGGGCAGGACTGGAGCATCTGGCGGCAGGCCACACGTCGCCGATGGACCTGGAGCCCCGCGCCCGGTGGCCGCTGGACAAATCGACCACCCGCTAAACACCGTCGCTGAAAAGCAGAACGGCACAAAAAAAGAGACGCCGGAGGAGGGTCCGGCGTCTCAGGATGCCTTAAGCGGGGGGACGCTTGGGGCAATGTCCAAATTCTCTAGGGAGGGGAGAGAGAATCTGAACGAGGGATCGTTAAATCAGGTGGCTTGCCTGCGCGAACAGAACAGCGGCGTAACCTGAAAGGACAACCGTTACAGCCGTTGTGCTGAACCGGTCGAGAATGTTTGAAAAACCTTGCTTGAACATGAGAACACCTATGCGTCTATGAGGGAATTGTGTGAGGAGGATCAGAAGGAATAGTGACCAGCGACCTGGAAGGCGAGCCCAACGCTGTACAACGTCAGTGCGAGGGTGCTGATCGCGAGGGGACCGAAAGTCAGTCTCTGTGCAGCGTAGCTCATGGGCTCGTTCCAGTTCACTTTTCACCGCGCCCCTTTAACACTGGATCGGTTGAGGGTTCCCATCCAAGAAGCGCGTCCATGAAAGCTATGTAAGAAGCCCTGAACGAAAAACAATGAATGATTTCAAAAATATTCAATATTCACAAAATGGTCGCAATTCGCCGATTTGACAGCACCTCGGGGCGCACCGCGAACACCACACAGCCCCCAGACTCGCGAACAGCGAAAATCCAAGTGATTCAACAACTTAAGATGAAGGGGTAACCGTCACGCAGCCTGTGCGGGCGCTAAACCCCGCACGATGAGCTGATAGACCCCATCCAGCTCTAGCTCCAATTTGTCGAGACTAAGGCGGGAAAAAAGCTGTGGATAAGAGAATTTGAGGGTCGCGGCCTGGATCATCTCAGCGGTGAATTCAGGGTCCGGGACCTCAAACTCTCCTGCGTCCCGGCCAATGGTCAGAATCCCGGCAAGCACGTCTCGCTCTCGCTCCAAACCCTCATTGTGAAACTCCGGCCGCTCGGCTGTGATGAGCTGGGCCATTTCCACGATACGCGGGTTCTTTTCCAACGCATGGAAGGTGGTCCGCAGGTCCTGGAAGAGAAAGTCCTTCAACCGCTCTGCGCCCGTCCGCCCAGGACTATCCAGGATCGCCGTCAGCGCGTCTGCCGTCTGGATCGAAGCCCGCCGGCAGATTTCTTCCGCAATATCGAGCTTACTGGGGAAAAACCGGTAGAGATTGCCCGACGACATATCGCAGTCCCGGGCCAGCTCTGCCATGGTGGTCTTTCCATAGCCGTAATGGGTAAAACGCTCCTCAGCGGCTTCAATGATTTTTTCGCGTATTTCCTCACTCATGGGTATGAGTGTAGTGCGACAGACTGAACAATCAACAAATCGTTCAATATTTCGCAATTGCGAATAAGGCGGCCCTTTGCAGCAAAACGAGGTGAAACCTAAACGAAGATGACGACGATCAGAACAATAGCCGTGGTTGGGGGCGGCGCGTGGGGAACGGCTTTGGCAACGGTTGCAGCCCGGGCTGGACGCAATGTCCTTCTATGGGCCCATGAGGCAGACGTTGCAGAAGCGATCAACAGCTCTCATGAAAACACCACCTATCTGCCCGGTGTCCTACTTGATCCCGCGATTAAGGCAACGAGTGAGATGAGTGATCTCATCGGCACCGATGCATGCCTCCTCGTCCCACCCGCCCAGCACCTGCGTACCGTCACCAAAGACCTGCACGACGTTCTGCAAAAAGGGACACTGGTTGCAATTTGCGCGAAAGGCGTTGAGCAAAACTCAGGCAAGCTGATGAGCGAGATCGTGAAGGAAACCCTGCCCGATGCCATTCCTGCCATTCTGTCCGGTCCAAGCTTCGCAGCAGACGTGGCCCGTGGGCTGCCGACGGCGGTGACTTTGGCCTGTTCAGAAGAAAGTGCAGCGCTTTCCCTAGTGGATGCAATTGGGTCTCCTACATTTCGCCCCTATTGGACATCAGATGTGATCGGCACCCAAATTGGGGGCGCCATAAAAAACGTACTCGCAATCGCCTGCGGCATTGTCGAGGGCAAAAAGCTTGGCGAAAGTGCGCGGGCGGCTCTGACTGCGCGCGGCTTTGCTGAAATGGTGCGCCTGGGAAAACGTTTGGGGGCAACACCGGAAACCATGTCAGGCCTGTCAGGCCTTGGCGACCTCATTCTCACCTGTTCGAGCACTCAAAGCCGCAACATGTCTTTGGGCAGAGCCTTGGGATCGGGAACGCCGCTCAAAGAGATCCTGGAGGGTCGCAATTCAGTTGCAGAAGGTGTGCATACGGCGGCAGCGATTAAGACCATGGGTGCCAAGAGGCATTTGGACATGCCGATCTGCGATGCCGTCGCCGATATTGTCTCGGGCATTCAGGGTGTGGATGACGCAATCACATCCCTGCTTGCCCGCCCGTTTACAGCAGAGGGTTGAGCCTGTTCAAAAGGGGTTCCGCCGCTTAAGCTCACCTCAAACATAAAAACCAAAACAGGAAAACCACATGCTCTTTTGTATAGTCGGTATTGATAAACCAGACGCTCTCGATCTTCGCATGGCAAATCGTGACGACCATCTGGCGCATTGGGCAAACACCGGCACTGTAAAACTGGGCGGCCCGTTCACCTCAGACGATGGTGAGCGCCTGGAAGGCTCCATGCTGGTAATCGATGTTGCAGATCGCGCGACAGCACAAAAGCTTGCCGACGAAGACCCTTACGTGAAAGCCGGTGTCTTCGGCACACGCGAACTGCGCGCCTGGAAGTGGTTGCTCAAAGACTAGAAAGCGAAGGACCGTGATGGCTTACTGGCTTTTCAAATCCGAACCGGGCGCCTGGAGCTGGGATGATCAGGTGAAGCGCGGCGCCAAAGGTGAACACTGGGACGGTGTGCGAAATTATCAGGCCAACAATAATATGAAGGCCATGAAGAACGGCGATCTCGGCTTCTTCTATCACTCCGTGGATGAGAAGGCGGTCGTCGGGATCGTCCGCGTGATCAAAGAGCACTACCCAGATCACACAGACCCTAAAGAACGCTTTGGCATGGTGGACATTGAAGCCGTTGAGCCCTTCGTTAAGCCTGTAACTCTACAGGATGTGAAGGACACGCCGGAGCTTGGCGACATGATACTCGTCAACAATTCGCGCCTGTCGGTTCAACCCGTTACAGCGGATGAATGGAAACGGGTTTGCAAGATGGGTGGTCTCAAAAAAGTGCCCACCGTGAAAAAATAGCGAAGGCTAGTCCTACTTGATGAGTTACGCAGACGAGCAGCGTCGTGAGAAATGGCTTGCGAGGGTCCCGCCTATAGGGACGCACTTATGCGCCCTTGATGAGGTGGGCCAGCCTGGTGCCAAAGGCTTCACTTTTGGGGAAGGGCGCGAGCGGTTCGACATGTTTGTTGTGCGAACCGAGAAAGAGTGTCTGGCCTATGTCAACGCCTGCCCTCACGCCTTCACACCTCTTGAGACCTTCACCGATAAGTTTCTAACGCGCAAAAAGGATCAGATCCTCTGCACCACCCATGGTGCGCTTTTCAATCTGGACGACGGGTTTTGCACCAGCGGCCCCTGTGCAGGCAAAAGCCTTGTCACAATCCCAATTGAAATTGTCGGCGATCAAATCGTAATCGCACTGGGCTAAAGCATGCTTCAAAGAGAAGTCAGCTTGCGACAAACGCCGCGAAGTCCTCAACCAACCCTTTAGCCGAGAGATCCACCAGCTTCTTGCCGTCAGATGGATGAGCGAGCGAGGGGTCTGAGCCAATGCGCCCATCGGGAAATTTCGCGCGATAATCTTCCGCGTCGGTGTAGCGGGCCGACGGCGCAATCTTCGGGCTCATCTCAACCGTCTTGATGGCATCGGGATAGGCATATTGCGTCACCGCCACTTCAGACGGCGTGGCATGCGCCCCGTGGGATTTGCCATACGTGTCCATGCAATATTTGTAGACGGGTTTGTAGTCCCACCAATTGGCAAGCTTGCACTTCACCGGCCCGCGATTGCTCCCATCGCGCGCCAGTGACCGGTCTGCATAAATCTCAGCAAACGCCGCCTGGATCGTCGAAACATTGCCGCCATGCCCATTGAAAAAATAAATCCGGTCAAAGCCGTGCCGCCCTAGCGACAATACCCAATCATAAATCACCGCAATCATAGTGGAGGGTCGCAGCGTCATCGACCCCGGAAACGCCATATGATGCTGCGCACATCCCACATTAAAGGTGGGGGCCACCAGCATGTCCGCGTCTCGCGCAGCATGTTCGGCAATCACTTCAGGACAAATCGCGTCCGTCCCAATCAACCCATTGGGCCCATGTTGTTCGGTCGAGCCGATCGGGATCACAATGCCCTTTGAGCGCGTTAGGTAGGCCTCCACTTCGGGCCAGCTGGACGTGTGCAGATGCATAAAACTTCCTTTCGAAGCTGGCAGTGTCGCGGACACGAACTCACAAAGCCAGTCGGAATTTCGTCAACCTCAATCTCTCGAACGCGAAAGCTCATGACATTTCTCCTCCACTCCCATATCAAACGAGTTGGCAAAGGGAAGCTAGATGACAGAGTCAAATCCAACGCGGGCGCGGGCATCAGATGGGGCAGGCATCGCGACCGTTTATCTGACCGCAACCGCAAAGCTGGGTTTTCTTCCAAGGCGCCATGACGGACCAGACATTTGGCATCATTTCACGACCCTGCCCACCAAACAAGAATGCTGGATAGTACGCGACCAGGGCCGCATTGCCGCCTTTTTGGCAACGACACCTGGATGGATTGACCATCTCTATGTTCATCCGAAAGCTCAAGGTCGGGGGCTTGGGTCAGTCCTTCTGGAACATGCGAAACGCACACTCCCTCTCGGGTTTGAACTTTGGACATTTCAGCAGAATAGACGGGCGCAGACTTTCTATGACCACAAAGGCCTGCACGTCTCCGAGAGAACAGATGGTCGGCGTAACGAAGAACATCTCCCCGACCTGAAATATGCGTGGCGACCATAAGGACCAAAACACATGACGAGCGAAGATAAGAAACCATCCCCAAATGGCGCACTAGAGGGTATCCGCGTGGTCGATCTCACCAGCGTCGTCCTGGGCGCCTACGCGACCGCCCTGCTGGGTGACATGGGCGCTGACGTCATCAAGATCGAAAGCCCCAGTCCCAAAAACGGTCAGGGCGGCGACATTATGCGCTGGGCGGGCGACACACCGTCAGGTGAGGCTTCGGGCCTTGGCCCCATGTTCCTCACCATCAACCGCAACAAACGCTCTGTGCTGCTTGATTTGAAAAAACAGGCGGCCCGCGACGCGCTTCTCAAGCTCATCGCAACCGCCGATGTCTTTGCCGCAAACGTTCGCTATGACGGTCTCAAACGCTTGGGGCTTTCCTATGAAGACGTAAAAGCCGTGAAGCCTGACATCGTCTATGTCATTGGCACGGGGTATGGCGAAGACGGACCATATGGCGGCAGACCCGCTTACGATGACATGATCCAGGCGGCATCCGGCATCTCTTCCATGATGAGCGAAGTCGACGGCGACCCGCGTCCCCGGTTTTTTCCGACCCTCATTGCCGATAAGACGACAGGCCTTTTCATGGCAAATGCCATCGTCACAGCGCTCTTCCACAAAGAACGCACAGGCGAAGGCCAGTTTGTGGAAGTGCCCATGATGGAAAGCATGGTCTCTTTTCTGCTTGCAGAACATCTCTACGGCGAAACCTATGACCCGCCGACGGGACCCATCGGTTATGTGCGCGTAACCGCGCCAGATCGCAAACCCTACAAAACGGCCGACGGATACATCGCCATCCTTCCCTACTCAGACCAGCAATGGCGCGATTTCTTCAACTTGGGAGGAAAGCCGGATCTCTTTGAGACCGACGCCCGCTTTGCGACTTACGAAAACCGCACCCGCAACATTCAGGGTCTCTACGCCATGGTGGAAGAAGTCACCGTGCACAAAACAACCGCAGAATGGGAAAAGGAGTTAGGCGCCAATGACATTCCCCATGCACGCGTCAACAAGTTGGGCGATCTCCGCCACGATCCTCATCTTGATGCCGTCGGTCTTTTTGAAAAGCGCAACCACCCCCATGAAGGCCCCTATTGGAGCCTCAATCACCCTGTGAACTATGAGGGAAGCCCCGCAAGTGTACGACGCGATGCACCTGTGCTCGGTGAGCACACCCAGGAAGTCATGAAAGAGGCGGGGTTGAATGAGACAGAGATTGCCGCTTTGGGTGACTAAGCTTTTTTCGCAAGTATGCGCGCTTGGCGATCACGCATAAGCGTTTCAAAGTCAGGGGCCTTAATTGGCCGCGACAACAAGAAGCCCTGCAATTCATCGCACCCAATGGCTGTCATAAAATCAGCCTGTGCATCTGTCTCCACACCCTCAGCAACAATCTTCAGGTTGAGAGATTTTCCGATCGACACAATCTGGCGCGCAAGAATGGCGCTGGTTGCTTCGTGCACATTCGAAACGAAACTCCGATCAATCTTCAGCTCATGGGCGGTAAAGCGGTGCAAATAGGAAAGCGAGGAATATCCGGTCCCAAAGTCATCAATCAGAATTTCAATGCCACCATCTGCGAGGGCTTTGATCTGTGAGCTAGCGGATTCTTCATCCGTGATCATGGCAGATTCAGTTACTTCGACCTGAAGACACTGAGCGGGAACATTATGCTTCTTCAACGTGCCAAATACATCTTCCAGCACGCATCCCGCTGCCAGGTGAATAGGCGAAATGTTGACCGACATCGGACCTACATTAAGGCCTTCTTCGCGCCACCGCGCAATGTCTGAAACAACTCGGTCGAGAACGACGCGGCCCAGGTCAATAACAAGACCTGTTTCCTCTGCAATCGGAATAAACAGACCAGGAGAGATCAACCCTTTGTCCGGGTGGTTCCACCGTGCGAGTGCTTCCCCAGCAACCGGCTCACGCGTCTCTGCGTCGAACCGAGGCTGATACATGACAAAAAACTGATCCGTATCGAGCGCAATACGCAGGTCGTGCTCAAGATGCATACGCTCATGCACCGCGCGGCTTAGCTCTTCATCAAACAACTGGAAGCAGCCGCGCCCCTCATCCTTTGCACGATAGAGCGCAAGGTCGGCATTTTGCATCAACAATTCGGGGTCACCCTTGTCCCACGGGTAGTGGGCAATCCCAATGGAGCATCCGGCGGTCATCGCAATGCCATCTATATAAAAAGGCTCCGCAAGCGCATCGATAATTTTCTGGGCAAGCACGGATACACCGTGAGTCTGATCTAGGTGACGTGCGATAATTGCAAACTCATCACCACCAATGCGGGCAACGGTATCTGTATTGCGAACAAGCTCGTGCAGACGTTTGGATGTTTCAACAAGCAGCTTGTCACCCACGCTATGGCCACGCGTGTCATTGACCATTTTGAAGTTATCGAGGTCGAGCAGCAGAAGAGCAAAACCCTCATCTGTTCGATTAGAAACAGAGATCGCAAATTCGAGTTGGTCCAGCAGCTCCGCGCGGTTGGCGACACCTGTGAGTGAATCAGATGTTGCCTGAACCCGAAGCTTTTCTTCGAGTTCACGTCGTTCCGTCACATCCAACAAAATAAGGTACGCGCAGGGCTCGCCTTCATAGTCGATGATCAGGCCTTTGATCAGCAGCCAGAGCGGTGTTCCATCTGCGCGCTCAACCGACATTTCAAAATTCTCGGTAACACCCTTGGCAAGCAGCTGAGCCCGCAACTTTTCGTAAGTTGCTGTGTCCGACATAAGATCTGGCACACTGAGCGTATCGGCAGACTTCCCAAGCACTTCCAGAAGCTCCGCCATGCTCTCATTGACATAGCGCAGGGAACGGTCACTCGGACGGGTAATCACAACGGGGAAAGGAGCGCTATCTATCAGCGAGCGAAACCGAAGTTCAGAGCGTTGAAGCTCATTCAGTGTCTCAACTTGATAGGTCGTATCTTCAATCGACCCTGCAAACATAGCGGGGGCGCCATCAGCACCAGCTGAAACGTGGCCCCGCGAACGGATCCACCGGACTTCGCCGTCAGGGCGTCTGATGCGGCAGGCCAGATCATAGGCTTCACGCGCATCCAGATGGGCCTGCACCCGCGCGGAAACCTCTTCCCGGTCTTCTTCATGGATTGCCGCAAGAATATCATCAAACGCGCTGACGCCTTCCTCAATGCCCAATACAGCACAGGCATTCGGCGTCATATAAAGGGAGCCCGTCTGCAGGTTCCAAAACCAGGCGCCGTATCCTGCCTGGCGCTCAGCAAGCTCGAGCCCTGCCTTGGCAAACGCAACATCTTCGAAGACGGGACCCTCTTGCGTTTGCGCAGCCGCAATCGCTGACGTCCGCTCTCGGCGTTTCGCAATTTTGCGCTGATTTTTACGTCGCGGCAGGCGGCGTCCCATGAGTGATCCCTCTAAAAAGGAGAGAATGCAGGGACACTTGGTAAGAAAGCCTAAATCCGCTTGGGATCTGCCAGACGATCAAAGCGTAGGGTTAATAATGGGTAACGCTGTTCCCGCAAACAGCACAGCGGATCAAGCTAGGAGACCGGTTCTCGTTCGAGATGGTGGACCAACAGCCAAAAAAGAGCACAAAAGAGCCAGCTACAACCTATAATGAAAAAAAGCAAAAATACGCGGTTGGTGGTGACCGCTCCCAGGAGGCCAGAATGACAGACTCATCAATTTTTCCCGTAAGTGATGAATGGGCAGCCCGCGCTCACCTTGACGAGGCTGGCTATCAGAAGATGTATGACGCCAGCATTGCCGACCCAGAAGGGTTCTGGGGAGAACAGGGCAAGCGCATCGATTGGATGAAGCCTTATACAAAAGTCAAAGATGTCTCCTACAACAAAGACAATCTGCACATCCGGTGGTTCAAAGACGGGAGCCTCAACGCCAGTGTAAACTGCATCGACCGTCACCTGGAGACAAAAGCAGATCAAGTCGCAATCATCTGGGAGGGGGACGAACCAACTGACGACAAGAAAATTACCTACCGCCAATTGCACGCGGCGGTCTGTACGTTCGCCAATGTTCTGAAAGCCCAGGGCGTTAAAAAGGGCGATCGCGTCACGATCTATATGCCCATGATTGTGGAGGCGGCCTACGCCATGCTCGCTTGCGCACGCATTGGCGCTGTCCACTCAGTCGTCTTTGGGGGGTTCTCTCCCGACGCCCTGGCTGGCCGCATCATTGATTGCGACAGCAACTGCATCATCACCGCTGATGAAGGGGTGCGGGGCGGCAGAAAAATTCCGCTCAAAGCGAACACTGATGAAGCGGTCGCGAAATGCCCCGGCGTCACATCTGTGATCGTCGTGGAACGCACGGCATCCGGCGTGCCCATGAAAGCAGGCCGGGACGTTTGGTTTCATGAGGCCGCAGCCTCGGTCGGCGCTGACTGCCCCCCCGAAGAAATGAACGCGGAAGATCCGCTTTTCATTCTCTATACATCCGGATCAACCGGTCAGCCCAAAGGCGTGATGCACACAACCGGCGGCTACATGGTTTATGCCTCCATCACCCACCAATATGTGTTCGATTATCACGACGGGGATGTCTATTGGTGCACCGCTGACGTCGGCTGGGTCACAGGGCATAGCTACATTCTCTATGGACCACTGGCCAATGGCGCCACCACGCTCATGTTTGAAGGCGTACCCAATTATCCTGACGCATCGCGCTTCTGGCAGGTCTGTGACAAACATCAGGTCAATATTTTCTATACAGCACCTACCGCGATCCGCGCATTGATGCGCGAAGGAGAAGGGCCTGTGAAAGCGACAAGCCGATCATCTCTCAGATTGCTTGGCTCTGTTGGCGAGCCCATCAACCCGGAAGCCTGGCTCTGGTACCATAACGTCGTGGGCGAGGGACGCTCCCCCATTGTAGACACTTGGTGGCAGACGGAAACCGGCGGCATTCTCATCAGCCCGCTTCCCGGCGCGATCGGTCAAAAGCCAGGCTCCGCAACCAAGCCCTTCTTTGGCATCAAGCCGATCATTGTCGATACCGAGGGCAAAATTCTCGACGGCGCCACTGAGGGTAATCTGTGTATCGCCGACAGTTGGCCCGGACAGATGCGGACCGTCTATGGCGATCATGATCGCTTCGCCAACACCTATTTCATTCAGTTTCCGGGCATGTATTTCACGGGTGATGGCTGCCGTCGCGATAAGGATGGCTATTATTGGATCACCGGTCGCGTCGACGATGTGCTCAACGTATCAGGTCATCGCATGGGCACTGCAGAAGTCGAAAGCGCACTCGTTGCCCACGCAAAGGTCGCGGAAGCTGCGGTGGTTGGCTATCCCCACGACATTAAGGGCCAGGGCATCTACGCCTATGTCACATTGAACGTGGGCGAGGACCCGACAGAGGCGTTACAAAAAGAACTCGTCCAATGGGTGCGCAAAGAAATCGGACCCATCGCAAGTCCTGATCTCATTCAATGGGCACCAGGGCTCCCCAAGACCCGCTCGGGCAAAATCATGCGGCGCATCCTGCGCAAAATTGCAGAAAATGAGTTTTCTAACCTCGGCGACACGTCAACGCTCGCAGATCCAGGCGTCGTGGATGATCTTATCGAGAACCGCCAAAACCGTTAGACATAGCGATCGCGCCAGCCGTTTGAGAACTGCCAAAACCTCTGATATTGCCCCAAAAATGGGGCATATCAAACGGTTTGTTTCACCAATACTTCTTATGACAGATGTAAGGGAACGTCCTGCGCTGATGGGCCAACGAAGCCTATCTTAAACTGTTGATTTACTTTGTTCACGGAACAACACTCAATTTTTACTTTATTAGATCTACGTTTCTGGCATTGTCCACGGCGAAATTAGGGCTTTCCTGTCGGGGCTGGGTATGAAACTGAAAACTGATGGCGCACAGGCGCTGCTGACCTATTGGGAACGCCTGAAACAGGGCAAGCGCTTGCCGTCAACAGCCGACCTGGATCTCGTCGATATTGCCCCCATCCTCGCAAACGTCATCGTCTATGAGAAATTGGACGACGATTTCAGTATTCGGTTTTTTGGAACAGAAATCGTCAAGCGCCTTGGTATAGATCTCACCGGAACAAATACGTCCGCCTACAAAGACGACCCCTTCGGCAAGCTAACGATCGATCATCTAAACCAGGTGGTGAACGAACCTCTCATCTTGGTGGCAGAGTTCAATTCAGAGACAAACGAAGGTCCCGTTCTGGAAATTGAACAGATCATGTTGCCAATCGCCGATAAGGACGGAACGCCTCGGTGCATCCTGTCCCACACCAGCCGAACCGAAGGTGCTGACGCAACAGTCACCGTGGAGCTGACGGAAAGCTTTCGAGGCCTGAAAGGTGTGCAGACGCTCAATCTCTAAGCGCCACCCCCGAGCACCAGCTGCCCCGTCTACCGCCATGATAGGCACGCGCAAGCCCTGCATTCAGAAGGGATGTACTGAGGTCGCCCGCCATCTGATGAGTTACGTGCGCCTGAACACGCCCGCCAAACTTGTCCGGCTCCACACCAAGGAGCGAAATCGCACTTCCTTCGAAGACCTTTAGGTGATCGGTGGCAGCCTCTGCCAGTGCCCGCTCTTCAGGACACTTTCCCCGACGCTCCGCCGCGTCAATGCCGGATAGGCGGACTGCCACCTGCACATCCTGACCCAGCCAGATCCGGGCGCGCACCTCAACCGTATCGCCGTCAATCACCCGAATGAGTGTCGCAGGGATCGGACCGGGCAAAACCTCAGCCGCAGAAGCTGCCGTTGGCCCACTTACGGCGATGGAAGAGCACCACACGGATAGCGCAAAGAAATATTGAAAAACTCTCATTACGTGTATTTAGTACATCAATACACGCATACCGGGCAAGCAGAGTGTGAGCCTCAGAAATCGCTGATCAGCCCTTTATGTTCCCAATCCCCGTAACGGGTGGGTTCCGGCCCCTCACGACCCAATATTTCACGCGGTGCATCAACGCCAGGGGATGCCTGCACACGACGCTCTTCAGCCTCGGCAAGAGCGCGCTTTGCTGCCGCACTTGTGTCTGGATTTTTGTCGCCCATGATCTGCTCAAACCTTCTGTCTCTCAACCCGCCCAACCATTCTGGCAGCGGCATTGAAGGAGACCATTTCTTTCTACATATAGGAGGGAGGCAAAAAACGCCAATAGCCGACCGCGAGGACAAGCCCCGATGAACATGACAAAAACCGCGATCCTGCTCGCTGCCATGACAGCACTTTTTATGGGGATCGGTTTCATGATTGGCGGAGAAGCAGGCGCCCTTATTGCCCTGCTGGTGGCGGGCGGCATGAACCTGTTCGCCTACTGGAATTCTGACAAAATGGTTCTGCGCATGCATGGCGCCCGCGAGGTAAGCGAGACAAATGCCCCCAACTATGTGCGCCTTGTAAAGCAGCTGGCGGCAAATGCAGGCCTTCCCATGCCGCGCACCTACATTATGGAAACAGAACAACCAAACGCCTTTGCCACGGGGCGAAATCCAGAAAACGCGGCTGTCGCCGCAACAACCGGCCTGCTCAATATGCTCACCCCCGAAGAATTGGCGGGCGTCATGGCCCACGAACTTGCCCACATCAAAAACCGCGACACGCTTACGATGACGGTGACAGCAACACTTGCCGGGGCCATTTCCATGCTGGCCAATTTCGCCTTCTTCTTTGGCGGCAACCGCAACAATGCCGGAGGACTGATCGGCTCGCTCGCCTTGATGCTTCTGGCACCCATGGCGGCAGGTCTGGTCCAAATGGCAATCAGCCGCACCCGCGAATATAGCGCAGACCAGTTGGGCGCTGAAATTTGCGGACGGCCGCTCTGGCTCGCCTCTGCTCTGCAGAGGATTGAAGGAGGAGCGCTCCGCATTGACAATGACGCGGCTGAGAGAAACCCCGCGACTGCCCACATGTTCATCATCAATCCACTCCACGCCCACAAGCGAGACAGTCTCTTCTCGACCCATCCTGCAACAGCGAACCGCGTCGCAAAACTAAAAGCGATGACAGGCATGGCCCCAAAAGAAGGGCCGTGGGGCTAAGTCCACAGGAGCCCGCTGGAGCCTACAACTCGGGTCTGGCATCCGCTTTGGCTCTATGCTCTAAGCAAGCCGAGCAAAACAGGACCCAGAATGACAGCCCGAAAAGAGCGACCCAAACAGGACGGCCCATCAAAACAGGATGGAACGGGCGCCAGGCGCGTGGCCGCCAATATTCTGCAGGCTGTCTTGAACAAGGGCGAAACCCTGGAAACCGCGCTCAACCGGGAGCTGGGGGCCAGGGATCTGGCCAACCATCCAAGCGATCGCGCATTCGCCCGTGCCATCTCCACAACCGTCTTGCGCCGTCTGGGACAGATCGACGCCGTGTTAGATGCCATGCTCGATAAGACCCTGCCCGAGAGCGCGGCATTTGCCCAAGCGCTGTTGCGTGTTGGGACCGCCGAGCTTCTGTTTCTGGGCTCAGCCCCCCATGCCGCCGTCAATTGCGCGGTGGAGCTCACCAACAGCAATCGACACACAAGGCCTTTTCGAGGCCTGATGAATGCCATTCTTCGCCGCGTAACCCGGGAAGGGGCCGATATTGTCAAAGCCCAGGAGGCTGGCATGACCAACACGCCGTATTGGGCATGGCGCAGCTGGGAGCTCGCCTATGGCGCGGACACAGCAGCAGCCATTGCAGATGCACATTTGGGCGAGCCACCGCTGGACCTTTCCGTAAAGTCCGCCCCACAGAATTGGGCGAAGACGCTGGGCGGGGAGTGCCTGCCCACGGGGAGCGTGCGTCTGTCTCACCCAGGCCGCATTGAAGAGCTTGAAGGCTATGGGGCAGGTGATTGGTGGGTGCAAGATGCCGCCGCTGCCCTGCCCCACAAATTGCTGGGCGATGTGTCCGGCAAGGCAGTGCTTGATCTCTGTGCTGCACCGGGCGGCAAAACCCTCGCTCTTGCCGCTGCCGGGGCCAACGTCACAGCCGTTGATCGCGCTGGGGGACGGCTGGAAAGACTGCGGGAAAACCTGACCCGCACAAAGCTAAATGCGGACATCGTGAAAGCCGATCTCACCGATTGGGTGCCTGGCCGCAAATGGAAAAAAATCCTGCTCGACGCGCCCTGCTCTGCGACCGGCACCGCGCGACGCCATCCAGATGTGCTCCACTCCAAAACAGCGGGCGATATTGCAAGCCTTGCCCCTGTCCAGGCAAAACTCCTGAGCAAAGCAGCGGAGTGGCTAGAACCCGGCGGCACGCTCATCTATTGCACCTGCTCACTGGAGCCACTGGAAGGCCCGGCTCAGGTTGGCCTCTTCCTGAAAAACAATCCTGCATTTTCCAGACATCCAATTGATGCTCAGGAAATCGGCGGGCTTGCAGAATGCCTCACCCCAGAGGGTGACCTGCGCACCCTGCCAAGCCATCTGGGCGACAAGGGCGGTATGGACGGTTTCTATGCAGCCAGACTTGTTCTGCCAGAATAAGACCACCACCCCCCAATCCATTGCACCACCCAAACTGACCTGATAAGCATCTTCACATGGCACATCCTGTAAAAATTTCCCCGTCAATCCTGTCTGCTGATTTCGCGCGTTTAGGTGAAGAAGTCAGCGCAATCACGAAAGCGGGTGCTGACTATATTCATGTGGACGTCATGGACGGTCATTTTGTGCCCAACATCACCATCGGTCCCGATGTCGTGAAGGCGCTGAAGCCTCATTCAGACAAACCGTTTGATGTGCATCTGATGATTTCACCGGTCGACCCCTACGTGGATGCCTTCGTTGACGCCGGCGCCGACATCATCACCTTCCATCCTGAGGCTGGCGCCCATGTCCATCGCACTGTGCAGATGATCAAGGCACATGGCGTCAAAGCAGGCATTTCGCTGAACCCGGCAACCCCGGTCAGCGTGCTGGACGATATTCTCGAAGACATTGATCTGGTCCTCGTCATGAGTGTCAATCCGGGTTTTGGCGGACAATCCTTTATCGAAAGCCAGCTGCGGAAAATCGAGCTCATTCGTAAACGGATCGAAGAAACAGGCAAACAGATCGAACTAGAAGTCGATGGCGGTGTGAACTTCGAAACCGCGCCGCGCGTCATTTCCGCAGGCGCCGACGTTCTGGTCGCTGGAACCGCAACCTTTAAGGGTGGCCCTACTGCTTATGCAGAAAACATTGCGACACTTCGCAAGCGGTCGTAAACGGCACGCCACCTCAATCAAACGGGACATCGTCCCGACAAGAGGCGCGCGCCAAGGACAAAGACGGTGAGCAAATCAGATCACAAATCTGGATCACCAGCCCGTCTTCAGGAGCGCCATGTCCTTCATCCGGGAAACCGCCTGAGCGATCTTTCGCTCGCAGCACTCCGCCGCACCGCTGATTTAAGTCTTGCGGCTCTCTACGCCACCTGGCCCTATCGCCAGACGTTGCGTGGGCCCATGCCCGATACGATTACCTATTACCCAAAAGATTTGCGCCCCGGACGGGTCGACAAGGCAGACGCGCTTTTTCAAGGCCGGTATGACTTGCCCGGCGGACAAGTTCGCACAAACGGCCTCTCCCCTTTTGAGATGGAAGCGCCCAGCGAAACCTGGACAGAGGAGCTCCATGGCTTCTCCTGGGTGCGTCATTTCTCAGCTGCTGGGGGCAATGCAGCCCGCGCACACGCAAGAGGCCTCGTCCAAAGCTGGATCCAGACATCAGGGCAATGGCACGACATTGGCTGGCGCCCCCATGTGATCGGCAGGCGGTTGACCTCATGGGCAGCAAACGGTGCGCTCTTGATGGAAGAGTCCGATCTCATCTACCGCTCCACCCTCTTGCGCAACATGGCGCAGCAAGCCCGCCATCTGGCACGTACTGTTATGTGGGCCCCGGCGGGGGAGCAAAGATTGACGGCGGCCATCGGCCTTGCCTTCTCTGGCCTTTGTCTGTCGGAGGGAAGCCGGCGTCTGCGCAAGGGCCTGGACCTCGTCGGGCAGGAACTCACACAACAAATTCTGCCCGATGGCGGCCACATCAGCCGCAACCCCGTCGCGCAATTGTCGATCCTTCTGGATCTCATCTCTCTGCGCGATGCACTGGTGGCCCAGGGCCATGGGGTGCCCCAGCCTATTCGGAACGCGGTTGATCGCATGATGCCGATGCTGCGCTTCTTCAAACATGGCGATGGCAAACTGGCCCTCTTCAACGGTGCCGACGAAGGCCCCGATGGCGCTGTTGATGCCGCCCTTGCCGAAGATGATGCCAAAGGAAAGCCCTTCGGCTTTGCGCCACACTCCGGCTACCAGCGCATGGCAGCTGGTCCGACTTATGTGGCAGTAGATACGGGTCCTCCGCCTCCTGGGGCCTATTCCCATTCTGCCCATGCAGGCTGCTTGTCTTTCGAGATGAGTGTCGGACGGTGTCGACTGGTCACCAATTGCGGTGCGACCCGCATTCTGGGCGCAGACTGGCATGCCGCCAGCCGCGCAACTGCCGCCCATTCCACTCTGGTCTTAAACGACACATCCTCTGCCCGCTTCACCCAAGGCGCCCTCTCCCGCATCTTGCTGGGCTCACGGCTAATGGAGGGTCCCGCCCGGGTTGAAAGCAGGCGCAATGAAAGCGAAGACGGGATCTGGCTTGATGCCGCCCATGACGGATACCGCAAACTTTTTGGTTTCGTTCACCGACGTCGGTTGTTCTTAAGCGCCACCGGTGAAGACCTTCGCGGTGAAGACAATCTGACGCGCGTGCCAGAAGAACCTTCCAAACTGCTGGTACCGTTCACGCAAAAGAAAACAGACGACGAACCGGCGGCGTTCACCATCCGCTTTCATCTGCATCCCGAAGCCCGCGCGTCACTGGCACACGACAAGTCCAATGTCCTGGTTCTTCTGCCAAACGGAGATGGCTGGCAGTTCCGTGCGCGCATTGAAAACGGCAACAGCGAAATCACCCTTGAGGAGGGCGTCTATCTGGGCTCCGCAGACAGAACGAGACGCAGTGAGCAGATCGTTGTGACGGCAGACGTTTTCAGGGAAGAGGCTACAGTCCACTGGGCCTGGCGGCGGCTCTCGACCCGAAATGCAGGCAAAACCGAAGCGGAGGAACCAGAACTTCCTGACCTGCCCACTCCCTTGCCGGAAATCCCTGAACTGAGCGACGATGTGAAGACCGAGACGGGGGAGACGGAACCGTCTGAGCAATCTGGGCAACAGGACCCGGAATAAACCGGATAATCCGCCATATTCTTTTCCAAAGACTTGGCCCTTCCAGAGGCTTGGGTTTCGTGCTATCCGGCCCGGACAGACATACGCCCCGTTCTCATCTCAGGATCATCCGATGCCCGCCGACATTCAGCCCGTACGCCGCGCCCTTCTTTCTGTCTCAGACAAAACGGGGCTCATCGAGTTTGCGCGTGCCCTGCACGAGGCAGGCGTTGACCTGGTCTCCACTGGCGGCACTTCAAAGGCCATTGCCGATTCAGGGCTCCCGGTCAAAGACGTCGCAGACATTACAGGCTTCCCGGAGATGATGGATGGCCGGGTGAAAACCCTCCACCCCATGGTGCATGGCGGCCTGCTGGCGGTGCGCGATGACAAGGGTCATACCGCCTCAATGGAAGAGCATGGCATCGGCCCCATCGACCTGTTGGCGGTCAACCTCTACCCGTTTGAGGAAACCGTCGCCAAAGGGGCCGACTACGATACTTGCGTCGAAAACATCGATATTGGTGGCCCCGCAATGATCCGCGCCGCCTCCAAGAACCATGCGTATGTGAACGTCATTGTCGATGTTGCGGACTATGATCAGGTGATTGCCGAAATTCAGGAGAAGAAAGGCACGAGCCTTACGACCCGCAAAGCACTGGCGCAAAAAGCCTATGCCCGCACAGCGGCTTACGATGCGGCCATCTCCAACTGGTTTGCAAACGAGATCGAAGAAGGTGCACCAGAGTACCGCGCACTCGGCGGAACTCTGAAGCAGACACTGCGCTACGGCGAAAACCCGCATCAGGGTGCAAGCTTCTATGTCACTGGAGAAAACCGCCCCGGCGTTTCAACCGCCACCCAGCTGCAGGGCAAAGAATTGTCCTACAACAATATCAATGACACAGACGCAGCCTTTGAACTGGTCGGCGAGTTTGATCCAAAACTTGCGCCTGCCGTTGCCATCATCAAGCATGCTAATCCGTGCGGTGTTGCCACATCAGGCAGCCTCGCCGACGCCTACCGCAAGGCGCTTGCCTGCGATCCCGTCTCTGCCTTTGGGGGCATCATCGCGCTGAACCAGACGCTGGACGGGGAAACGGCCGAAGAGATCGCCAAGATCTTCACAGAGGTCATCATTGCCCCTGACGCAGACGAAAACGCCCGCAAGATCATTGGCGGTAAGAAGAACCTCCGCCTTCTCACCACAGGCGGACTTCCAGATGCCCGTACACCGGGCCTTTTTGTAAAAACCGTTGCTGGTGGTTTTCTTGCCCAGACCCGGGACAATGGCGTCATCGACGATCTGGAACTGAGGGTTGTCACCAAACGCGCGCCAACGACCCAAGAACTCGCCGATCTCAAATTCGCCTTCCGAGTTTGCAAACATGTGAAATCAAACGCCATCATCTATGTGAAAGACGGCGCCACTGTAGGCATTGGCGCAGGTCAGATGAGCCGGGTAGACTCAGCCCGCATCGCAGCGCGTAAAGCAGAAGACGCCGCTGAGGCAGCAGGCCTAGCCGAGCCGCTCACCAAAGGCTCAGCAGTAGCGTCAGACGCTTTCTTCCCCTTCGCAGACGGGCTTCTGTCAGCTGCAGAAGCAGGCGCCACCTGTGTCATTCAGCCCGGCGGCTCCATGCGCGATGATGAAGTGATTGCAGCGGCAGACGAAAAAGGTCTCGCTATGGTCATGACCGGCATGCGTCACTTCCGCCACTAACCAACAAGCATGAGGTGAGAGCGATGGAAACAATCAGGCTCACCCATGCAATCGCTGTGAAAGTGCAAATCTGGCGCGAGGGGAAACTCCTCATCATCAAACGCGCACCAGATGATGATTACTATCCTGGCTTCTGGGACGTGCCCGGCGGCAGCCTGCATGCGGGCGAAACGGTTGATCAGGGCTTGAGGCGGGAAACAGAGGAAGAGGCCGGCCTCTCCCTTTCTCGCATTCGTCCCCTCACCACCTGGTCGCACGGCGAAGGCGAAATGTTCGAGATCGGCCTGTCTTTCCTCGCCACATCTGAGACCGATATTGTCACTCTATCAGAAGAGCATACAGAAGCTGTCTGGATGGCCCCCGAGCAAATCAGTGACTATGAGTTTCCACCCAATCTCGCCAAAGAGATCAACTGGGTAATCTCCAAAGACTGGCATCACAAATAGAGCGCCACTGCTGGACGCAGCACCCCTCTCGTGTAGACTTTTGTGTAACCGGAGGAATGCCATGTCAGATCAAACAGAAGCGAAAGACCGCAAGCCGTCTGAAGGGCTCAGAACACTTTATAAGCGCGATCCAATTGCTGCGGACCAACAGATATTTGGACGCAGAGCGCACGAAGATCGACGGGGATTTCTGAAGGGCGCGGGCCTTGCGACCATGACGGCGGTTCTGGGAATGGCGGTTCCGTTTCATCGCAACTTCCCGGCAGGGCTCATTCCGGCGGCACTCGCAGAGGAGACCGAAGCTTTTTTCCTCGCGACAAAAGACGGCCTCACAATTCTAAACGACCGGCCGGTCAATGCCGAAACACCGGCACACTTGCTTGATGATGATGTGACCCCAACGGCCAGACACTTTGTGCGCAACAATGGATTGCTGCCCGATGAAGCCCTTCGCATGTCCGCCCCCAATTGGACATTGACCATTGATGGGGAGGTCGACACGCCGCTAACCCTCACCATTGCCGAGCTGAAAGAACGGTTTGAGGTCGTAACGCTTAATCTCTGCATTGAATGCGGCGGCAATGGGCGGGCGGCCTTCAACCCCGGTGCCAGCGGCAATCAATGGACCTTGGGCGCTGTCGCCAATTCTGCATGGACGGGTGTGCGGCTGGCAGATGTACTCAAGGCCGCAGGCGTGAAAGATACAGCCGTCTACACGGCTCACTACTCTGCCGACCATCACCTCTCCCGCAATCCAGAAAAGCAGGCCATCTCCCGCGGTGTCCCCATTGCCAAGGCGATGGACCCCGGCATCCTCATTGCATTTGAAATGAACGGCGAACCCATACCGGCGCTGCACGGTTTCCCACTGCGTCTGGTTACGCCTGGATGGCCTGGCTCCACATCACAAAAATGGCTGGAGCGCATCGAGATCCGCGACCAGGTTCACGATGGCGCAAAAATGACCGGAAAGTCCTACCGTGTCCCCGCCTACCCGGTTGCCCCCGGTACCGATGTGCCCAAAGAAGATTTTGTCATCATAGAAGCCATGCCGGTGAAGTCGCTCATCACCCATCCAGCAACAGGAACCACAGCGGGCGCGACAAACCAGGACGTGGAAATCCGGGGCCACGCCTGGGCGGGGGATCGAACCATAAGCACAGTTCATGTCTCCATCGATTTTGGCGCGACCTGGATCGAAACAACCCTCAGCGACGCCCCTAATCCCGGGTCATGGCAGCGGTGGCAGACGAGGGTGAAGTTTCCTCAAGAGGGCTATTACGAAGTCTGGGCGCGCGCGACAGACAGTAAAGGCGTAGCGCAACCCTTTGCGATTGATTGGAACCCGAAGGGTTATCTCAACAACTCTCTTCACCGCATCGCACTCACGGTCAGCGCATGAGGCCGTTTCTCATCGCAGGGATAGCGTCGATAGTTCTGAGCACAGGCGTACTGGCCGAGGACGATCCTGACTTCGCACTTTTGCCCGACGGGACGGCGCAAGAGGATGTTTTCTATATGTGCAGCGCCTGCCATTCCGTCAAACTCGTGGCGCAGCAAAGACTCAGCCGCAAAAGGTGGGACGAAACCCTCGACTGGATGGTGGAGGAAGGCGGCATGGCCGAGCTGGATGCTGAAGAACGCGAGCCCATCCTCGATTATCTCGAAACCCACTTCGGGGAAGAGACGCCGCGCTAGTCTTAGCGATCTGCCTCGGCAAGCTCAGCCCGCTCTTCTTTCACAAAGAGCATCAGGAGCATCCCGCCGACGAGCAACAAAAGCACGGATCCAAAACCAACGCGCTGGCTTTCTGAAAGCGCTGTTGCGACACCAACAAGCAACGGTCCAAGAAACGCTGTTGCAGTGCCGGACAAAGCATAGAGGCCAAAGAATTCAGACATCTTTTCAGGAGGCGCAATGCGCGCCAACATGGTGCGGCTGTTTGCATAGGCCGCGGTAATGAAGATCGCAATCAAGATCACGACTGTGACATACGCAACTTCGGGAACCGTGCGGAAGAAGGGCAGAGACCAGAGGGGTTCTGCCGCCGCAGCGTCATAGGAAAAAAAGAAAATTTCATTGGGCGTCATAGAAACCGCGAGCAACAATCCAAGCGACGTACCGCCAATGGAAATCAGGATTGCGTTGCGCGAGCCAAAGGTATTGTCGAGCCAGCCTCCAAAGAAGCCGCCGGCCACCGCAAAGACGGATAGGATGACACCATAAATGGTGAGCGTGAGCGGTCCCCATCCAAAAACACCCGCGGCATAAACACCGCCGAAAATGAGCACGGCAGTTTTCCCATCATTGTAGAACATGCGGGCAAAGAGATAGAGCGCGACATTGCGATAGTGCTTGAGGCCCTTGACCGTTCGCACAACAGAGTGCAACCCGTTTTGGATCGCATCTTTGGCGTTGGCGCCCCGCGCTGCTACGTCAGGTGTGAAGAAAATGAGCGGCAGGGAAAAAATCGCCATCCAAATGGCGGCAATCGGCCCCGCGATGCGACTATTCTCATGAGCCGACACATCAAGCCCAAAGAGCGCCACAGAAGGCACAAAACTCCAATCCACAACACCGGGCAACGTGAAGGCGATCAACATAAAGATCAGGATCAGGAGCGAACTCAAATTTCCAAGCGCCAGCCCAAGCCCGGAGAGACCCGCAACCTTTTTGTGAGGGGCCACATAAGGCAGCATCGAATTGTGGAAGACAGCAGAGAACTCAAACGCCACATTTGCGATGATAACAAGCGCAGCCGCTCCCAGTATGCCAATGCCTGCATCCATCGGAAGCGCGAACCACATGGAGAAGGTTGCCATTGCCATAATGGCGACAAAGGAAACGATCCAGGGTTTGCGCCGCCCGCCGCTGTCGGCAATCGCCCCTAGTAACGGCCCCAAGAGAGCGATGACAAATCCGCCAATCGCATTGATGTTCCCCCAGATCGCTTGACCGCGCACCGGGTCACCCACCACATGGGTCGAAAAGTAGGGCGCAAAAATGTAGATCGTAATGAGGATCACGTATGGATTGCGCGCCCATTCAAAGGTTGCCCAGGAGATCTGGCCCTTTGTGTCGGCAGGTTCCCCGCCCACAGCGGAGAGAAGCTGCGCACTTGCCTCGCCCGGCACTTGCACACGCACCGGTTCATCATCCTGGATACTCAATGGTCGCTCCCCTGGTTTGGGAGAGAGCATGGGCGAGGAAGGCCCGGGATGCAAACCCGGCCTCTAGGCAGCCCCGCGTTCTTCTCGAACCGGCAACAGCAAGGCAAATCCGACCAGCAAAAACACCACGACGACAAAGAGGCCTGCCCGCTGGCTGTTGGCTGCACTTGTCGCCAATGCAATTACGAAAGGCGCAACAAAACTTGTTGCTTTGCCAGAAAGAGCATAAAGACCAAAAAACTCGGTCATCATCTCTTTGGGAGCCAATCGGGCCATGAAAGTCCGGCTGGCTGCCTGCGCAGGACCGCCGCTAATGCCGATCAACACACCCGCCAGCATGTAAACCTGTTCACCTGTACTCATAAAAGGTCCAGCCCCGGGGACGGGTGGGGGCACCGCTATGAAAAAGAAAATCGTGTCTGAAGTGATCGAGACAGAGGCGAGCGTACCAACAACAAGACCTGCGACGGCAACAAGGATCGTGCGCTTGGAGCCAAACCGGTCATCCATCCAGCCGCCTAGGAAAGCCCCGATGGCTGCGAAGATGGAGAGCACAATCCCAAACAGAGCCAGGGTTGTGATCTCCCATCCAAATGTGCCTGCTGCGTAGATACCGCCAAAGGCAAAGATCGCCGACAGGCCGTCATAATAGGTCATCCGCGCAACCAGAAAGAGTCCGATATTTTTGTAAGAGCCAAGCTTCGCCACAGTGGCGCGAAGCTGCGCAAGCCCACCGCGAATTGCCGCACCCGCTTTAACCCGAGTGCGCGGAGCATCTGGCGTTAGCAGAAATATCGGCAAAGAAAAGAGCGTATACCAGAGCGCTGCAAGCGGTCCGGTAAAGCGCTCAGCTTCGCGCATCACAGGATCAAGCCCAAAGAGCGGTTCAATGCCGATCATCGTGACGCCGCTTTCAACATCCGCCACAAGGAACATCAGGACAAAGAAGAGCGCCGCAAGCCCGCCCACATATCCAATCCCCCAACCAAAACCCGACAGCACACCCATACGCTTTTCAGGCACCAGGGTCGGCAGCATGGCGTTGTAGAAGACAAGCGCGAACTCCATGCCCAAAGCAGCACAGACAACGGCACCCATGACAAAGCCAGGTCCGTCAGGTGCACCGGGCAACGCATTCCACAAAAGCGCCGACCCGATGACAAAGAGAATGGAGAAGAAAACGAGCCAGGGTTTCCTGGCGCCCGTCTGGTCAGCAACCGCCCCCAGCAACGGGGAAGCTATGGCAATACCAAGTCCCGCGATGGACTGGGTATAGCCCCACAGAACCTGACCTTGAACCGGATCGCCGATAAAACCAGACGCAAAATAGGGGGCAAAGATGAAGGTCGTAATGAGCGTAAAATAGGGTTGGTTGGCCCAATCAAAAAACGCCCAGCTAAACTGCCCGGCACGCGAGGCAACCGGGCCCCCAACAGCATTTCGTTCCCCACCTGACTCAGACATCGCCCCTCACACATATTTGTTGAGAGGGACTTTACTTAATGGCGGTGACAAACGATATGCTTATCAAAACAAATTCGAACACAATGGGGCAGGAATGGAAATTCTACTATCGGCAGATGGGGCGAGAGCTTTAGGAGAGCGCTTTTCGGCCATGGGCGGGATCACACCCATCTTGTTTCAGCGCGATGGCACTCTGACCCGAGAGGGCAAGGAAGTCTCGCGGGACGAGATCAGTCCTAAAGGTTCATGGCTCAGCCTTGACGTTCTCATTACCAAACGCGTCTTTGACTATGTGGACCACATCCTGAACCTCCCGTCACTGGAATGGGTACAATCAACAGCTGCCGGTTTCGACAATCCTCTCTTTGTGGAGATGGCTAAGAAGGGGATGCGCCTCACCAATTCTGACGCCCAGGCTGTTGCCATTTCAGAATTTGTTTTGGGGTCCGTCCTGGCCGAATTTCAAAACCCCACTGCCCGGCTTCAAAAACAAGCGGAGAAAAAATGGGAAGGCATTGGCTTTCGGGAAATTGCCGGTACCACCTGGATGATTGTCGGTATTGGCAATATTGGTAATGAAGTTGCAAAACGGGCCCGCGCTTTTGATGCGCACATTATTGGGGTGAAACGGACCGGCGAAAGCCCGGAGGCTCACGAAACCATCCGACCAGCAGACATGAAAGCACGGTTGCCGGAGTGCGATATTGTTGTCTTCACAAGTCCGCTCAATAAGGAAACCCATCACATGGGGGATGCCGCCTTCTTTGCGGCAATGAAAAAGGACGCAACCTTTGTCAACATCGGGCGCGGTGGATTGGTAAACGAAACAGAGCTTATTTCAGCCCTCGACAATGGAACACCAGCTGTTGCGATCCTGGATGTGTTTGAGACCGAGCCCCTGCCCGAAACAAGTCCGCTATGGGATCATCGCCGTGTGCGCGTGACACCGCATTCATCCCCGAAGACAGATGGCACACAACTGCGCGCCCTGGATCTGTTTCTGGAAAATCTCGCAGCCTTCGTAAAAGGCGCACCCCTTCGAAATGAAGTACCTTCCGCAACCATCATTGGGTCGGCGGCATAATCTGCCCTTCCAGGCGGGCTTTAAGGTAGTCCTTCCGCCCAATCACAAACCGTCTAAATTCACTGACCCGGGCTGTCGCACGTAAATCGCGGTGCGACAGCAACCAGATTTGCATGCGCGGCGAAGGCTCCGTAAGCCGGACAAATTCAGGAACCGCGTCTCCGGCAAAACAGGGAAGCATACCGATACCAAACCCGGCTTTGGCTGCTTCAACTTGCATGGGCAATTGATCAAACCGACCGACCGTTTGCAGATGGGGATAGGCACTGCGCGCAACCCAGCGCTCCCGGTGGGCAGCGTCACCAAACCCAACCCAGCGTGCGCTCTTGCTTGTCTCAAGCGGCCCATGCGCATCAAGATAGTCTGGGGTCGCATAAGCCGCATCATGAAGGACGCCAAGCTGCCGCCCGATCAAATGTTCCGGCGGATTGTCTGTAAAACGAATGGCGATGTCTGCCTCACGCTTTGAAAGATCAAACGTACTCCAGCTTTCATTCACTTCCAGATTAATGGAGGGATATGCCGCCATAAATTCCAGGAGGATCGGCCCCATCAAATACATGGCAAACATATCCGGCAAGGTTACCATCAGCGGGCCAGCGAGCTCCTTATCCGCACCGCGCACCTGACGTTCGACACCCAACAGGTTATTCTCCATCGTCTGCGCAACCGGGAGCAGAGCCTCTCCAGCTCGGGTGAGCTCGAACCCGTCACTCCGCCGCTCAAACAGACGCGTATCGAAATCAGCCTCCAGGGACTCGATCCGCCGGGAGATGGTCGTGTGGCTCACCCGAAGCACTTTGGCGGCCGCCCGCATGGAGCCCGCATCTGCTGCTGCCAAAAAGAGGCGTAGATCGTCCCAATTCATGTGGTCTGTTTCTGCATCAGGCTGGACCCGAAGGCCGCGTTTAACTCATCAGCGCCCTGACATATGCGTCTCTGCAGGTCATGCAAGAGGCTTGCAAATAAAAAGGGACCATTTCTTGGCTTAGTTCAGGAACCTAAATGGCCCTTTCCACAGAACCAATTTCCGCCCAGGCTCTCAAAATCATCGCCCGCTTTGTCACAAGAGCCCTCACTGGCTCGTCATATGTGCAAGGCGGCCAAAACCGCTGATCTAAGGAGCTCCAAAGTGGCCAAAATCGTCCTCGGTGTCATAGCCGTCATCTACGTGATAAACGCAATCATCATGTGGTTCGCGCCTGTGTACTGGTACGAAACCACCCCGGGCGTCGCCATGATGGGCCCCTTCAACCTGCATTTTGTGCGCGACATTGCGTTGATCTATCTCCTGGCAGGCGTCGCCTTTGCCTGGTCGGTCAAAAACAACACACCACAGGTCGCCATCACAGCGGCGGTGTGGCCGTGCCTCCATGGCCTTTTCCACATTCAGATCTGGATTGCTCGCGGGGTGCCGCTCGATGAGATCGCTCTGGTCAATCTGGTCGGCATACAGTTTCCTGCCTGGGCGGGCCTCTATTTCGCGACACGACTTGCATCCTCAAAGGAGTAACCCATGATCCGCTGGCTTCTGCATCTTGGAACCCGTTCCATGGAGCGCAAGACGAACTATGACGCGGGCTATATGCACGATGTAATCGACACATCGACTTCTGCCGGATTGAAACTGGCGCTCTTGCCGCTTCTCTCCCAACACAGAGAAGACGCGCCCAAACCACTGTGGTTCGGCGCGGGCCTCGCCTCTGTCCTGGAGGGAGACTGCGGACCTTGCGTGCAGCTCATGGTCGACCAGGGACTGTCTGAAGGGGTCGACCCAGCCCTTCTGCGCGCAATTCTTGCGCGAGACTTTGACGCCATGGGCAATGAAGCAGCACTTGGCGTTCGGTTCGCCGAAGCTGTTATTGCAGGCAACATGGAAAGCGAAACTCTGCGCATGGAAGTGGAGCATCGCTTTGGCAAAAGAACAGTGATTGCGCTTGCCTACGCCACCGCCTTTTGTCGCACCTACCCCGTCTTGAAGCGTGGCCTGGGCCACGGTCTTGCCTGCCAGAAAATCAATGTCGGCGACAAGGTGGAGACCGTGATAAAAAAGGCTGCATGAACGACACCGCACCAGATACCGCAACTACCACGTTTGAACAGGAACGCGGTCGACTGACTTCTCTTGCATATCGCATGTTGGGGGAGCGGGCGGCCGCCGAAGACGTTGTGCAAAACGCCTGGTTGCGCTGGGCCGGCACGGACGAAACGGAGATCAAAACCCCCGCCGCCTGGCTCACCACAGTAACGACACGGCTCGCAATTGATGCCCTTAAAAGCGCACGCCACAAACGTGAAGTCTATACCGGCATCTGGTTACCAGAGCCCATTCTCTCTGAAACTGACACCCCCCAATCCACACCTGAAGATCAAGTCGCCGAAACACAGGAAGTGCAGCTGGCACTCCTCTGGGCGATGGAACGCCTGGCACCTGATGAACGAGCGGCCTTCATTCTCCGTGAGGCATTCGACACGGACTATGAAGACATCGCCTCAATGTTAGAAAAATCTGAAGCCGCCTGCAGGCAGCTCGTTGCCCGGGCAAAGAAACGTGTCAGTGAAGAAAGCCCCAGGTTTGATGCATCGGTTGCTGAAGTTAGTGACCTCTTGCTCCGCTTCATGAGCGCGGCACAAGCGCACAACAAGGAAGAAATTCTCTCGCTTCTCGCCCCCAATGCCCTCGCCCTGTCGGACGGCGGCGGCAAAGTCCGAGCCGCCTACCGGCCCCTTGTCGGGCCAGGTGATATTGCAGATGTCTTTATGGCTTTGCTTGAAAAGAATGCGAAGATTCTAGCGCCAAGGATAGTTCTGGCGAACGGCTTGCCTGCTGTCGTGTCGCTGCAAGAAGACACCGCATCAGACGTTATTATCAGCGTCGTCCCAGGTGAGGATGACCTGATAAAGTGGATCTATGTGATGCGCAATCCTGACAAGCTCGACCGCGCATCACAAGACATCAAACCTACCGCCTGACCAGCATGGTCGTCCGGGCTTCTGCCATGAAAATAAGGTTCGCATGCAGGAAGAGGGTCAGCCCCAACATCTCCATTGCTTCTTCAATGCTCGTCGAGATGATCTGAAGCAAGCTGCCCTGGCCATACCTACTCTCAAAGAGCGCATCTAACGGCTCAAGCCCCAGCGCGCCGCCGACATAGATCGCACCTGAGATCACAAACAGGATCGCAATGTGCCGGGGCAGATCAAAGAGGAAGGGGATAAGCAGTGCCACAAACCCTGCGACGAACGCGGCCCCGAAAAAGATCCAGGGATTAAAAAAGATCCCTGTCAGCTGAAAATGTTCGCGAAGCGGCACATCCACAGTCTCGTGAAACCCGACAGTCTCATCAATGGAGAGCAAGAAAAAGACCGCGGCGATGAAAACCCAGCTGTACGAAACGAGCCCGTCCCTTACCCGGTCCTTATGCCAATTGATGAACGCACATGCAGCGATCAGCACCATCAAAGCACTTGAATACCAGGCACCCAGATTGCGCTCTGCATCCAGCGCGAAATGTCGCAAGTCTCGTAGAACAGTCTCCGTCCCCACCTGATGGACAAAGACTTCACGCAACACCCCAAGCGCAATAACCATTGCCGTCGCCATATAGGCGTAGCGCACAATGTCGGAGGGGATAACAATCGAAACCCCACGCCACCGCGAATATGCTTGTACAAAACTCATACCCAACTCCCTATGGACGGGGCATGCCTCATGTTCAAGGTGCCCCGCTGCCAGCTCTCTGCACCAGTCGTGCCAGTCCCCAGACCTAAAAGTTGCTGAATTCTTAAGAGAGGCCCGTCACTTGTCCCAAACCGGGACAGAGGGCAGAGATGCCTGTGCCCCATTGGGGGATTAACGCTGCCTTGACTTCCAGCGACTAAGAAGAAGGAACGGCATAAAACTTGCGGAAACTGGGTGAACCTTTCCGTCACGAACATGGTGCCCAAGGACCTGCAGACGATGAAACAAAAAATCATTGAAGACCTGAACCCAAACATTGTGGAGACATGGGGCGGCAGAACGGCGCGCCTTCATCACACATTGCAGGAGGACAATCTTTTCTCAGATGATGTTCTTGCAAGTCTCATCGAACGCATGCCCCAGGCGGTCAGTCCCATCAACACAATGGCAGCGTCAGGGCACGATGCGGACACATGGTCTTACTGCGACAGAAGTGGGCTGTCTGGCCACGACGTTCTAGAGGCGATCAAGCGCGGACGCCTCTGGATCAACATGCAGAAACTTGAGGAGCATGACAGTCGCTTTGAAGCTCTGCTTGAAGACATTTACGCTGAGCTCGGTCAAGAAATTCCTGGCTTTAAACCATTTCGGAAGTCACTTGGCTTGCTGATCTCCTCACCTAACGCGCAAGTTTTCTATCACGCTGATGTACCAGGCCAGTCACTTTGGCAGGTTCGTGGTGAGAAGCGCATTCATATCTATCCGCCAAACGAACCCTTTCTCAGACCCAAAGATCTGGAGAACATCATTCGCGGCGTGACGGAGGAAGAAATTCGCTACGACCCGTCCTATGACGCCCACGCTGAAGTCTATGACCTGAAGGCAGGCGACATGCTGCATTGGGAACTAAACGGGCCACACCGCGTGACGAATGGCAATTGCCTGAACGTCTCTGTGACAACCGAACATTGGACACCCATGATCCGCCGGTCCTTCGCCATGAACTATGGCAATGGCGTGTTGCGCAGCGAGCTGGGTTGGACACCCAAGTCCCGCGCGCTTAGTGGGCCCGCCTTTTGGGCCAAGGTCGCGCTCACGGCTTTCTGGCGCAAATCAGGGTTGCAGCAGAAGCAATCCTTCAAACGGGTGATGCGCTTTCGTGTGAACCCAAACGCCCCTGAAGGCATCAGTCCGATGTCTATCGGAGCAGCAGAGTAAGCCCTTGGCATGAGCGATACAGTCGGCACAAACGAAACAATAAAAAGCCTGCTCTCTGCGCCAGGGTTGCGCGCCTTCCTGAAAGCACGCATCGGGTCGGACGCAGAGTCGCGAGAATCAGCATTTGCCGCATTAAAAGTATTGATCATTCGCTGCCTCGGCGCAGCTCTTGCCTATGGAAGCCAGGTCCTGCTGGCGCGCGTATTGGGCCAAACAGATTATGGCATCTTCGCTTTGGTCTGGGTATGGATACTTGTGCTCGGGCACCTCTCACCTTTGGGTTTTGCCCAAGCTGTCTGCCGCTTTGCACCACATTATGAAGCGCGAGACGAAGACGCTCTTCTCAGAGGCTTCCTGCATACTGGCGCCTTTTTTGTTGCAGGCGCCTCAATTGGGCTCGCGTTGGTAGGTGCCGCCATCCTCTGGTTTGCAGCACCCATCATAGAGGCGGTCTACATTCTGCCCTTTGCCATCGCCCTGATGGTGTTCCCGCTGTTTGCGTTGCAGGACTATGTTGAGAACATTGCCCGTGCGTTCAACTGGACAATCATTGCCATCACGCCGCCATTCGTTATCCGGCATGGACTGATTGGCCTGGGCGTATTGACAGCCTTCCTTCTGGGCCTCCCTGTCTCCGCAAGCCTGGCAATAGGGGTGGTTCTTCTCGCAACGCTGGTGAGCCTGTTGGTGCAAACCGCGTTTGTATGGCTGCGGCTTCGTAAGGTGGTCACCCCTGGACCCCGCAGGCAGCGGATCCGCGAATGGTTCACCACAGCAATCCCCCTCGTCTTTGTCGACGGCACACTTATTCTGTTTTCAAACGCGGATATTCTGATCTTAAGCCTCTTTGTCGAGCCAGCGACGATCGCGGTCTATTTCGCCGCCTCGCGAATTCTGCAACTCGTCGCTTTTGTGCAATACGCCGCAACCGCAGCAACAGCACAGCGGTTCACAGCTTTGAATGCGCGGGGCGACGCAAGCACCTTAAGCAAACTTGCGCGCACAACCACCCAGCTGACACTCCTTGCGTCGGCAGCGGCTGCAGCAGCAATCTATCTGGCTGCCCCCTTCCTGCTTGATCTGTTTGGTGAAGGGTTTGGCGGCGCGATGCCCGTCCTTGCTATTTTGATGGTCGGCTTGATCGCTCAGGCATTCGCGGGACCGGGCGAGGACCTCATGAACATGCTGGGTGAAGAACGTGCGTGCGCCATAACCTGTGTGGGAGCCCTCGTTTTGAACATTCTACTCAACTTCGCGCTCATTCCAGGCTTCGGTATCATCGGTGCTGCGATTGCCACCGCAGTTTCTGTTGGGACACGCAGTCTCATTCTCACCTACCTGGTCAAACGCAAATTGGGACTCGATATCGCTTTTTGGTTCCCCGCCAAACGAGTGGCGCAAGGGGGTGTCGCATGAATATGGTTCTAACACCGACCCCTTTCGGGCAGGCAAAGGCTGAAGTGCCAAGGCATGACCTGAAAACCCAGATCCTGGACAGAACTGAACTCCTGGCTCTTGGTGCAGAATGGGAAGAGCTGGTCGACCACGCGCTGGAAGAGAATGCCTATTACTGTCGGCACTATTGTGAGGCGCTGCTTGCGCATATCGAAAAGCATCCGGTGCGCACAATCGCGATCTGGAAGGCAACGAGACTTATCGCGCTTCTCCCCTTCACTACTGAGCGCAGCCACTGGGCAGGCATTTTGCCCGTCAACATCGGGTGGACCACACCCTATACAACAACTTCAATACCGCTCATCGATCGCCGCAATGAGGAGGAAGCTGTTGAAGCACTCCTTACAGCAATGAACGCACGGTCGACCGGAAGCAACATTTGGATCCTGCCTGGTCAAACCCTAGAAGGCTCAGTCAACTGTGTCCTCCGCAAAGGCATGGTTGCGAAAGGAATGCGGTTTCAAACATTCGATAAGTTTGATCGAGCACTGCTTGAGCGGCGAGGCAGCTTTGACGACCACATGAAAGAGCACCTCTCCAAGAAACGCCGCAAGGATCTTAGGAGAAACCGCAAACGTCTGGATGAACTGGGCGAAGTGACCTGGGAGGTTCACACCAAAGGGTCGGCGCTAAACGCTGCGGTTGATGCATTTCTACGGATAGAAGCATCTGGTTGGAAAGGCGAGCGGGGTACAGCGCTCGATTGTAACGACACAACCCGCGCATTTGCCAAACAAGCATTCGGGGACCAGGGGCACGGTTCGATCACGCGTGCCGATGTCTTGTCTCTTGATGGGCTGGCAATCGCCATCAACTTGACATTGATGGCAGGCCGCACTGGCTTCACAATCAAATGCGCTTTCGACGAGGCCTTTAAGGCCCAAAGTGCCGGTCTGTTGCTTGAAGAAGAGATGATCCGCAATGTCCTTGAGGACGATTGGACCGACCGGCTCGATTCAGCAACAGCTGCGGGGCATTTGATCACATCTTTCTGGAACGAGACGGCTGCAGTCGGCGATCTGCTGATTGATGCCAACCCAAGCGGGGGAAACATCCGGTTCCGCCTGCTTCAAGCCCTGGAAACCACACGGCGCGGACTGCGCGCAAAAGCAAAAGCGATTGTCACCCGACTTCGCCCTTAGGGCACAGGGCCTTCTGCGCGGCCCTCTTCCTCCAGCCAGACGAGAAACTGCGACACAGCAGGATCATCTCTCATCACATTTGGAACTGCCCAGCAATAAGGGGCGGTGGAGAGTTTTGGTCCCTCAAGAGGGACAATCAATCGAGCATCAGCCAGATCCTCTTTGATAAGCGGCAGGGGACCGAGCGCAAACCCGAGCCCGTCAACGGCTGCTTGCAGCGCCAGATAGAAATGATCAAACCGGCGAACCGCAACATCGTCGCCCACACCACTCTCGCCTGCCGCGGCAAACCATCGGTCCCAGGAGCCAGATCGTGTATCAGCTACTAGCAGCGGCAGATGTTTTAGGTCTGCCGGTGTAGAAACCGGGTGAGCGGCAGCAAACGCCGGGCTACAAACCGGAACCTCCTGTTCGGTGAAAATGATCCCGCTCGAAAGACTATCCATATCAAGGGAACCGGCGCGCCTGACAGCAATATCGAACTGTCCGGGCGGCACACGCTCAAGCGATTGATCTGATGTGATCAGCCTGAGCTCAACGTGGGGATGGGCGAACTGAAACCTGGCCAGACGCGGAAGCAACCATCGCATCGCAAAGGTGGGCAGCACATTAAGGGTCAATGCCCTGGCGATGTTTTGGTCATTACGCAGGGTCCTGGCAGCTGCGGCAATGTCCCCAAACGCCGCGCCAACCTTATCTGCAAACATCTGCCCGGCGCGTGTCAGCGTCACCCGCTTGCCGTGGCGGTCAAAAAGAACGGTACCCGCCCACTCCTCTAAGACCTTCACTTGTCGGCTTACAGCACCATGGGTTACGTGCAGCTCGTCTGCGGCGCGCGTGAACGATCCGTGCCGCGCTGCCGCTTCGAAACTCCGCAACGCAGTAAGCGGCGGAAGGGTCTGGAGATCGCCATGGGACATTAAGTGAGTTTAACTCACAAGAGCGGAGCTGAAAAGTCGTTTTGAAACCTCGGGATTTTGGAGGATAAAGAGACCAAGAGACGAGCTAAAGCGCTCTCACCTCACAAAGGACAGACCATGATCAGCGCCGGCCTCACCATCCTTATCGCCATCACCGTCATCGCCACCGCCACCCTGTCGGGGATTTTTGGGATGGCTGGCGGCATTGTGTTGATGGGGATGCTTCTGGTCATCTTACCTGTTGGCTCAGCAATGATGCTCCACGGCGCAACCCAGGCTGTCTCCAATGGCTACCGAGCCATTCTCACCCGCAGCCACATCGTCTGGCCCATTTTCACCTTCTATATTGGAGGCGCTTTCATTGCTCTCGCCGTCTTGAGCGCGATCTCTTTTGTGCCCGACAAAGCGCTCGTATTCCTCTGTGTCGGCGCTGTGCCGTTTATCGCCGCAGCACTGCCCTCTCACCTGTCACTCGACATCACAAAGACGGGCATGCCAGTTTTCTGCGGATTTATCATTACACTGATTAATCTGGTGGCAGGTGTTGCAGGCCCCCTGCTTGATGCCTTTTTTGTAAAGTCCGACCTGACCCGCCATCAGGTGGTCGCAACAAAGGCAATCAGCCAGACCCTTAGCCATCTGTTGAAACTGGTCTACTTTGGTATCCTGGTGCGCGAGGCAACGATGGACGCCAATGGCAGTCTGGCAAGCCTGCCATGGTGGCTCTACGTGATGGTCATTCCCTGCGCCATGCTGGGCGCGACATTGGGAACGAAGGTTCTCGACAAGATTTCTGATACGAATTTCCGCAAGTGGAGCCAATGGATCATCCTGACCCTTGGCGCAATCTGCATGGCCCGCGGCATCTCGTTGCTGGTGCTATAAACGCGAACGCTTTCCGCCGAGAATCTCTGCAAGCAAGGTCAGAACCTTCTCAGAGAAACCAAACCCGAAATGGGTCGTATCAACCTCGATATTTTCAACGTTGGGGCTCCAATGATCAATGGATGCCTGCCAGGCGACAATCCCATCTCTTTTTGAGTAGATCGACGTAACCGGCATCTCCAGAGGCACCGTGTAGCGATCGGAAACCTTCGTCTCGATCTCTTCGCGCTCAGCGTGTGAATACAGAAGCGGACCAGGGCTTGTATATTGCGGACCACCGATCAGCGGTGTCCCAAGAGAGATGACCTGGGAGACAGCACCCGGATTGTCCCGAGCCGCTTCCCGTGCCACGACACCACCGAGGCTCCACCCGACAAGGGCAATCGGCTCGCCCACTTCTTCATGACGGCTTGCGAGAACGTCCGTGAACTTCTCAAGCAGCTCTTCAACCTGCCCGCCATTCCTGCCGAGGCCCCAGTCATAGGGCGTGTATCCAAGGAAGCGGAGATATTCACGGATCACGAACATTGACTGCTCGCCAGCACCCAGACCGGGCAACAGCAGGACAGGTTTGCCATAGCCTTTCAGATTTCTTGGTAACCGCCACCAGAACAAAGACAGTTTCGCGAGCTCCAGCGGCGTCAGCAATTCCCCAAGCGAATGGGAAAGAGCGGGTCTGGAAATCCCCTCAAGCGGCTGTGGCAGATCTTTGGGCGATTGATGCAACATGGAACATCCTTTGTGCGGTGCAACAAAACATATGTCCCGTTTCTACGAAAAGACCAGAGCATTGGATGTTCACTTCTGTTGATGCACTGCATCACAAATGCACACCAGAGTGAAAAATAGCGGAAAATTGGGAGAGTCCGACTACCGGGCACTCACAATGGCAAGACGCTCGGCGATAAGAGTGAGAACTTCCTTGGACATGCCAAATCCGAAATGGGTTGTGGAGACCTCGATATTCTCTGCATCCGGGCTCCATTCATCAACTGAGGCCTGCCAGGACACCACCCCATCGCCTTTGGAATAGATTGAGGTCACCGGCACAGCCAACGGTGTGCGATAGCGTTCTGCGATCCGCGCTTCGATCGCATCATGATCAAGCCCGCGCCGTCCAAAGAAGCGCGCCGTCGCAGTATATTTAGGACCGCCGACAAGAGGACTGCCCAATGTGATGACCTGCGACACGCAATCTGGATTGTCCCTGGCCGCTTCCCGCGCAAAATATCCCCCCAGGCTCCACCCGATCAGCACGATCGGTCCTCCTGCCTCACGGGCACGCGCGCGAACGATCTCGGCAACTTTGGGAAGCTTATCCATCACACGCCCATCATTGCGGCCAAGGCCCCAATCATAAGGCTGGTAACCAAGCACACGCAGATATTCGCGAATGATAAGCATGGACCTTTCGCCACCGCCAAGACCTGGCAGAAGCAGAACCGTCTGACCTTTGCCCCGCAGATTAAACGGCAACGTCCACCACAGCAGCAAGAGCCGCGCAAACTCAATGGGCGTTAACAGTTCCCGCAATGCATTGCTGATCGGAGGACCGGTGACATCCTCCATTGGTCGCGGGATATTCTGTTCTGACGAAGGTCCCATAAAACCCATCCCTGCTATTGCCGACGCACCAAACCTGCTAAGGAAAGGTCATGACCGTAGACCCTGACATGCCCGACCCGCAATCTCCGAATGATTCTGCAACCCCGCCTGCTGGGACACAAATCTCCTGTTCCAGAAATTTGCCCGGATGGATCGCGAATAACGGTGTGAGCATTGTCTTCACCTCCTATCAATCAGGGATTGTCTATTTCGTAGGCGTACAGCCAGGTGGCGGGCTTTCTGTTCATCAGACGGGATTTCCGCGCGCCATGGGGCTAAGTGCCCAGAAGCAGCGCATCTATCTTGCCTCTCACGCACAGATCTGGCGCATGGAAAACATGTTGCGTCCAGGCGAGTTCGCCAACAATCAATATGACGCGTGTTACGTTCCGCGAAACGCACAGACCACCGGCGATGTCGATGCACACGAGATTTCCGTGGAGCCCGATGGACGTATCATTTTCGTCAACACATCCTATTCATGCCTCGCCACGCTTGACCCGGTGCACGGTTTCAAGCCTCTGTGGCAACCCCCCTTCATTACCAAACTCGCCCCCGAAGACCGCTGTCACCTGAACGGTCTGGCAATGGAGGACGGGAAGGCAAGATATGTCACAGCGGTTTCGCGCAGCGACAGCGTCAGCGGATGGAGAGATAGACGGGGGGAAGGTGGCGTCCTCATCGACGTTCAACAAGACCGTGTACTGACCGACAAACTCTCTATGCCGCATTCTCCAAGGCTGCATAACAACCAGCTTTACGCGCTCAACTCCGGACGCGGACACCTGGTGCGCATTGATCGCCAATCTGGTGCTGCAGAGGAAATTGCATTTCTGCCGGGCTTCGTGCGCGGCCTCTCCTTTCACAACAATCATGCCATTGTCACGCTCTCGCTTCCGCGCGACCAGTCCTTTGCGGGGCTGGAACTTGATGGTGAGCTGCAAAAGCGTGACGCGGACCCCTGGTGCGGTGTCCAGATTATCGATCTTGCGACCGGCAATGTGGTGGAGTGGCTGCGCCTGGATGGCGAAATCCGCGAGCTGTTCGACATCGCGGTTCTGCCAGAGGTCAGATGCCCGCTCGCTGTGAGCCCCTTGGCGCCTGAATTTGCCAGCACCGTTACCATGGCAGATCCGGACTAGACTTTAGATCTGGGTATTAACCAGCCTGAAGAAAATGGGTGTTTCTGTAGTGGATCCAGCTGAGTTAATTTGACTCACTCACCCTCTTCTCTGTTAATACCCTGACAAGCCTGACCACGCGCAGTCTGACGCGATGCGCGCCTCTTCTGGTTGGGTTTTCAGGGGGTATTGTCTGTGAGTAATACGAGCCGCAATATGTCTGGCCACCGCCTGGCATTGATGCTGTCGACTTCTGTCTTGTCGATGGGCGCCTATGGGCATCTGCGCTCTGCGAAAGCAGCCAACGAATGTGGCATCATTGCTCCCGGTGGCACGGCCACCTGTACCCCTGCAGGCAACAATTTTGTCGGCGGCATCGACTATGACGTGAACAACGCGACAATTATTGTCCAAGATGGTGTCATTGTCAGCACGACCGCAAACAACACGTCAGCGATCGCAAACGGCGCCGGTGGCGTTGATCTGGGAAACCTCACCACGACGACGCAAGGCACCGTCAATCTGACGACTACGGGCGATGGTTCGCTCGGCATCTCCACTGGGTCTGGCGGCGGCAATTCTTCAACGGTCACAACCAGCGCCGGCACGACAATAACAACCTCTGGCACAGGCTCACATGGGATCGGCGCCTATAACGGCGCAGCGGGTGGAGCCATCACCATCACCGCGCCTGGAGCAATTTCGACATCTGGCGCAGGCGCGATAGGCATTACGACGCTAAACTTTGGCGGGGCAACGACGATCAATGCAGGCACCATATCGGTCACCGGCGCAGGTCCCGCATTTGGCATTTATGCGGTCTCCTTCGGGAGCACGATTGATGTCACCACCTCCGGCGTCTCGGTCACCAACGGGTATGGCATATATGCCCTGGCGTCTGGCGCGGGCGCCGGTGCGGTTAACGTCACCACAACCGGAGCTGTTTCCACAGGAAGTACCGGCATAATAGCTGCCTCACAATATGGTGACGTGACAGTCAATGCGGGAAGTCCTGTGACAACGACAGGCGCAGGCGCGTCTGCGATTAACGCTTTCGGAACGACGGGCAATGTAAGCGTCACCTCATCGGGTGTAACATCCAGCGGTGTTGGCGGATACGGCATTTACGCGCGCAGCACGACAGGCTCAATCAGCCTGGCGGACACGGGCACGATCACAAGTGGCGGTTACGGGATCTATTCACGGTCGACCGGTAGCGCAACCACCATCAATGTCAATAACATCGCCGCAAGCAATGGCTATGACGCTATCTATTCCATCAGCCAGACCAATCTGTCAGTGACCGCGAGCGGCCTCCTGACAGCCACGGGCGCTCCTGATGCTGATGGCATCCAGGGCGTCGCCATAACCGGTACCCTGACTGTACAGGCTGCAAACATCACTGCCGATGATGACGGCATCAATGTCTATGGCGGCGCGGGCGCAACAGTGACCACGACCGGCACAATCACCGCGGGAGACGAGGGCATTGAGGTGGTTACCGCAGGCGCTGGTAATGCGGCAGTGACTGTCAACAACGTCACGGCCACTGGCGTAAACAATGACGGCATTCGGGTTACTGCTGGTGGCGCAGCTTCTGTCAACGTGAACGGCGCAGTGCTCGGCGGATCAACGTCAGGCGCGGGCGCAGGGATTGATGTAAATGGCAGCACGGCCACAACCATCACCATCAGTGGTACGGGCTCTGTCGGCTCCATGTCCGATTACGCGATTGAGACGGTAGGTGCTGGCGCAACCACCATCAACAATAGCGGCACAATTACCGGTCGAATCACGCTCACCGGCAATGATGACGTCATCAACAACCTCTCCTCCAACAGCATCAACCTGCGCCGGTTTACCGACACAAATGCCGATGGGGTTCGCGACACGGAAGCTATCGGCGTGGTCATCTTTGGCGCGGGCAACGACACGTTCAATAACGCGGCGACCGGTACCGTCCGCGTATCGACCGTGACCGGCGCAACCGCTTTCAATACAGCCAACGAGACCTTTGCGACCGGCTCTGCCGCACTGTCGATCACAAATGCCGGCATCGAGCAGGGTCATATTGTCGGACTGGAAACCTTCATCAATTCAGGCACGCTCACCCTTGCAGATGCTGAGACCGGCGGCACAACTGCTGTGGCAGGTGACGTTCTGGCCATTACGAGCCTTGGTGTTCCAGGTGCTGGTGGCACATCGAACTTCATCTCCAACGGCGGCCAGCTTCATCTCGACACAGTGCTGGATACAGGCGCTATCGACACAACAGACGTTCTTATTCTTGATAGTGTGACAACGGGCGCAGGTGGGGCGACCGGGATTACGATCACAGATGCAGGCGGCGCTGGTGGTATTACCGGAACCGGAGCCACAAACGGCATTCGGGTTGTCGAAGTTCGCGGTGTCGGCTCGGCGAGTGATGCGTTCACCCTGTCCCGGGCCGTCGTTGGTGGCGTCTTTGAATATGAACTCAACCAGGCAGACGGACAGAATTGGTACCTTCAGTCTGACGGTTCCTTCGCGCGACAGATCCCGGCCTATCAGGCGCTCCCGCTCGCACTTGCAGGCTTCGCCCGCGATCAAATGCCCTGGGCGCAAAAGCGCTGGGGTCATGTCGAGGGCATTCAGGAAGCAAAGACAGGTGCGTGGTTGCGCGGTGGCTATGTGCGCGGCACGGAAGAATTCGGCGGCACCCGTCAATATGAGGCCCGTGATCGGTTTGCCCAGGCGGGCTATGATGTGGTTCTCGATACTGGTCTGCCAGGTCACTTCAGCATCGGTGGGCTTCTTCAGCACACATCCACAGATACATCTCTCACCAATGGCAATGGCTCAACATTTTCTGCAAGTGGGTATGGCGCCGGGCTGAGTGCTTACTGGACAAACAATGCCGGACTGTTCCTCGAAGCGCTTGCAACACTTACCCGGTATGAGGTTGAGATCGACCGACAGAACCTGGCCGATGTCGCAGATACGGACGCCTACACCTATGCGGCGGGGCTTCAGATCGGCCATCAGTTCCATGTGGCGGGCACGAGAGATCACTGGACAGTCACACCGCGTGCATCGTTCACATTCATCGATAGTGACATAGACAATTTCACCGACGCATCGGGCATCGCGGTCGACTTTGCCGACAGCGACAGCATGCTGCTGGAAGCCGGAATGGTGAGTGGTCTTGACCTCGACCTGCAGGGCAACCGCATTCTGAACCTCACTGCAGAGATCGGCATTGAGCACAATCTCCTGGGCGAAAACTCAGTTACCGCCAACGGCACAAACTTCTCCGCAGACCGCGACAATACAAGAGTGACATTTGGTGCAGGGGCCACGGCGCATCTGGGAGACGGGTTTTCTCTCTTCGTCCGCGCGGAAGGACGGGCATCTCTCGCCGGTGAGGGTCATTCTGAGCAAGCATCTGCCGGGGGACGCATTACCTTTTAGGCGAACCGGCCTCGAGCAGTAGCGCAATGCCGGCACCAACAAAACCCAGACTGAACAGGATGCCACCAAGAAAGTAGCCCCATCCGTAAGGGGAGGCATCGATGAACCCCAGTCCAAGAGAGACAATGGGAACCGCGATCCAGAAGCCGGACACCCAAAGCGGATAAGTGCGGTGCCGCACCATGTCGATTGCAAGCACAAACAACCCGCCAGAGATAAGCTGCACGGCGACCCCATAGACATCAATGCCGAAGGGCGTGTGATCTGGGCCGATGATCGCCGCTTGTCCGACGGCGGCAAACCCAGAACCCACTAAGGCGAGCGGCCCGAGGTTTTCCGCGCGCGCAAGGTAGATAGCCATCAGCCCAAAGAGCAGTGCCACATCAATAACAAAGTAGAAGCTCTCAAGGCCGGGCGACGCCTCTACCCAGGGAACAAAACTCGATATCAACCGGAGTACACCGCCGACAAGCGCGAAAACCGCGCCGACGCGCATAAGAGTTGGATAGGTAAGGGTCATGAGGTTTCCGATATTTCGGCGCAAGAATTTGTCGGGAGCATCGCGCGCGCATGGCCCGGCACCATCAAAAAACGCTCATCGCCGCTCGCCGCGAAGAATCTCAGACAGACCTCAGAAAGCTTGATCACGTGATCATCCCCGTGGGGCACGGCCGCAGATGCGATCTGGTCAGGTGTCTCGGGAACAAGCACCCCTGGTCCAGGCGTGGGATATTCAGAATAGGCCGCATGAAGTCCAGCCGCAGCCTGCCAGCCATAAGAGACAAGCCGTCGCGCCGTCGCATCGCTCACATAAGGAGCAATGTTGAGGATGGCCCCCACAACAGTTATCGCATGCGTAAAGACAATGGCGGTAAGCGGCGTATGGACCCGGTCCTGAAACACCTGAGCGAATTCCGCTGCAATCTCGTGTGCTAGTTTTTGGAGATCTCCCTGCACATTGATCAGGGAGATGACCGCGCCAAACCGGTCTGCGTGATCCAACTGTTCAAGGGCTGTTGTAATCGCGCCAGAATTGCGGCGGTGTTCAGCAGGAACCAGAGGAACTTGCAGAAGAGCCTCTGCTGGCGTCAAGTTGAGCGACGGGGCATCCAAATCCGTGGGGAGCGGCTGATAGGACCCAGCCCAAAGAGCCAACCCTTCTGCCAACTCCCGGCGACGAAGCGCCGTGTCTTCGACACCAAGGGCACGCACACCATGTCCAACACGAATAATGCCATGGGCTGCCGCAGCAAAGAGCCCAGGGGCAAGCCGCGCTGCCCATTGATCAAGAACGGGTTCCCAGGCGCCACTCGCCAGGCGATGGCGGAAAAAGGAACGCCAGGCATCAAGCTGCGTGGGATCGCCCAGTGCACCTTCCCAGATCGAGCCATCCAGAGGCGCTACAGGATCACGTTCGGGAAGAATATCCCCAAGGTTGGCGGCAACCCATTTCCCCGCGGCCTCGCCCTGCCCCATTGCAATCAAGGCCTCCGCCGCCATGGGCACATGATTGACAAACCCATTGCTCATCAACGGTCCCAGTTTTTCAAGCGGTTCCAAAGCTGTATCCAGAAGGTCGTAGCGGAGAGGAGACATGACAGATCCTTTTAAAAAGTATCTTCTTTAGATAACAACGCCTGGTTATTTATTCAAGTATTTTCTTTCGTTAATAAAAGGAGGGATTGGCACTTCCCACAAATGCGGTTCCTAAGGCACTCTCCAAACAATCAAAACTTCAGGAAAGGTCGCCGAAATGACCGTCTACGCTATGGCGTTTGTTGAGATCAATGACAGAGAACATTACGCAAAATATGAAGCGGGCTTCATGGAGGCGCTGGCGCCCTTTGGCGCAGACATCCTGGCCGTCGATGAGGCCCCCACTGTACTGGAAGGCGAGGCACCTAAGGGGCGGATTGTGCTTATCCGCTTCCCATCGGCTGAGAAGCTCGATGCCTGGTATGGCTCGGACGCCTATCAGGCAATCCTGCCTTTCCGTCTTGCGGCCTCCAACGGCCATGTCATAAGCGTCAAAGGATTTGAGGCGCCCTAGCCAAAACCGAAAAGGCTCTAGGCTGCGTCCAACATAGTGACGCTGAACAGCTTCTCTTCATCCATCCACACTTTGGACATGGTCCAGCCTTCGCTTTCGGCAAGCTGGACCAATTCCTCCAGGGCGAACTTGCGGGAGTTTTCTGTGTGGATTGTTTCACCCTGCTCAAAACCGATCTTCTCATTGCCAATCGAGACCGTCTGATCAATCTGGCTCACCAGATGCATCTCAACCCGTGACGCATCCTCATTCCACCGCGCCTCGTGGGAAAACCGATCAAGCGCAAACGTGCCATCCAGCTCCCGATTGATGCGTTTGAGGATGTTGAGATTAAACGCGGCCGTCACGCCTGCTGCATCGTCATATGCAGGGATCAACCGGCTGACATCTTTCTTAAGGTCAGCCCCCAGCACGAACGAAGAGCCATCGCCAAGGTCGCGCCTTGCGCGTCCAAAAAATTCTGAGATCTCATTATTCGATAGATTGCCAATCGTCGAGCCGGGAAAAAAGCCAATCGTCCGCCCACTCCCTTGCGCTTCATCTGGAACCGCGATGGGGGACAGGAAATCGCCGACCACCGAGACGATGGAGAGATCTGGATAATCGTTCTGCAGCTGCGAGGCCGTCTCTGCAAGAAACTCGGCAGACACGTCGATCGGTACGTAGCAATTCAAATCATCGAGCGTATCGAGCAAAAGACGTGTCTTCACAGACGCGCCAGATCCATACTCCACAAGCGTTGCACCCGGTCCCGCCGCAGCAGCGATTGCTCCCCGGCAAGTCTCCAGAATTTTTGTCTCGGTGCGCGTCGGATAATATTCCGGCAGGTCGGTAATTTCTTCAAAGAGCTGCGAGCCCCGCTCATCATAGAGCCATCGGCAGGGGAGTGTTTTCTGTGAGGAGCCAAGCCCTGCCAGAACATCCGTAGCAAACTCTTCATCAACTGCGCGCATCGTGTCCAACATTAAGAAGCATCCTTTGCGAGCCGAAGACCAGAAAACTGCCAGCGCTTATCCGGGTGGAAAAAATTCCGATAGGTCGCCCGCATGTGCCCACCTGCTGTGACGCAGGAGCCACCGCGCAGCACCATCTGCCCGCTCATAAATTTGCCGTTATATTCACCCACCGCACCCGCAGCAGGTTTGAAGCCCGGATAAGATGTGAAAGGACTGGCTGTCCATTCCCACACATCTCCAAAGAGGCCGCACAAACTGCCGTCCTCACCGACTTGTGGGCGCGGCCGCAACATGTCCGATGAAGCAAAATTGCCTTCGGGCACACGATCTGCCGCCGCATGCTCCCACTCGGACTCTGTCGGTAGCCTCGCGCCAGCCCAGGTCGCATAGGCGTCCGCTTCGTAGAAACTGACATGGGAAACAGGGGCATCGAGATGAACCGGCTGCGGCCCCCTCAAAGTCAGTGACCACCAGGCATCATCTTGGGCGTACCAATAGAGCGGTGCCTTCCAGGCCCTTTCAGAAGCAAGCGCAAATCCGTCTGACAACCAATATTGAGGATCCTCATATCCGCCAGCGTCCATGAACTGGATCCACTCGCGATTGGTCACCGCGCGGCTTGCCAGATCGAAAGGCCGGACCAGCACCTCATGAGCGGGACCTTCACAGTCAAATGCAAAGCCCTCGCCCCTAGCGCCGATGGAAATTTGGCCGCCCTCAAATGAGATCCAACGCGGCGCACCGCTGGATTGCGATTTCATTTCCAAGGGAACAGCCGGAGCATAAGCCGGGCGAAGGGGGTTCTGGGCAAACAGGTGCAAAACATCAGTCAGCAAGAGTTCTTGATGCTGCTGTTCATGATGCAGACCGAGCTCAATGAGGGCTGCCAGTTCTTTGTCCACTTTGCCTGCCAGCAATCGTTCCATCGCCGCGTCCACATGGGCGCGATAGGCACGAACATCCTCAAGCGGGGGACGTGCCAACATGCCACGCGCAGGGCGCGGGTGCCGCTCACCAACAGCGTCATAGTAGGAGTTGAAAAGGTAACCGTAATTTTCATCAAACAATGTGTAGTCGGGCACATTCGGCGCGAGAACAAAGGTCTCAAAAAACCAGGTCGTGTGCGCCAGATGCCATTTGACAGGGCTTGCATCTTCCATGGATTGCACGGTTGCGTCTGCATCGCTCAAATGATCGCTCAGAGCAAGAGACTGTGAGCGCACGACGGAAAAATCGCCAAGCGCAATTGATACCGCCCCCTGCAATGGGGTCGATGAGGGAGGGGTCATATCAGGCCTCTCTATGGAACTCGAGATTGTCTGGGTAGAAGGCGATATAATCTTTCAACATCACCGCTGCGGGAATGGGATCTTCATAGGTCCATGCAATGGCAGAACCCGCTAAACCCTCAGAACCCGAAAACTCAAAATAGGACGCATCCCCCTTCCGCGGGCAATGAGTCGTCCGGTCTGTCGGCTGAGCCAGCTCTAACCGAACGTCGCCACGGGGGAAGTAGAGCACAGGCGTATGCCCCTGCTCGTGAACAATGACAACGTCATGACTGTCAGCAAGAACCTTATCGCCAAGGACAACAGAGATTTTTTGACCTGCAGCAACAAAGGCCAGCGGCTTTTGAAAGCTCGTCTTGGTTGGTGCGTTCGGCGGCAAAAGCCTATTGGCCGCGTCACCTGGTGCTGTCTGCTGCTCTGCCACTATTCTCTCCTCCCCAATAATCGCTCTTCAACGGGGTCAAGTGCATATAGGCGTTAGGCGATACCGAACGAGATCTCAAAATCGCACCCGGCTGGTTCAAAAACAGACCGTACCGTACTCAGTTTGAAACGCCAGAGCCAATTGACAGGCTCCTGACAAAAACTGGCAGTTATATCCCGGTGTAAACCTATTGTGATCAAATGCAGGTCCACAGGGGTGCATTCAAAAAGATCATGGAATTACTGCGCAAATGCCCTGAACGAGAGGGGCAATGCACTTCATCAGATATGTTTCAGCCGCTTTGTCCCCGCGCACCCGTATGCGACGCAGGCGCACTTAAGAACCCTTGGAGTGCCTCCCTCTATTGGGCGCGAACACGCACTGCCAAACGGCCAAGAGCAATCAGCGACACGCAGGCCCAAACACCTTCCAGCACAACAAAGGGCATGTAGGAGATAAGCCAGGACGCGTATG
>JAJFGY010000066.1 GCA_021775935.1 Alphaproteobacteria bacterium
CTGCATGTTGGGAGTGGCCGTCCTATTTCGACCCAGCGTTGCGGTTGAAGGGTATTCGTGCGGATATTGCAGAATATCGCCGTCCGTCGCCGGAAACAGCTCCTTGCGATTCCAAAGCTGCTGGTCTTTATATGATTTGCACTATCTCGAAACATGCTGCTGAGGCCAAAGGGTACGCAGATGCCTTGATGATGGACTATCGCGGCTACGTTGCTGAGATGACCGGGGCCAACGTGTTTTTCGTCAAAGAGGGTGTCTTGCACACGCCGACACCAGATTGCTTCCTTGATGGGATTACTCGGCGCACAGTGATGGATTTGGCGCGTAAGCGTGGCTACGAAATCATTGAGCGACACATCATGCCTGAAGAGCTGAATGATTTCAGCGAGTGTTTCATCACTGGGACAGCGGTTGAAGTTACTGCAGTTGCTGAGATTGGACCGTACAGGTTCACGCCGTCGGCCATCACGCAGACATTGATGGATGATTATTCGGCAGAAGTGCAGCCTAAGGTCAGTGCTGCATAAAGCACTTTGGTTATTTTGATTTCGGCGACGCCGTCCATCTTTGGGCGGCGTTTTCGTCTGCACTGCGTGAGGATACCCAACTGTCGCCCGTTGGCCCGGATTCCTTTTTCCAAAAGGGAGCTTTGGTCTTCAGCCAGTCCATAAGAAATTCAGCTGCTTCAAAGGCTGCCTGACGGTGGGCCGATGCGGTGATCACCAGAACAATCCGGTCACCGGGTTTTAGAGGACCGACACGATGAATGATGGTGCTTGCCTGAAGGGGCCAACGTCTGTGTGCTTCGGCTTCTAGTTCGCCAAGTACCTTTTCTGCCATGCCGGGATAATGTTCCAGCGTCATGGTTTCGACATCGCGATCTTCATTGCGTGCGCGCATATGACCAACAAAACTCACGGACGCGCCGACGTCAGTGCGTCCGGCAATGAGAGCTTCTAGCTCGCCGCCTGGATCAAAGTCTTCAGTTTGCACGCGCACCATGGTCAGCCACCTGTAAAGGGAGGGTAGAAGGCGATTTCTGACGCACTGCCAATCAATGTGTCGTGATCAACTTCCTGCATATCGAGCGCCACGTGAACCACCGACATATCTTCAAACGCGATCGAATAGCCCTCACCACGAGCAACGAGATCGCCAATGAAATCACGGACGGTCTGGTCGCCAGATGCATCCAGGTTGATTTCTTCTTCGGCCAGACCGATCCGGTCTCTGAACCAGGCGAAATAGAGGACTTTCATGCAAGACCCATGTTAGCTGATGGGGCCTTCGTCTTCTTCGATGACGTGACGGAGCCCACTTCGGAAATAATCGTACCCGGTATATAGGGTGAGACCGGCTGCAATCCAAAGCAGCCAGATGCCAATCTCCTGAGTGCCAGGCAAAAGCGCCTCTCCGGCGTCACCGGCGAGCAGGAACCCAATAGCAATCATTTGCAGCGCGGTTTTCCATTTGGCGAGTTGGCTTACCGGAACACTGACCCTGACTTCTGCCAGGAATTCTCTCAAGCCGGAGACGAGAATTTCCCGGCTCAGGATAATGATGGCTGCCAAAACTGACCCCCAACTGATGGTGTCATTGGCAATCAGCATAAAAAGGGCTGCGGAGACGAGTAGCTTGTCGGCGATTGGGTCCAGCATTCGGCCAAGGCTGGATGTCTGTTCCCACGCTCTCGCAAAATACCCATCGAAATAGTCTGTGATTGCAGCGAGGACGAAGATCCCAAGCGTGGTCCAGTTGGCCGCTTGTCCCTCTAGGTAAAAACCAGCGACAAGGGCCGGCACCATCAAGATGCGTGCATAAGTCAGCATATTTGGAAGGCTTGTGAGAACGGCGGTTCTCCGATCCTGCCTGGTGTCGGGGTCTGCTTTACTGTTCGCTGTCTGATTCATGGGTCCACTATAGCATTGGGGCTCACCATAGCACTTGATTGCGTCAATCGGGTGTTCCATGGAAATGATCGTAAACTGCTTTGGCGACTTTCTCCGAAATGCCCTCAACAGCGTTGAGATCGGTCAGTCCTGCACGCGAAACGGCCTTGGCTGACCCGAAATGGTGGAGCAGGGCACGCTTTCGTGAAGCCCCAACGCCTTGCACATTGTCGAGCGGGTTGGATTTGGCTTGTTTTGCGCGCCGCGCCCGATGAGATCCGATGGCAAATCTGTGGGCTTCATCGCGCAGTCTTTGCAGGAAGTAGAGCCCTGGGCTCTTGTCGGGAAGTGAAAAAGGATCGCGCCCCGGCATAAAGAAACGTTCCCGACCGGCATTGCGATCTGGACCTTTGGCGATAGAAACGATGGTGACGTCGTCAATTCCCAACTCCGTCATCACTTCAACAGTGACTGAAAGTTGGCCCGGGCCACCATCAATCAGAATGATATCAGGCCAGCCGTTGGCACGACGTTCGTCCAGCACCTGTTCTTGGGTTTGAGGCGTGTCCGCCTGCTCGGCTGCTGCTGTGCTTTCCTTTAAGAGCCTGGTGAAACGCCGGGTTAGAACCTGCCGCATCATCCCATAGTCATCGCCGGGTTCAATATCAGTGCCTTTGATATTGAATTTTCTGTATTGGTTTTTCAGAAAGCCCTCTGGACCGGCAACGATCATACCGCCGACCTGATTGGTTCCCTGAATGTGGCTGTTGTCATAGACCTCGATGCGTGCAGGGGGACTTTCCAGGCCAAATATTTCTGCGAGCTCATTGAGGAGTTTGCGTTGCGTGGCTGATTCAGCCTGGCGACGGCCAAGGGCATCCTTTGCGTTGCGCAATGCGTGTTCGACGAGCTCTCGCTTTTCACCCCGTTGTGGGACTGAGACGTTCACTCGGCGTTCGGCGCGAATTGTGAGTGCTTCTCCAAGCAGAGCTTTACCGGGCACATCGTCACTTAAGAAGATCTTGGGCGGGGAGGGGCGATCATCATAAAATTGAGCGAGGAAGGCGTCGAGCACCTCCGCGCGCGAGAAATCCTTGTCGTGCCGGGGGAAGTAGGCACGGTTGCCCCAGTTTTGCCCGCCCCGGAAGAAGAACACCTGAACGCAGGTCTGGCCGCTCTCTTCAGCAACAGCGAACACATCTGCGTCGGTTACTGATTGAGGGTTGATCCCTTGATGAGATTGAATGTTGGTGAGCGCGCGAATGCGGTCGCGATAGATCGCGGCGCCCTCGAAGTCGAGCTTGGTGCTCGCCGCCTCCATCTGCTCGGCAAGATGCTCCTGCGTTCGACGGCTCTTGCCTTGAAGAAAGTCGCGAGACTCTGAGACCAGTTCTGCATAGTCCGACTTGCTGATCTCGCCGGTGCAAGGGGCAGAGCATCTTTTGATTTGAAACAACAGGCAGGGGCGCGTCCGTGCATCAAAAACAGAGTCGGTACAAGAACGCAGCAAAAAGGCGCGCTGAAGCGTGTTGAGTGTACGTGTTACTGAGCCTGCTGAGGCAAAGGGGCCAAAATAGTCACCCTCCCGGGAGCGGCTGCCCCGGTGTTTAACAACCTGGGGGAAGTCGTGATCTGAAGTCAGCAAGATGTAGGGGAAAGATTTGTCGTCGCGTAAGAGGACGTTGTAGCGGGGCTTTAGCTGCTTGATGAGGTTGGCCTCCAGCAGCAAAGCATCGGTCTCAGTGGCCGTCGTGATGAACTCCATGGCCTCGGTTGAGGCGATCATGCGGGCAATGCGGTTTGAGTGGCCTGCGAGCTTGGTGTAGCTGGTGACGCGCTTCTTCAGGCTGCGCGCCTTACCCACATACAAGACATCGCCATTCGCCTTCAGCATCCGATAGACGCCGGGACTGTCTGGCAGGGTTTTGACCTTTTCTGAGATCAATACTGCTCCGTGGAGTTGCTCTTGCCCGCTTTGGACGGCGTCCTTGCTCATTGCGCCGTCATCCTCCTGAGATCGACCGTAGATGCGGCGTTATTGTCCCTCAGTAGTGGCGTGGCTTTGTTGAATATAAGGGTGCTGAATGCTGCGCCTTTATTCATGAGATTTACCCCCATTACTGTACCGACCTGTTTCACCTGCACCTTGTGGATAAGTTTGTTGAGAATCTTGAGAGATTCTGTGCAACCGATTGTGACATAACGATTAATCGATTATTGGGCCCAATTTGCATTTTGCTAACTTATTGAAAAATAAGACGTTTTGAAATCGAAAATGGCAATTTCTGCATTTGGGGAGAATTTCGGCCTCTAGACCCTATGGTTAACCCGTGCCGTCATGGCGTGTGTACAATGTCCGCATGCGGTGTATTTTTAGATGACGAAAATATGAAAAAATTCAAGCCTGTAATGGTGTTTTCATTGTTTCACTTTAGGGCCTTGAACGGACTCAAGGGTGGGCGCGTCGCCGCTCAATTTCGACACCAACACTTGCTACTTCAGGAATAGCTGCAAGCTTCTCTACCCGTACCCGTGCGCATTCAACTCTGGCGTCTTCCAGACATCTAGATGCAATCCGCTCCGCCAAGGTTTCCACCAGATTGACATGTCCCTCGGTCAGCAGGTTTTTCACCTTATTGACGATTTGCTCATAGCAGACGACGTTTTCCAGGGTGTCGCTATGGGCGACTTCGCGCACAGTTAGGTCAATATTGAAGCGCATCGGCTGCTGAAAGCCGTCTTTTTCATGGGCATAGACGCCAATTTCGCCGTCGAGAACCAGATCCCGCACAAATACATGACGAATTGACTGGGCCGCATCAGCGATTTTCAGGCGAGTCACGTTGTCGCCGTCTTGGCCGTCATTAGAAGTGCGGTGGCTCATGGGCGTTCAATCCTTGTTCGCAATCCGCTGGGTTATTCAGGGCCGCTGGCGTCGGGCGTCTGCCAGGCAAGATGCTGGCCACTGTCGAGAGCGATCATTTGACCGGTTAGAGCTGGCGCTGCAAGGATAAATCGGATCGCAGCGCAAATTTCTTCTGGGGTAATTTGTCGCTGGAGCAGGGTTGCCTCGGCCTGTGCCTGGAAATCTGCAGCTGACTGTCGGTCATTTGAGAGGGTGGGACCCGGGCCAATGCCATTGACCCTGACATTGGGGGCCAGGGCTTGGGCTAGAGTTTGGGTCAACGTCCACAGAGCGGCTTTGGAGGTTGTGTAGGACAGAAAGCGCGGGGTGAGACGCCACACGCGCTGGTCAATCATATTGATGATGTTGCCCTGCATATCAGAAGGTAGTTGCTTAGCGAAAGCCTGCGCGAGGAAAAGAGGCGCACGGAGGTTGGTGTCCATATGGGCCGCCCAGGTCTCAGGCGTCAGCGTCGCCAGATCGTCATTGGCGAAGAGGGAGGCGTTGTTCACCAAAGCTGTCAGCGGCCCCAGCTCAGCCTTCGCGGTGGCGACTAGCGGGTTGAGGGCATTGAAATCTGCTAGGTCTGCCTGAAGAGCAATGGCGTGCCCTCCAGCTTCGATGATTTCCTGGACTGTAGTGGTCGCGTCCTCAGCTGAGCCGCGATAGTGAACAGCGATGCCCCACCCCTCGGAAGCAAGATTGAGGGCAATGGCGCGGCCAATGCGTTTTGCGCCGCCTGTGATGAGTGCATTACGAGAACGGTGTTTGGTCATGAGCGCGACTTATGCACCATGCATCATGGCAGCCCGGTCCGCCACGAATAGAAAGTAGATATAGGCCACATAACCGATCAGGAAAAAGGCACCTGCTGAACGCGTGATGGTTCCTTTCGCCATGGCAAAGGGCACAACCAGCAGAGCGGCGATAAGCATGACCCAGAGGTCAAACAAGAGGAATGCAGGAGGCACGTCAATGGGAGCGACCATTGCGGTAATGCCCATAACTCCCAGGATATTGAACAGATTGGAGCCAAGCACATTGCCGATTGCGATGTCCGCCTGCCGGCGAAGTGCTGCGATGACTGTGGTTGCCAATTCAGGCAGAGATGTTCCAAATGCAATGAGAGAAAGGCCGATCGCGCTGTCTGAAACACCAAAGGCGCGGGCGATCTCGGTACCGCCATCCACAATGAAATGGGCGCCCAGCGGCAAGCCAAAAACGCCGGCGAGCAAAAATAGCGCGATCATGATGGTGCTTTGTGGAAGACCCGACTCCTCATCTGGCAGTTCGAATTCTTCTTCTATCGCAGCCGCGCCCGCACCGTTGGCTGAGCCAACTGCATGGCTGGCCACATAGCCCAAGAAGAGCAAAACCAGCGTGAACAGGATCATCCCCTGCCAGAAAACCAGCTGACCAAACAGGCACAGGAATATGAAGATGAGGGTGGCTGTGACCATGAAGAGGGTGTTGCGCCGTACAGAAACCTGGTCGCAAAGTGTTGGATAGATAAGGGCAGGGATACCCAAAACCAGAAGAACGTTCGCAATGTTGGAGCCCACAACATTGCCAATTGCAATGCCGCTTGCGCCGGTGAGGGCGGCTCTGATGGAAACCACAAGTTCTGGAGCAGATGTACCAAAAGCGACTACTGTTAGACCAATGAGCATAGAAGGGATGCCGAGCTTTAGGGCAAGCGAGACGGCCCCTCGGACCAATAGGTCACCGCAAAACAGCAGAATGACAAAACCGCTGATCAGCGACAGGTACATCATGGGAAGCTGCTCCAGCCCGACGATGTGCCATTTACCGACAAGGTCGGCCCAATTTCAGGCGTCCCAAATTTCAGCGTCATATTGAAACTGCCATCGGCGGTCATTTATTTTCTTTCTTAACGTCGATCCCCTATCCTCCATATATAGGGGCCTTCGTGGGGAAGTAAAACCGCTCAAATTGAGCAGAGCCCATCGTGGTATGGCTGAAACACACGATAGTGATGGAGATGAAACTGGTGGAAGCGGGTGCGGGTCATACGGAGGTTGTTCCGTATCTGAGGGAGATTGTTGTCTTTCTTGTCGCTTCGGTGCTGATTGTCCCGCTTTTTCAGTGGATGAAAGCAAGCCCCGTGCTGGGATATCTTGCAGCAGGCGCGATTATCGGGCCTTTTGGCCTTGCCGTCATACCCGATATTGAGGGTGTCGCTCGGCTGGCTGAGCTTGGTGTCGTCTTCCTTTTGTTTACCATTGGTCTGGAATTACCGTTCGAGCGGCTTTTGGCGATGCGCCGGTTGATTTTTGGCCTGGGCGGCTTGCAAGTGTTGATCAGTGGAACGGTGCTTGCCCTTTTTGCCCACATGTGGGGCAATTCAATTGAAGCCTCGGTGGTTATCGGCTTTGCATTGGCCTTGTCTTCCACCGCAATTGTTACGCAGGTACTCATTGAACGCGGCGAGTTTGCGACACCTATGGGCCGCCGTTCGTTTTCTATTCTGCTGTTTCAGGATTTGGCAGTTGTGCCGCTGATCATGTTGGTTTCGATCCTCTCCAATGGTGGGGCGGAGGGGCCGTTTGATCTTGCCAAGCTGGTCGGTCTGGCGCTCTTGCAGGCCGTTGCGGCCATTGCAGTAATCCTCATCGTTGGCCGCTACGCGCTACGCTACCTCTTTCGATTGGTCACCTGGGCTCGTTCGCCTGAGCTGTTTATGGCGCTGACGCTTCTGGCCGTTTTGAGTACCGCTTGGGCAACGGGACAGTCTGGCCTCTCTATGGCCCTTGGTGCATTCCTGGCAGGGCTTGTGCTGTCTGAAACTGAATTTCGCCCGCAGATCGAAATCGATATTCAACCGTTTAAGGGGCTCTTGCTTGGCCTTTTCTTCATCAGCGTGGGAATGGGGCTCGATTTTGCGATCATGCAGATGATGCCCTACGAAATTTTTCTGGGTGTCTTTGGCCTGATTGGCATTAAGGCCATCATGATTTCATCACTGACGGTGATGTTTGGCGTGACCGCCAGTCAGGCTGTGCGTAGCGGTCTTTTGCTAAGCGCCGGTGGCGAGTTTGCTTTTGTGGTTATTGGCGGCGCGATGGCGGGTGGTGTGCTGGACCGTGAAGTGGCGCAATATATGTTGATTGTTGCGGGCGTCTCGATGGCGCTGACCCCATTTCTCATGATTATAGGGAATGGTGTGTCGGCGATTGTTGCCCGGCGATACCGGGTCGAGAAGGAAGTTGAGATTTCGGCGATTGATGAGGACTTAAGCGGACACGTTATTATCGCCGGGTACGGGCGTGTTGGTCGGACAGTTGCTAGACTTTTGTCAGAACAGATGGTTCCCTTTGTCGCGCTGGATATGAGTGCGGTTCGTGCCCGTGAAGCCCGCAAAAGCGGTGAACCTGTCTTTTATGGCGATGCAGCGCGCCATGATGTGTTGGAGCGGGTCGGCGCTGACCGAGCAGCGGCTATTGTCATTACCTTGAATGATTATGACGCCAGCACAAAAGGGGTAACCGCTGTGCGAGCCAAATGGCCCAAGGTTCCGCTCTTTGTTCGCGCGCATGATCTTACGCACTCAAGGGAGCTTATGAAGCTTGGTGCGACTGGCATTGTCCCTGAAACACTAGAAGCATCTCTGCAATTGGCTTCTGATGTGCTCCATTCGCTGGGTACACCGCATGAGGCGATTGTTCCACTTATGGATAGAGTCCGTGAAGAAGGTTATGCGCGGGTGAACCCGGATGTCGAGCAGACCTGATTTTTTCAGAATGATCTAAAACATATCCTCAGGTGTCTTCAGCTTTTTTGACTTTCGCGGTCTTTCATAGAGGACCGTTGGGTAGTCTTTGAGCGGATTCACCTGTTCGCCGGTGTAAGCCCAATCTGGCATCTCACTCATCCGCACGTGATAGCGCGGCTCGCGGCCCACACCTTCACGGAACAGTCCACGTGGAATATTCACCATGTGGGGCGATGCATCCCGCTCGTAGGTGATGGGCGTGCCGCATTCGATGCAAAAGCGCCGGGTCAGGGCTTTGTCATCATTGCGATAGTCTGAAAGCGCATCCTCACCGTTCGTGATTTTGAAGCGTTTGCGCCAAGAGCCGACATAGGTAACCGAAGCGGTGCCCATTGCGCTCCGTGTCCCCGCGGAATGATCATGATAGGACCAGCGCGCTGGATATTTGATTTCGAATTGAACTATCCCGCAATCGCAGGTGCCTTTTACCCATTCCGGGTTAGACAAAAAGGATTTGTCTTTGTTCATCGGGGGCATAATTTTTTTCCACTTGTCTAACGCGATTGTGAGATGCGAGGCTCGCTCCAAGGTTCGACAATAGTGATCAATAACAAGAACCAATCAAGTTTAGGGAGGGGAACCCATGTTCACTGAATTTATGGATGCCTGGGCGATTGCGCAGGCGGACCAAGAGGTCTATATCGCCGCGTTGCCGCAATGGGTACAGCTATGGATGACCTGGATGATGGTCGTGCTTGGCCTGGGCGCTCTCCTCTTTGCAATCTTTAAGGTTGAAGCGCGGTGGCTGTTGCTGGCCATGGTGCTCACCATCCCCGCTACCATGATCTTAGGTGTGTATGTTGGCTGGAACGGTTTGTGGGGCATCACCCACCTCATTTTGTGGACACCGGTCGCCATCTATATGGCGCGGCGCTTTTCGCAGATTGAAGTGAAGAGTGTTTATGGCGTCTGGTATGTGCTTGCACTCGCCACGCTTTGGATCTCGATTATCTTCGACGTGAAAGATGTGGGGCAATATTTGCTAAGCTGACCTCTAGGTTGGCTGTCCCTGTTTCAACAATTGGTCGATCAATTCACGTTGTTGAATGCCGCGACTGTCGCCACCGCCATAGAGCAAAAGGCCAGATGAATAGCTCGTGCCATATGTGAGGGCCAGGTTGACGGTCTGGCCTATCGCTTCAATGAATTGCCTGTCGTGTAGTGTGCTTAAGGGGTGAATAAACGCGCTCCAAAGGATGTTTTGTGCGACTGCGTAGCGTGCATCCAGGGCGCTATCGAAATTTGCCTGCATAAGCCGGGTGATTTCGTCGGGGGTTAACGTATCGGCTTTTCGAATGGCGACCAGGATGCGCATTCGATTGTTCCTGTCATCGGTGACGATGATGACCGGGATGTCAGCAATCGTGAGCTGCCAATTACCGCTCTCGCCCTTCAGGTCCTTGTCCAATCGCTCCAGAATAACGCTCATCTGTTCAAGCGACATTCCGCCTTCGCGCGGTGTTGCGGTCTGATCGATGAGACCGTCTTCGACTGCGAAACTTGCCCCGCCAATCAGTGCGAAGCCGACAAAAATAGCAGCAAAAAAGGAAATAGTGCGCATGGTCACCCCTGATGAAATTCTACTCTCAGGATAGGTGTGGTGTTGACTTCGTCTATGCACAGATTCGTGAACTTATCGTCCTGCGTTTTCCTGCATCCAAAGAAGCGACGCGGTGAGGCCCGAGAGCGAGAAGGGAACGGATATGTTGTGCCCATTCTCACTTCGATAGGTAAAGGAGACGTCCGAACCTGCCCGCATGGCATCAATCAACCGGTCCGTCACGTCCTGAGGACCGATGAAATAGTCATTGATGGAGCCAGGTGTTTCTATTGCGTTTGGTGTGAGAACAGCGATGCGTTCTCCGTCTACACTAACGGTCATCGGTTTGCTTCGATCCATCATTTCATACACCGCAATGAGGGAGAGACGCAGGGGCGCTTCACGGCTGTCACGACTGACCCTGAGCTGATAGTCAAAGCCTGCCGGTGCGCCGCTGTTATGCACATAGGCGTTTGCAGAACAGAAACGGGAGCCGTCGGTGCGCGGCTGTCTGCAAGAAACGAGAAAATCTTTGAAATAGCGGCGGTCTTCACAGTAGGGGGCCTGACTGCAATCCGTTGTGGCGCTGTTGTGTTCTTCCGTATCAATGACCGGGTCCGGCCTCATGGCGGATTCTGGCCTGGGGTTGCGCTGATAGATGATCGGCCAGGCGTCCGGCATGAGACTTTGATCGCAGGCCTCATGAACGCGGTACTCGATCATGGCAAAGACGTAGCCCGTCCATTCCCAGGACCCTGTGGTGCCACAATCGCCAATCCCTCTGCCTTTGTGGAAGTGGGCGAGGTGGCCTGTCTCTGGAAGGATAAAGGCGTTGGTGAGGGTATCAGATGCCGTCCAGCCATAGTGGCTTGAATAGTCCGCAAAACTCTGAAGATCGAAGGTTGAGCTTGTGCCCTCATCGTCGCGGCGCTCAATGATGATCTTTGAGACCACATTATAGGCAGCAACCTGACATGGCACGATGTGAACGCGGGTATTGGCATCGAGCGTTGTGCCGTCCCACATTTCAAGTGCGTTGAACGTTTCCGGCAGAAAACAGTCCGGGTCGTCCAGTGCGCGATCAATGACACCTTGCGGCGGTGGCGCCATCGGGGTTTGTGTGAAATCTGCGAGTGCCGGTGAGGCGATGAGTGTCAGCAGGGCGGTGAATATCTGTTTCATGGTCTCTTGGCCCAGGGCTCCAGCGTGCCAGCGATGGTGCGGGTTTCGAACCCTCGATAGGCGCGCAACGTTGCATCGCAGATTTCTTCATGGGTGAGCCAGCGCGATCCCGCGTCGTCTACGACAAAACCAAGCACGACCTGGCGATAGGTTTTACCCGCATGGGATTTCATTGCGTCTAGCCGCTGATCTGCGAATCCATCAGGTGTGCCAGACGCAGAACCCATCACTTCGATGATCTTGCCACCGGGGATCACACACTCGGCAATGCCGTCCCGCAGGGAATGCGCTTCCGGGTGAAGCCAGGTGACGGCGAGGTCCACAGGACCGCGAATGCGCAGCGTATCGAGGAAGTGGGCTTCGTCCGTATAGTCGATGGGAAGCTTCACGACCTTGTCGTCGAGGAAGCTTTCGCCAAAAGTGAACGTGCTGGCGCTGCGGGCGCAGAGGGTGGCGTGCTGGCTTTCGCCAACAATCTGCCGGGCGACGGGAGCGAGCATGCCGCTCATGCCGATAAGGAGTGCGT
>JAJFGY010000067.1 GCA_021775935.1 Alphaproteobacteria bacterium
AAATCAACCGTGTCTTCGTCAATCCCATCCAGTAGTCGCTGGGCAATCTCCGTCAGACGGGTTTCGGTGTAGCGCATGGCCGCTGCGTTATCACCGTCAATATTGCCGAAATTGCCCTGCCCTTCAGCGAGGGGATAGCGCTGTGCAAATTCCTGAGACAGACGAACAAGTGCATCATAAATCGCCTGGTCCCCGTGCGGGTGATAGCGACCCATCACGTCGCCCACGATCCGCGCGGATTTTTTGAACCCGGATTTTGGATCAAGCTTCAGCTGCCGCATGGCATGCAAGAGCCGACGATGCACCGGCTTCAGCCCGTCACGCACATCAGGCAGTGCCCGATGCATGATGGTCGAGAGCGCATAGGCAAGATAGCGCTCTTCCAACGCTTCGCGCAGATTGACTTCTTGATCGGGTATCTCAGGGGGCAATGTGGCCTTTGTCATCTTCGCTTTATAGCGAGATTCGGGCCGCCCCCTATCCGAAATCAGCCGAAAACACGCCAAAATGTCGCCAAATAACCAAGAACTGCTCTCACGCAGACGTCAGCTCAAGTGACGCCACCATCTGCCCCCAGGGCCTATGATTTCTCCAGAATGGAGAATGCGATGAAAAATCCGCTTGCCCGAACCCTTGTACAATTCGCTATCAGAGCGGCGCTCGGTGCTGCCCTGCTCAGCCCCCTTAGCATTCCAGCACAAGCCGAGGACATGCCAGACCGTCAGACCGCCAACATGGCAGCACAGCTCATTGCGCAATCGCCAGTCCTCAGGCGGGTCGCGATCGAATGGCTTCGGGATGTGGGTGGAAAACCGGCAATCCCTGCCCTCATCAGAGGCCTGCGGTTTAACCCAAATGAGCGCGAGATCATTGTGGAAGCACTAGAAATGCTTACAGGCGAGAACGTCGGGGATCGCTGGCACGATTGGGTGCTCTGGCAGCAGGCGCATCCCGACATTCAGGCATTCGAGAACCATGACAGTTTTGTTGCGACGCTCTTTGCCTCAATCGATCCAAATTTTGTGGGCTTTGTGTATCCAGGTGTCTCCCACAAAATCAGACTGGAGGAAATTGTCTGGGGTGGCGTCCACAAAGATGGGATTCCTGCGCTCACCAACCCTGAACTCATAGACGCAGCCTCGGCTGATTACCTCACCGATGATGAACTCGTCTTCGGCATATCGATTAAGGGAGACGTACGAGCTTATCCGCTGCGGATCATGGACTGGCACGAAATGTTCAATGACGTCATCGGCGGCGTCCCCGTATCTCTTGCTTATTGTACCCTCTGTGCGTCAGGCATCCTTTTTGAAACCGAACGTCCCGACGGAACGAACTTAACCTTCGGCAGTTCCGGGTTTCTTTTCCGGTCCAACAAACTGATGTACGACCACCAGACCCAATCCTTATGGAACCAGGTCACGGGCAAGCCTGTTGTTGGAAGTTTGGCCGAAAGTGATATTGAACTCAAAACACACCCGGTTGCGATCACTACCTGGCGGGACTGGCAAGATCAGAATCCGACAACCCGTGTCCTTGCCATCGAGACCGGCTTTATCCGCGACTATCAACCGGGCAAGCCGTATGGCGACTATTTCGAGAGTGAGGATCTGCTGTTTCCCGCTTTGGTCGAAAGTGATGATCTCGATCCGAAAGACTATGTCTTCGCGCTTCGGTCGGCCAGTGCCGACAAGGCCTGGTCGCTGGCAAGTTTTGAAGACACCCCCGTCATCAACGATATTGCCGGTGCCATATCCCTGACTTTAGTCGGCAATGCAGCCTCCAGAACTGTGCGCGCCTATCGCACAGACGGGAGAGTATTTGAGAAAACCAATGACCCGCGACAACTGGTCGCAAATGGAGAAACCTGGGTTGTTTCCGAAGAAGCTCTAACAAATGCGCGCGGAAAGTCATTTTCAAGACTACCTGGACACATCGCTTACTGGTTTGCTTGGTCAGGCTATCTCGGCGATAGTGGGGAACTTGCGGGCGTGACGAAAGACTAGCAATCACCTCTCCCACGTCGGCATTGTGACCCATTGCCGAATAGGAGAGAGTCTGTGAGTAGCGTCGAAAAAACGCCTAATATGATTGAAGATTGTTTGGAACGGATCGCCACAATTCATGGTGATCCAACGGACCTCGTCTACGAACGCCTCTTCGACAAACACCCGGACATGCGGGAGCTCTTCATCTTGGACAGAGACAACAGCGTGAAGGGCAACATGCTCGCACAGGTCATCGAGTGTTTCCTCGACTTCACAGGTGATAAACACTACGCCTCCAGCCTCATAGCGACAGAGAAAATCAATCACGACCAAATTGGCGTGCCACCAGAAACGTTTGAGACATTCTTTACAAACGTGGTGGATACATTTCGCCACATATTGGGTAATAGCTGGACAGCTGAAGACGAAGCAGCCTGGGACAATCTAATTACAGAATTGAACAAATCCGTCGCCAGCCAATGAAATTTGGGGACCTGGCAAGGTCTAGCAATGTCCAATATTGTCTGAATCTCCTTCCAAAACGCAAAAAGCAAGACTTTAGATTTACGAAAAGTGAAAAACATCCGTTCCAGGATGGTTCAGATCTCAGTAAAACAAAGGATACACGCGATTCTTCTGTAAACTGATTTGTAAAACA
>JAJFGY010000068.1 GCA_021775935.1 Alphaproteobacteria bacterium
CCATCTGGCGGAATGCATGGAGGGTCCTGCAAAGCTGTCGCGACCTTCTATATCTGGGTAAGCAGGCCGGTTGAGCTGGCCCATGCCGGCACCGATGGCGTCGGCTTCAAATTCTGCGCCACTTTCTGTCTTTAAGGTCCAAGTGTTGGAGGCTTCGCTCCACACCGCGCTCGCCATGCCATCGCCCAACTTCATGTGCGGCGTGAGTTGAAAGGTCTCGACCAGGTTCTCGGCGTAGGCCTGAACTTCGGCTGCGCGCGGAAAGAGGTGCGTCCAGCCTGGGTTGGGCGCAAAGGAGAACTCATAAAGGGCGACCGGGGTGTCGCAACAGCATCCGGGATATTTGTTTTCGTGCCAGACACCGCCGACTTTCTGGTTTCGATCAAAAACCAGGAAATCATCAATTCCTGCTTCTTTTAGTTTTGTCGCGGCTGCTATGCCGCCAAGTCCCGCTCCAACTACCGCTACGCGCACTTTGGTCGCCATCTTGTCCTCCCAAACAGAATTTCTTTTGTGAAAGTGTATCGATCTTGGCGCTCGTGAACAGTCATTCTGTTGTGACTGATCGGACTCCTTGGGGTGTTCATCGTTGAACACGCTACGTCAACTTGGATGCGGCTGGGCGAATGTCGTTGAATTAGGCGAGATGAAGTGGAAAGCTCCCCGACAAAGGACACGTCCGCGGGGCGGACAGAGCAACAATGTCCGGTTTAGGGAGATGCGAGATGAGTGATTATAGGCTCTTAATCAATGGTGAGCTGGTTGACGGGGACATGGAGATGGCCGTCGTGAACCCGGCGACCGAAGAAACTGTCGCTGTGTGCGCGCGCGCTTCGGAGGCTCAACTTGAGCAGGCGATTGCCGCTGCCAAGGCTGCATGTCCCGCGTGGTCGGCAACGACAATCGACGAACGTAAGAAAGCGATCACAGCGATTGCAGATGCCATTGAAGCGAATGGTGAGGAATTGGCACGGCTTCTGACACAGGAACAAGGCAAGCCTCTCGCAGATGCAACGGGCGAAGTTTATGGGACTGCAGCCTTCTTCCGCTATTTCACATCGCTCGATTTGCCGGTGAAAGTGCTCGACGATAGCGAAGGACGGCGCGTAGAGGCCCATAGGAAGCCTCTCGGCGTAATTGGCGCAATTGTTCCCTGGAACTTCCCGATGATCCTGATGGCCTTTAAATTGCCCCCAGCGCTGCTTGCAGGAAACACAGTTGTGCTGAAACCTGCACCGACGACGCCACTAACAAGTTTGAAACTAGGCGAACTCATCAAAGATATTCTGCCGGCAGGTGTTGTGAACATTATCGCAGATGCAAATGACCTTGGCGCGCCGCTGACAGCGCATCCTGATGTGCGCAAGATCTCCTTTACAGGGTCCACGGCGACAGGCGCCAAGGTGATGGCAGGCGCTGCGGGTCTTCTCAAGCGCATCACGCTGGAATTGGGCGGAAATGATGCCGGCATCGTGCTCGGGGATGTTGATCCGAAAGAAGCCGCGCCGAAGCTCTTCAATAGTGCGTTTCAAAATAGCGGACAGGTGTGTATCGCCATGAAGCGGCTCTATGTTCATGAATCGATCTATGACGAAATGTGTGATGAGTTGGCGACGATTGCTGACGCTGCCATTATGGGAGATGGATTAGAACAAGGTACGCAACTTGGTCCGCTTCAGAACAAGATGCAGTTCGAGAAGGTTCAAGAGCTTATCAAAGCGGCAGATCAAGACGGTAAGATCATTGCGGGTGGTGTCACACCTGATCAACCGGGGTATTTTATCCGACCAACAATCGTGCGCGACGTTGCCGAAGGGTCTCGGATCGTGGATGAGGAGCAATTCGGACCTGTGCTCCCGGTGATCAAATATTCTGATGTTGATGATGCCATCAACCGAGCCAACGCCTCAGAATATGGCCTTGGCGGGTCCATCTGGTCGTCAGATGCCGAGAAGGCTTATGCACTTGCTGACAAAATGGAGTCTGGAACGGTCTGGGTGAACAAGCATGCCGAGCTTGACCCTGCCATCCCGTTTGGCGGCGCTGGCATGTCTGGCCTGGGAACTGAGCTTGGCGAGGATGGTCTTGAGGAGTTCACACAGCTCAAGATCATCAATATGGCGCGTTAGACGCATCCAGCTTTAGTAGAAAACCCGGCCTTGCAATCCTGCAGGGCCGGGTTTTTACATGGTTGATCGCTTGCTTATTCCTATTCAAGCATCGCTTTTCATCATTTGTGCTGCGGCGACAAGCATGAGCGTCATCACAGCTTCTACAACTATGAACAGAGTTGCGAATTCTGCCCCATGCACAGCCCAGGCGAGTGTTCTGAAAACCGCTGCGCCACCGAGCAGCAGAGCGGCGCCATAGGCCCAGATTGGGTTTTGCTTCCAGGCAGCCAGAAATGCCATGACTGAGCACGCAAAAAAGAAAGCCGCGAAGTCGCCAGCCTGGGTGCTGCGGCCAATGCCATCGAGCAAAGGCATGCCGAGATTTTGAGCCGCTACTGCCGGGTTTGTCACCCACATGAATGCATTAAACCCCATTGCGAGACCTGGCAGGGCCGCGAGAATACGAGCCAACATGAATTTTCCCCCTAATTTGACTGGTGGCGCAGTCTGACCCGATTCCCGGACCAACAGGACTCGAATGTCTGGAAAGTGGTTGATCTGAGGAAAATAGGGGTGATTTCAGCCTTGAATCCGCGCAAAGCCTAGGGCATACACGGCGGTGGAGAGGTGGCCGAGTGGCTGAAGGCGCGCCCCTGCTAAGGGTGTATACGTTAATAGCGTATCGAGGGTTCGAATCCCTTCCTCTCCGCCACTCCCTCATCGCGGACCCGAGACGAGATCACTGAACTCAGTGATTGATCCTTCAGGCAGTTCGTGCGCTCGGGTAAATGAATCGTGCAATCCGTGGATTCAGCCCTGGCACTGCGCTTCGCTGCCACCAAACCAGCGACCTCTGATGTTGCTGATGAAACGAACATGGGGATCACATAAGATGAACAAGTCAGAAAAATTCTGGGACCGAACCGCCGGCAACTACGACAAAACCGAAGAGCGTTTTGAGTACATTCACAATCGGAGCCGAGACAACGCGAAGGAACACCTTAAGGAAACCGATGTTGTCCTGGATTATGGATGTGGGACCGGTACGACCGCCTGCGAAATTGCGGGCCATGTGAAGGAAGTTCAGGCGATTGATATTTCATCGCGGATGGTCGCAATCGCCAAAGGCAAAGCAGCTGATGCGAAGAAAGCAAATGTGAACTTCGCACAAGGCGACATCTTTGACGAGCGATATGAAAACGAGTCCCTCGACGTGATCTTGGCCTTCAATATGCTGCATACAGTGCCTGATCCCGAGAAGGTCGTTCAAAGAACGCTTGAGCTGCTGAAACCCGGTGGGGCGTTCATTTCTGTCACACCTTGCTTGGGAGGTAAGATGACTTTGCTTGTTCGTCTCCAAATCTTGCTCATGCGCGTGCTGTTGGCGGCCGGCGTTATTCCCATCCCAATCAGACGCCTAAGAACCGCAGACTTGGACAGGTTGGTGGCAGTCAAAGGGTTTCAAGCTGTTCGCACCGAAGAGATCTACAAAGGAGCATCCAGCTACTTCGTTGTGGCAAGGAAGGGCTGACAATCCAGATTGCCTCGACCAGAAGTGAGGGGCCAATAGAAAACTAAAGCCGACTTTCCGACTGTCGTTTTGAACGGCAGGTTTGTCCGCGTAGCCGTCATTGGTCGGGCGAGGCAGTACGCGCTTGCCGCGACCGGCTGATTCCGGACTTGCGATCGGGACTAAGGCGGTCGAACTGCGGCGAGCACCTTAGGCAGTCAGTCGAAGTGCGCACGCTGCCGCCCTCACTCCACCGGAAACGGCTCCGCAAACCCTATGCAGGGTGGATGCGGTGCATTGAAGGGTGTCAAAGGGCTTTATTTTTGCTCAGGTCACGCTAGAGCACCCTCAAACAGCGCCAGCATGCGGGCCCAGGCGCGTTCCGCCTGCGCCTCGTTATAGACGCGGCTGTCGGGTGGGCACCATCCATGGAGCGCTCCCTCATAAACTTCAATCTCCGCCTTGAGACCCGCACTGTCGAACGCATCGCGCAGCGCTGTTTTGGCTTCGGGTTGTTTTTCGTCATCATTCTCTGCAATGGCGAAAAGGAAGTCGGCTTTCATTTCGGGGACGCGAAGGTGGGGGCTATCTGGCGTGTCTAAAACCAGCCGTCCGCCGTGGAAGGAAGCGCCTGCACCGATACGGTCGGGCAGCGTTGCCGCTGTCAGCATGGTGAAGGGACCGCCCATGCAATATCCGGTTGTGCCGATTTTCTTGGTGGTATCAACGGCGGCTTGCGCGTCGAGAAAACCAACGAATGCGCGCGCGTCTGATACGACTGTGTCTGCAGACAAGGCAAGGGCCATGGGGAGCACATGGTTGCGGGTTTCTTCATCTTGAAAACTCGCACCCTCCGAAACCACTGGGGATTTTGCCTGGCGATAGTAGGGGTTGATGACCAGCACTGAGTATCCGGCTTCCGCCAGACGTTTTCCCATCTGTCGAAAGGCAGGACGTAACCCCAGGATATCAGGCCAAATCAAAACAGCGGGATGCTGGCCGGATGATGGATGAACGAAGTAAGCATCGGCTTCACCGTCCGGCGTGGTGATGGTGGCATTGCTTTCAGACACGTCCATTGCATTTGCGGAGCGGGGAAGGGCGGCCATAAAGATCGCGGCGCCTGCAGCGGCGTTGATCTGCCTCCTGGACAAGAGCGACCTGTTTGCCAAAAAGCGCTCATTATCCTGGACTGTTTCTTCATCACACATATCTGTCTCCTCGGATTTTGGGCGCCCGCGCGCCTAATCGGCAAGGTGAAACTCTATCGAGGCGTTCACCCACTGCAATCAGTTTCTCAGCAATCAACACGCTTGTGATCGCAGGGACGTTGATCTGGTCCACGCGCACATGAATAGTGAGGCTAACAATGTTTGAAAATGGGAATGTAGAATATGGGGCACGTGAATAAGGATGCTGCGGCTTTGGAGGCAATGGCCGCCGGAGATTTGGATGAACCTGTCGTCATGCTCAATCTTTTGCGATACCGCGCAACTGCTGAGAGTGGGGTGGGTGTTGATGGTCTTACCGGCCGTGAAGCCTATGAGGCTTACGGAAAAGAGTTTGCCAAGCTCCATCCGCGCTTTGGTGGCGAGCCGGTGTGGATGGGCAGTGCGCTCAATTCGATCATTGGCGGTGAGGAATGGGACATTGTGATCCTGGTGCGGTATCCGACTCGACGACAATTCATCGAAATGACGCGAGATCCGGACTATCTCTCCATTGCGCCCATTCGAGCTGCAGCCCTTGCCGATAGTCGTCTGGTAGAGATGTCCCAGATTTTGCCCAGAGCTTAAGAATTCAGCGGATCAGCGCTGTCGTGTTGGTCCCAGCGTCCGGCAACTTTATGAATTTATTCAATTGACAAGTGAAATGGTTTGCTGTTCAAGTGACCAGCGAAAAGATTATTCGTTTGAATAAATTTGAGGAAGCTGATGCTGACCCTATTTCACAATGCGGTATCCACCTGCTCACAAAAGGTGCGGTGGATCCTGTCCGAAAAGCATATGGATTTCACGTCCCGCGAGATTGACCTTCTGGCAGGCGAACAGCACGCGGATTGGTACGCTGAAATTCATCCCGATCATGTGGTGCCCGTGCTCCGCCATGATGAGAGGCTCATTCGCGAGTCATCACTGATCATGATGTACCTGGAACAGATCGGTGGCGGCGACCCGCTTGTCCCAGATGACCCCCTTGAGGCGCACCACATGCGTTCCTGGATACATCTGATTGATCACAAGATCCACGCAGAAGCAGCGGTCGTTACGTTTGCTCTGGGGCCACGCAACCTCATCAACGCGCAGCCTGCAGAGGTTCGGGAGGCAGCGATATCCAACATCGTTGAACCCACTGCGCGTGCGCAAAGAAGAAGCGTGCTTGATTTTGGCGTGGCGGCACCCGAATTCAGAATGGCTGTTGAACGCTTTATCAAGATGTTGGTCGCAATGGAGTCCCAGCTCCAACGCACCCAGTGGCTTGCTGGGTCAACGATGACTATCGCAGATGGTGCGGTGTTGCCCTACGTGCTGCGACTTGAACATCTTGGACTGGACACCATCATCACGCCTTACCCCGGCGTTTCAGCCTGGCTTTCGCGCCTGAAGCAGCGCCAAAGTTTCGCGAACGCTGTCGGGCAATGGATTCCCGAGGACGTCCTCGCTTTCATGAAGGAGATGGCAGCCAGCGACCAAGATGCAATCCGACAACTTCTCGATGAAATTGGCAACACAAAGAAGGAAGCATCCTGATGGTTCGTGATCAATCAAAACTGAAAAACACTAAACGTGAAAATGCCAAGGGTACAACCCGCTCGAAAAAGCGTGAGGAGACGTCCGCGCGCATTGTGCAAGCCGCCCGGCAATCCTTCGCCAAGCGAGGCTTTCACGGAACCAGCACCCGCGACATTGCAACTGAAGCCGGGACCAATCAGGGGTTGATCACTTACCACTTTGGAACAAAGGACGCGCTATGGCGCGCAGCCGCAGACAATCTGTTTGAGGAAATTGGCGGGCGTTTGTTTGATCGGCTTGCCCTGCGGCAATTGGCTGATGAGCGGGAGAACGCCCGTGAGTCCATCCGGGAGTTCGTTCGGTTCTCCGCCGAGTATCCAGAATTTTTCTGGCTCATGGTCGATGAAGGCAAGAACGCGGATGAGCGTCTCGATTGGCTGATCACGACCCATCTGCGCCCGCGCTTCAACGTGCTGGCTGACTACATGCTCAATGAACTTGGGTACTCCCAGACGGATCTGCCCCACGTGTATTACGCGCTTGCCGGTGCTGCGTCGCTGATCTTCGCGGTTGCGCCGGAATGCCGACAACTCACTGGAGTCGACCCCCTAAAAAAGGAGGTTATTGAGCGCCATGCGGATTTTGTCGCGCGACTCATCGTTGCCTGATGTCTGTGGTGGCAAGACGA
>JAJFGY010000069.1 GCA_021775935.1 Alphaproteobacteria bacterium
TCAATCACCGGACATTCCCTTCGATCGTTCGATCAATCCCTATCGCGGTTGCGAACATGGCTGTGTCTATTGTTTCGCGCGGCCAACCCACGCCTATATGGGTCTCTCTCCCGGACTTGATTTTGAGAGCAAGCTTTTTGCCAAGCCCAATGCCGCCGCGCTTTTGGAGCGGGAGCTTTCCAAGCCCAACTATCAGGTTAAACCGATTGCGATTGGCACCAATACCGATCCCTATCAGCCGTTAGAAAAGCGCTACCGGATTATGCGCCAGGTGCTGGAAGTGCTCGACAGGTACAACCATCCGGTGACCATCGTTACCAAGTCAGCACTCGTCACACGCGATATCGATATCCTGTCGTCGATGGCGAAACGGAACCTTGTACGGGTGGCCCTCTCCATCACCACGCTGGACAGAAAACTCTCGCGGGAAATGGAACCGCGCGCAAGCGCACCTACCAGACGCATGGCTGCACTTGAGATGCTCTCGAGTGCAGGCATTCCCACTGGCGTGATGCTGGCGCCGATTATTCCGGGCCTTAATGACCATGAGATCGAACGCATTCTGCGCGGCGCTCATTATGCGGGTGTGGAACAGGCAGGGTTTATTCTGCTGCGGCTTCCCCTTGAGATTAAGGACCTGTTCCAGGAATGGCTGGGCGACACCTTTCCTGACAAAGCGAAAAAGGTGATGAAACTCATCCGCGATACACGGGGCGGCAAAGACTATGACGCGGAATGGGGGAAGCGCATGCGCGGCGATGGGCCCTATGCCTGGACGATCAAACGGCGTTTTGATCTGGCCGCTGACAAGCTCGGCATTCGCACAAGCCCAAGCTCTCACACCCATGCGCTGAATGGCGGGCTTGATTGCACTGCATTTCTGGTGCCTGAAAAAGTGGGTGATCAGCTGGCATTGTTTTGAATTGTCGGCAAGCGCAGAACATTTGAGGCAAACAACTCCTGTCACCCCGGACTTGATCCGGGGTCCATCCTTCGAGACGAAGGCATTGCCTTCTCCTCAGGATGAGGATTGGATTAAACATTAAGGCCTCATGGTGAGGAGGTGCGTTAGCACCGTCTCGAACCAGGGCGGCATGGATCCCGGATCGCTGACGCGTCCGGGATGACACCTGGGGGTACGGTATTTGTCTCCATCTGCTCGCCAGTGCACACTGGGAGCATGAGTGATAAAACATCTCTTTTTGGTGGACCGGATTTCAGTCTGGAACGGGCGGCGGGGGCACCCAAACTTCGTATTGCCGGTATTGATGAAGCCGGGCGCGGGGCCTGGGCAGGTCCCGTTGTTGCAGCCGCCGTTATCCTCGACCCTAAACATATTCCTGACGGGTTAGACGATAGCAAAAAGCTCTCCGCCAAAAAGCGCGACGCGCTCTACGAAGTTATCTTCGAGCATGCTGACGTCGGTGTCGGCTATGGCAGCGTGGAACAGGTTGAAGTGCGCAATGTGCTCAATGCCACGCTGGACGCGATGCGCGATGCGGTCGCTGAACTCAACACACAACCCGACGTCGCTCTGGTTGATGGCAATAAGACCCCTCTCCTTGCCTGCAAAACGGAGGCCGTGATTGGCGGGGACGGTCGCTCGGTCTCCATTGCCGCTGCTTCCATCATCGCAAAGGTTACGCGCGACCGGTTGATGCAGGCGCTCGACCGAGATTTTCCCGGTTATGGCTGGGACACCAATGTTGGCTATGGCACGGCTGTGCATAAGTCAGGCATTGAACGGCTGGGCATTAACGAACACCACCGGCGCTCTTACAAGCCCATACGCAACATGTTGGGCAGAAACGCGTAAGACAGACTCTATTTGGTGGGTTGCCCCCTTAAGCCCTTGATTCCTAAAATGATTCACCAGCATTAACTGGGGGTTAACCATGGAGACTCATGATTCCCCCAACAGATTTCATGATTCAATTTACGCGTGTCCAACCAATTGAGGCGCGCGCACGGGGGCAGTAAAGCGTGGGGCGTAAAGGTCAAATGAGCCGGTTGCCGGCCAACGAAATTCTTCAGGGCGATTGCATTGAGCTGATGAATGCGATGCCGGAAAAATCCGTCGATCTGATTTTTGCCGACCCCCCCTACAACCTTCAGCTGCAAGGCGACCTTACCCGCCCCGACCAAAGCAAAGTCGACGGCGTCACGGATAAGTGGGACCAGTTCGCGAGCTTTGAAACCTATGACCAGTTTACGCACGAGTGGATGACTGCCGCCCGACGCGTCCTGAAAGATAGCGGCGCGATCTGGGTGATCGGCTCCTATCACAACATCTTTCGCGTCGGCGCAAAGCTTCAGGATCTGGGTTTCTGGATTATGAATGATGTGGTCTGGCGCAAAACAAACCCGATGCCCAATTTTCGCGGCACCCGCTTCACCAATGCTCATGAAACCCTGATCTGGGCATCAAAGAGCGAGAAGTCTAAATACACATTCAACTATGACGCCATGAAGGCTTTGAACGAAGACGTTCAGATGCGCTCTGACTGGGTGCTGCCGATCTGCACCGGCGGCGAGCGCCTCAAAGGCGATGACGGCGCGAAAGCTCACCCAACACAGAAGCCTGAATCGCTGCTGCATAGGGTCCTGCTTTCAACAACCAATCCTGGCGACATTGTGCTCGACCCATTTTTCGGCACAGGCACAACAGGTGCCGTGGCCAAGAAACTTGGCCGGAACTTTATCGGTCTTGAGCGCGAAACGTCTTACATTGACGCAGCCAAAAAACGGCTAAAGTCCACCAAGTCCGGCACCGCGGAAGATATTGAAGTCACGCAGTCCAAGAAGTCCGAACCCCGGGTGCCGTTTGGTACGATTGTTGAGCGCGGCCTCCTATCTCCCGGCACTGTTCTTTATGATCCTGCAAGTCGTCACGCCGCGCGTGTCCGCGCCGACGGGACCCTCGCGTGTAAAGACGCCACGGGTTCGATCCACAAAATTGGCGCTCTCGTGCAAGGTGCAGCTGCTTGTAATGGCTGGACATTCTGGCACTACAAGAAACGCGGCAAGCTGCAGCCCATCGACCTGCTTCGCCAGAAAGTGCGCAAAGAGATTTATGCAAGCTGAAGCTTTCAGAGATTTTGATTATCGACGCCAGTTTTCTCCATACCCGCTCACAGTTTGAGCGGGTATGTTTTTGTGCCGCGTTTGCGAACGGTGAACCGCTATACACTTCTCCTGGAAACGCTTAGAGCGGACCGGCGTTCTCGTTATCATCAGCAAGCGCCAACGCGACCACCTTCTTCATCACCGTTGGCAAAGCATGGTCGCCCAGATTTTCGGGCAAGACCCAATCGCCGTCGGCGTTTGTCTTGAGCGGCACAGAAGCTTCGTAGAGATCCAGCTCCAGATGAAAGTGCGTGAAGGTGTGCCTGACTTGGCCCGCTCGTTTCTTCCATTTCGGCTTTGCCAAAGGTGCTTCAGAGAGAAGCGTATCTTCTTCGCGTGTCTCCTCAACCCACTCTGTCGAGGGAACTTCCATCATGCCGCCGAGCAGGCCCCTGGGCGGGCGTTTGCGGATCAACACTGCGCCGTCTTTACGCACCGCCCAGAAGGCCGCGCCCTTGCGCGTAGGTTTTAGTTTCTTCGGGGCTTTTACCGGAAGGGTCTCCTGGTCGCCGGCTTTCCGCGCCTTGCAGGATTTTGTCCAGGGACAACGATCGCAGGATGGTCGGCGCGGCGTGCAAATGGTTGCACCTAAGTCCATCATGGCTTGCGCAAAATCGCCGGGCCGTTTTTTTGGCGTCAGGGTCGCCGTCATTTCCTTGATAGGTTTCTTGGCGCCCGGCAAGGCTTCACGAATATCAAAGATCCGTGCGATCACCCGCTCGACATTGCCATCAACAACAACAGCAGGTCGGTTGAACGCAATTGAGGCGACCGCTGCAGCGGTATAAGGCCCGATGCCTGGAAGTGCTGCGAGCCCTTCTTCATTGTCTGGAAAGGCTCCCCCATGATCAGCTGCCACCTGCTTTGCGCAGGCGTGCAGATTGCGCGCGCGGCTGTAATAGCCAAGGCCCGCCCAGGCATGCATCACTTCATCTATGTCGGCAGCGGCGAGGTCGCCGACCGTCGGCCATTTCAGTAGGAATTTCCGGAAATAGGGCCCTACCGTCGCGACAGTCGTTTGCTGCAACATGATCTCCGAGAGCCACACCGCATAGGGATCAGACTGTTCACCTGGCAGAGCGCGCCAGGGCAACCGCCTGGCATGGGCGTCATACCAGGTCAGCAATTCTGACGCTTTTGGCGGCTTCATTTCTTCTCCCCTTGCTGTCGTCGAAACAGGACACATAGCCCCATCGCGTTGGCCCAGAAAATGGGGCACACTGGCCCCATGTCACCCTCTCGTCCACCCCCCCGTGCCCCCAGTCGCGCGCCCCGCCGCGCCAGAGTGCCGTTGCCGATCGCAAAACAGATCGCAGCGACTGCGCGCTCTGTTTTCAAAGCCCGGGGCTTTCAGCAGGACCATATCGTGCGGCACTGGCCAGAGATTGTGGGCGCGTCCCTATCCGAATTATCTATGCCCGAAAAGCTCGCTTTTCCGCGCACCAAAGCAAATGAAAGCCCCCGTCGGTCCGAAGGGGCGACGCTGACCGTCCGCGTCGATGGGCCGGGGGCCCTGGAATTTGCCCATCAGGAGCCGCAGATTCTGGAGCGCATCAACTCCTATTATGGCTATCAGGCAGTGACGCGGATGAAACTCATCCAAGCCCCGCTACCCATGCCAAAGCCCAGTTACAAGCGCCGCATTGCCACATTGTCGCCCTCAGAAGAAGAGACCCTTCGCGCTGAAACGGCGACTATCCAGTCAGATACTCTCAGAGCCTCTCTTGAGACACTTGGCCGCCGGGTGCTTGGCTCGCAAAAACGGTCCAATCGATCTGCTGGTCCCGGCAAGCCCAGCCGCTAAACGTCGATTCTCTGCCGGTTGCAAGCGAAAGGATCGGTTGAGAGACCGAGCAAGAAGCCTATAATCACGCAACATCTAGTAGGGATATATAAAAGTGGAACAAAATAAGCGCAATTTGATGATTGGCGGCGGAGCCCTGCTGGTCCTCGTTCTGGTGGTCTTTTGGTACCTGAACTCCAACGGCACCCCCGCTGGCGCGGCCGCAACTGCAGATCCTGCGGCCACAGACGTTCTGAGTGTCGCGGGTCCGATGGGCGATTATGCACTTGGTGCAGAAGACGCCCCGGTGACGGTTTATGAATATGCCTCGCTCACCTGCAATCATTGCGCGGCGTTTCATCTGCAGAGCTTCCCGGAGATCAAAGAGAAATATATCGAGACCGGCAAGGTGCGCTGGGTGATCCGGGCCTTTCCGTTTGATCCTGCTGCGACGGCTGCTGTGATGCTGGCGCGATGCTCTGGCGAAAGCCGTTATTACAAATTCCTCGATGTTCTTTTTGAGCAGCAAGTGCAATGGGCGTTCCAGGGAAACCCTGGTGAGAACCTGAAAGCCATTGCCAAGCAAGGTGGGTTTTCAGGTGAGGCTTATGAATCCTGCATCAAAGACGAAGAAATTTTTGCGCATGTACGCGACGTTCAAACACGCGGCCAGGAAGTTCACGGTGTGCGATCCACACCTAGTTTCTTTGTGAATGGCGAAAAAGTTGAAGGAGCCATGCCCTTCGCTGAATTCGAAGAGGTTTTGCTTAAGTACCTACCCGAATCGTGATCCATTGCTTTGAGGTTCTGACCAATTGGGGATCCTGTAAGGGAATTTTTTGGTCAGAACACAAAGGGGCTTAAACCACTAATTTATCGGACACTCTCTTGAAGTTCTCACGCCTGCGTCTTTCTGGATTTAAATCATTTGTCGATACAACAGATCTGTTGATCGAACCTGGCCTTACGGGCGTTGTTGGCCCGAACGGGTGTGGCAAGTCCAACCTTTTGGAGGCCATGCGTTGGGTCATGGGCGAGAACTCGTTCAAGAACATGCGCGGGTCCGGCATGGAAGACGTGATCTTCGCTGGTACCGCCGGTCGTCCGGCACGTAACAATGCGGAAGTCGTGCTCACCATCGACAATGCGGAACGCACTGCACCGGCTGCTTACAATGAGTCTGACACGCTGGAAGTTTCCCGCCGCATTGAAAAAGATGCTGGCTCTCAGTATCGCATCAACGGCAAAGAAGTTCGTGCCCGCGACGTGCAGCTTTTGTTTGCGGATGCCTCTACCGGTTCGCACTCGCCTGCTCTGGTGCGCCAAGGCCAGATTGGTCAGCTGATTTCATCTAAACCGGTCAACAGAAGGCGTATTCTGGAAGAAGCTGCCGGGATTACCGGTCTCTATACACGTCGCCACGAAGCCGAACTGCGGCTGAAAGCTGCGGAAACAAACCTGACGCGCCTTGACGATGTGGTTGTGCAGATTGAAGCGCAGCTTACTGGTTTGAAGCGCCAAGCACGCCAGGCCACGCGCTATCGCAACCTGTCGGGACACATTCGACGCGCCGAAGCCACTGTGCTTCATATGAAATGGTCGAACGCCACAGAAACGTTGGGGCAGGAAGAACAACGCCTCACGGAAACCGATGCGCGGGTGGCGGAGCTCACACAGCTTGCTGCCGCGGCTTCAACCGCGCAGGCGCAAGCGTCGGAAAAGCTTCCCGAACTTCGTGACGCAGAAGCACATGCGGCCGCAGGCCTTCACCGGCTGACAGTAGCGCGGGAAAACCTTGATGCGGAAGAAGCCCGTGCAAAAGAACAAGCAGCACAGCTAACCGCCCGGCTTGAACAGATCACGCAAGACATTGCCCGCGAACGCGCATTGATGAGCGATACGCGCGAGGCACTGGAAAAGCTTGTCAGTGAAGAAGCTGAACTTAAATCACAAGATGCCTCGCAGGTTGAAGCTCATGAGACGGCCCGTGCGCATGTCTCTGAGACAAGCGACGCCCTGCAAACCCGCGAAAACGAACTTGATGCGCTCTCACAGGAAGCGGCTGCCCTGGCTGCTGAACGCCAAAGCCTTGAGAGGGCTATTCAACAGGCCGAGCAACGGATTGCCAAGCTCGCCTCGCAGCTGAGCGATATTGCGGGCGAACGGGCGACTCTCGCCGATGCCGAAGAAAAAAAGGCCGCCATCGCGCAGCAAGGTGCTGAGCTGGAAAGCGCCATGACGCGGGCTGAAGAAGCCGAGCGCGTGGCGCTGGCAGCAGAAGAAACACTTCGCGCCGCGCGCGCTGACGAAGCCGAGAAGCGTGGACCGCTGCAGGGTGCTGAGCGGGAACTTGAAGGTCTTGCCGCCGAAGCAAAGACACTTGCCGACATGCTGGCCGTAGATGAAGGCGGTCTGTGGCCACCGCTCATCGACGCGGTCACTGTTGAACCTGGGTATGAAAAAGCACTGGGGGCGGCCCTTGGCGATGATCTCTCCGTGCCGACGGACAGTGCAGCGCCAATCCACTGGGATCTGGTTGAAGCGCAAGGGGATGCAAGCCTTCCTGAGGCCGCTCGTCCGCTCTCCTCCGTTGTGCGGGGCCCCGCAGCCTTTGCGCGGCGTCTTGGACAAATTGGCCTGGTCTCTCCTGAGCAAGGCAAAGCCCTGCAGGCACAGTTGAAACCCGGGCAACGCCTGGTATCAGTGGCCGGTGATTTGTGGCGCTGGGATGGATACACGGCAGCTGCCGATGCGCCGACGTCAGCAGCCAAACGACTTGAGCAGCGCAATCGTCTCTCAGACCTGGAAGCTGAAATTGAAACAGCGCGTGCCAAAATGCGCGAAATGCGCGATGCGTTTGAAGCATCCCGCGTAAAAGTTGAACAAGCGGCCACTCACGAACGCGAAATGCGCCAGGCCCTTCGTGAAGCGCAATCTGCGGAAGCAAATCTCCGCAAAGCGCTGAGCGATGCTGAACGCCAGGCATCTGCTCAACTCAGCCGTCTTGCGGCGCTGACAGAAGCTGAAGAACGCCTGTCGGGCGATCTTACCGATGTGAAACGCAGTCTTGAAGAAAGCCGCGCCTCGTATGAAGGCTTGAAGCCCGGTGACGAACTTCAGGCGCGGGTGAACAAAGCACGTGAAGATGTTGGTGTGCTCCGCCTTTCTCTTTCTGAGGCGCGCGCTGCCCTTGAAGGACTTAACCGCGATGCCCAGGCCCGCCAACGGCGGTTGCAGGCAATAGGTGAGGAGCGGTCTGCGTGGGAACTGCGCTCCACAAACGCAACGCGCCAGATTGAAACGCTTGAGACCCGCAACACGGAGACGGCAGACCAGCTTGAAGAGCTGAAGAAGGTTCCCGCTCTTATTGAAGAGAAACGCGGCGCCCTTCTCACACAGATTGCAGAAGCAGAATCCACGCGAACCCAAGCAGCTGACGCGCTGGCCAGCTCAGAAAACAATCTTGCCGAATGCGACAAAATTGCCCGTGAAACCCAGACCGCTTTGTCGGGCGCTCGTGAGGATCGTGCGCGCATTGACGGTCTTGTTGATGGGGCACGCGAGCGCAAAGCAGATTCAGAAGCCCGCATTCGCGAAGTCCTGGAATGTGCACCGGAAGAAGCGCTTGCCCTTATCGAGTTGAAAGAGGGCGAAGAATTGCCCGTGCTCGACCAGATCGAAACAAAGCTCGAGAAACTCAAACGCGAGCGGGAAAATCTGGGTGGCGTCAATCTTCGCGCTGATGAAGAAGCGCAGGAATTGACCGAGCAGCTTGAAACCATGATGCGGGAACGGGAAGATCTGGAAAGCGCCATCGCAAAGCTTCGCCAGGGCATTTCCAGCCTCAACAAAGAAGGTCGCCAGCGTATGCTGGAAGCCTTCGAGACCGTGAATGCGAACTTTACCCGCCTCTTCACCCACCTCTTTGGGGGCGGGACAGCGCATTTGAAGCTGACAGAATCAGATGATCCGCTGGAAGCCGGGCTTGAGATCATGGCGCGGCCTCCGGGAAAACGCCTGCAGGTCATGTCTCTTCTTTCAGGTGGTGAGCAGGCGTTGACCGCCATGTCGCTGATCTTTGCAGTGTTCCTGACCAATCCGTCGCCGATCTGCGTCCTCGATGAGGTCGACGCCCCCTTGGATGATGCAAATGTGGAGCGTTTCTGCGATTTGATGGAAGAAATGGTCCGCACGACGGATACACGCTTCCTGATCATCACTCACCACGCGCTCTCCATGGCGCGGATGAGCCGCCTCTTTGGGGTGACGATGCAGGAGCGCGGCGTTTCGACCCTCGTGTCGGTCGATCTGGAAGCAGCTGAGCGCATTCGCGAGGCTGTTTAGGACCAATCAGTCTGTGTCTATCCGGGCTTGGTTCCCTCTCATCCTTGGAGGGGAATCAGTGATCTTAGGAGGCCATTTGACGCACCTGCGAAAAGCTCTGATTTGTCGTTGTTTTTCAATCACTTGGGTGCCCCTCAGACTGCCTTGACAGGCCCTAGGTCGCCAAGTAGTGTGCGCCCGGCTTGAGGCGAAATTCTGCAGTTTTGCAGGGGTTTCGCGAGGAACGCGGAGGTTCTGGTCGGTGCAATGAAGACCCCGACGGAACATACCAGCGACGCAAGCGAGGAGAGATCTGCCGATAAGGCTGATCTTGCCGCGCTCGACGCTAAAATCCGCGCCCACGCGAAAGCCCATCAGCAGAAAAACCCCGAGCCGGCTGAGACTGGAAGACGAAGTACCGCGATCGGTATGGCTTTCCGGCTATCGACTGAGCTTGTAGCTGGTCTGGTTGCCGGAGGAATTATCGGATGGATCGTGGATGATCAGTTGGGCACTAAGCCTTGGGGCTTGCTCACCTTCTTCTTCTTAGGCATGGCCGCAGGTATTTTGAATGTGTTCCGCACGGCGCAAAAATTAGCAGCCGACGCGGCAGCGCAAGTGGGCAAGCCAGACGATCCGTCTGGCGACAAGTAAGGGCAAAAACGTGTCAGCAGCAGACCAAGAGAGCGGCGGCCTCGGCATTGATCCGATGCACCAGTTTGAAGTGCACGCGATCATTCCAATTAATCTCGGTGGCATTGATGCGTCCTTCACCAATGCCTCCATGTGGATGGTGTTTGCAGCTGTTGGCATTATCGGTCTCACGGTCTTTGCGATGGGTGGCCGCGCGATGGTGCCTGGACGCTGGCAGTCAATTGCTGAAATGTCCTATGAGTTCGTTGCGAACATGGTCCGCGACAATGTGGGCAAAGCAGGCCAGAGCTACTTCCCGTTCATTTTTACGCTTTTCATGTTTGTTCTCTTCTCAAACATGCTGGGCATGCTCCCCTACTCCTTCACGACCACCAGCCACATCATTGTGACGTTTGCGCTCGCACTCTTCATTTTCCTTGGTGTGACAATTATCGGCGTCGTGAAGCATGGCTTCCACTTCCTCTCTCTCTTTGTTCCCAAAGGTCTTCCGGCAGTGCTGCTTCCGCTCATTGTCGTGATTGAGTTGATTTCCTACTTCTCCCGCCCCATCAGCCTCTCTGTGCGTCTGTTTGCCAACATGATGGCCGGACACACCATGCTGAAAGTGTTTGCGGGATTTGTGATCGGCTTTCTTGGCGCCGGGGGCCTCTTTACAGGTCTTGCGATAGCGCCGATTGCCTTCATGGTGGCGTTTACGGGCCTCGAAATTCTGGTGGCATTCCTGCAGGCATATGTGTTTGCCATCCTTACCTGCATCTACCTCAACGACGCGTTGCATCTGCACTAAGAGACAGCCCGTTTTTGCTATACGCGGGGCTTTCGCCCCAATGAATATCTAAAATGGGGCTTTCGCCCCAATGAATATCTAAAATGGGGCCTTCGCCCCAATCGCTATCTAAAATGGGGCTCCGCCCCTGGGATTAACTGAAAGAGGGCCGGGACAATCCGGACCCGCATTACTGGAGACACGGACATGGAACCTGAAGCAGCAAAGCTCATTGGCGCTGGTATCGCTTGTATCGCCCTTGCAGGCGCTGGCGTTGGCATCGGCCACATTTTCGGCAACTACCTTGCAGGCGCACTGCGCAATCCTGCAGCAGCAGCCGGACAGTTCCCAAACTTGCTGTTGGGCTTCGCCCTTGCTGAAGCAACAGGCCTTTTCGGTCTTGTTGTTGCACTGATCCTGCTCTTCGTTCTTTAAGCAGAACTCGAAGACAGTCCTCTTTCGCTTCATACCGGTGGCTTTCGGGCCGCCGGTATAGGCGAAACGCCTCAACGTTTCCCCTAATCGGGTACGGTTGAGTCTCAGGAGACAGGCATATGCCTCAGTTAGATTTTGCCACCTTCGCGCCTCAGCTCATCTGGCTGACGCTCGTCTTTGGCGTTCTCTACCTCGTCATGGCGCGGGTCGCCCTGCCGCGGATTGCGACCGTTATTGAAGAACGCCGCGACCGGATTGCAGACGATCTCGACACAGCTGCACAGCTGAAAAGCGACACGGATGACGCGATTGCGTCTTATGAAACCGCTTTAGCTGAAGCGCGCACACACGCACATACGATTGCGCAAGAAACGCGGGATCGTCTGACGGCAGAAACCGATGCACACCGGGCAGACCTCGAAGGTCAGCTTGCGGCGCGCATCGCAGATGCTGAAAAACGGATCACAGCTACCAAGGACCAGGCGCTGACCAGCGTTCGGGACGTGGCCGTGGATGTTGCAGATGCCATCACACAGCAATTGCTGGGCGATAGCGACCGGGCGGCCGCTGAACGCGCCGTCGACAGTGAACTCGCTTAAGGGGATCTAGACAGATGCTACAAGATGCAAATTTCTGGGTTCTGGTGAGCTTCAGCCTTTTCGTTGGATTGCTCTTCTATTTCGGCGTTCCTGGCATGATTACGGCTGCTCTCGATAAGCGGGCAGACGATATCAAGACTGAGCTTGATGAAGCCCGCAAGCTGCGTGAAGAAGCCCAGCAGGTACTAGCGAGCTACCAGCGCAAACAGCGCGACGCGGAAAAAGAAGCTGATGCCATTGTCGAACAGGCACGGGCAGAAGCAGAACGGCTTGCCATTGAGACCAAAGAAAATCTGGCTCAACAGGTCGAGCGCCGCACACAGCTTGCTGAAGAAAAAATCGGCCAGGCGGAAGCCCAGGCCCTTCAGGAAGTTCGCGCCGTCGCAGCCGATATCGCCGTGTCTGCTGCTCGCAAGATCATCGAGGAAAAGCTCGATGGGGACCGCGCGGCTCAGTTGATCGAAAAGTCGATTACTGAAGTGAAAGACAAGTTGCACTAGCAGGTCTTACAAATTCAGAAAACCCCGCGTGGCTTCAGGTCCCGCGGGGTTTTTTTTGTGGTGCTGCATGACCAGATCCTTCGAGACGCTCGCTTTTGCTCGCTCCTCAGGATGAGGTCAAAAGTCCTTACGAACTCCCTCCCCCTGAGGGCGGTCGGAGACCGCGTCTCGAAGGGTGCCTGACGCGGGGCTACGCCGCCTCTATTATCAGCTCAGGCCAGAACTTCCGCCATCTCGCGCATTTCTCGTCGTAGCGCGCCTTCACGAAGTTCCCTGCCCTGTTTGGCCTTATGTGCATCGCTGCCATATCCTCCAGGCCCGGGACATAGAAGCGTCTCTCGCCGCCTTCGAAGGGCTGGATGGCAACCATATTGCCAATAGCGAGAAATCGGTCGATGCCCTCACACGAGGTCTCTAGCGGCGGGTAGGAGATGCCATGTTTCTCTTCATACCAAAGGTGAACCCGGGCCTGATTTTTGAACTCAATATCCACGCCCAGATCTGCAAATAGGGCAGCGGCTTTGTTGATCACGGTGTCTTCTGCGTTCCAGGACGTGTCCGGATCAAAATAGAAGATGTCGTAGTCTTTGATGCCGTGGGTCA
>JAJFGY010000070.1 GCA_021775935.1 Alphaproteobacteria bacterium
GGCGATTTTCGTTCCGGCCACAGGCGCTGCGCAGGGCGACAATTTTGGTGGCTCGGTCAACGGCGATGATGGTCGTTTGAACTTTGATGAGTGGGATCTGACGTCAGGTACGGTCAAAATGACCAATGACATTCAGGCCAACTATGAGAACTACAAGTTCTTTGCTCGTGTCAGCTCATTCTATGACGCAGTGCTGGACCGCAGCAGTGCCTACAATCGGTCGCAGATCGGTGATGGTGCTGAAGTAGATACAGTGCGTGACATTGACCTTCTCGACTTCTATGTGTCGGGCGATTTCAATGTTGGTGATCTGCCATTGAACGTTCGTCTGGGTAAGCAGGTGGTGAACTGGGGGGAAGCAACCTTCATCCTCAACGGCATCAGCTCCTGGAACCCATTTGACGTCAACGCTTTCCGTCGCCCTGGCGCGGAAATCAAAGAAGGCCTGCTCCCAGTTTGGGGTGCCTATGCGTCTCTCGGCTTGCCGTATGACCTTTCTTTGGAAGCTTTCTACCAGCTGGAATGGGAAGAGCTACAGCTCGACCGTCCAGGTACACCATTTGCAACTTCTGATGTTGCCCGTGTTGGTAGCCAGTTTGGCGGCAACGTGAATGGAGGTGCTTTCACTTCAGGCTCACAACGCTCCGGTACGTTTAAACGTAATTGTGGCGGCGGCGGTTTCCTGCAAATTGCTGGCGTTTCGCCGACTACCTGTGCTCAGGGTGACGGCAGTTTCATTGATTTTCGGGATGATATTCCGATCGGTATCAATGAGCAGGTTCGTTTCGCAAATGGTGATCTCTCGGTTATCCGCCGTGCAGAAGACCGGGAAGCAAGCGATTCTGGCCAATATGGTGCAGCGCTTCGCTGGTATGCTGAAGACCTGAACTCAACCGAGTTTGGTTTCTACTTCATGAACTACCATTCGCGTCTGCCAATTGTCAGCCAGCGCACCCTTGCGCCGGTTATTGGTATTGGAACGGTCGGTGCGTCGACGACAGCTCTTACCCGCCAGCTTAACAACCTTGGGTGTCTTGCCCCGGATTTGAGTGGCGGTTTGGTCCCAGGTGGCCTGCCAGGTCTACTGACGCCAGCAAATACAACAGGTCTGTTGGCTGCCCAGGCACTCGGCAATCCTGCTTTTGCCGGTGGCGTTGGGACGGCGACGACCGCAGGTGGTGGTCCGATCCTCGATCCACAGGGATTGCTGTCAAATCCAGTTCTTGATGGTGCTCTTGATGCATTTTCAGCAACATTGAATGTTGGTGCGGGTGCTGGGGTTAACGGCTTTGCACTTAATGGCGTTACGCTTACAGGTGCTGCGCCCACACTTCAGAAGTTGGCCCAGATCAATTGTCTTCTCAGTATCGCGCAGGCAGGCGGAGCGGCTGGCTTTTTACCGTCGGCTGTTGGCGGCACCGCGGGAGCGGACGCTATTCCATTGTTGGTAACTGGTGCTGAAACACTGTCTTTGACCTTCCAGTCTGAGCTGTTCTTCGAATATCCAGAAGATATCAAACTCATCGGCGCGTCGTTCAACACGACTGTTGGCGACTGGGGTGTGCAGGGTGAAGTGGCGTTCCGTCATGACGCTCCGTTCCAGCTGGACAATGACTCAATCACCATTGCGGCGGCTGCAGCCAACTGTGCATTCGCAACCAACGACGCCATCCTGTTGAACTTTGAGCGCCTGGTAAACCGCGGAACCAGCTGTGGTGGATCTTTGGGCTCTGGTGGTATCGTGGGACAGGAAATTAACGGCTTCACACGTGAAGAAGCGATTAATTTCGATATCGGTACAACAGCGACCTACACGAACTCCAACCCATTGGTTGGTGCTCTGGGTGCTGACATCGGTATCCTCCTGACGGAAGTTGGTGCAATGCTTGTGCCTGACGTTCCTGATGAAGGTGACTTCTCCGTGGCTCAGTGGGGCAATGTTTGTACCTCTGGTTCAGACCTGCCACTCGGCGGCCTTCTGGCTCTCGACAATCGTCAGGGTTGTCGTCCAACACAGTTCTCTTACGGTTACGTCCTGGTGGGTATCCTCCAGTACAACAATGCGTTCGGGACACCGATCACATTGAGCCCACAGATTGCTTGGTCACATGACGTGAAGGGTAATTCCCCTGCACCAATGTCCAACTTCCGCGAAGGTCGGAAGCGGGTTAGCCTTGCAGTCAACGGTTCGTATCAGAACACGTGGCGCGGTGGCATCTCGTACGTCAACAACTTTGGCAACGAAAAGTACACCAACACAGGTGACCAAGACTTTGTGTCTATTAACCTGAGCTACTCGTTCTAAGAGAGCCGTTATGAGTTCTTGAGAACTCTGACATTACAAAAATTTAAGAGCCTGGCAGGCAACTGCCGGGCTCTTTTCTTTGCGTCATGCCACGTGACATTCTACAAGAGTGTCAGCAGTGGCGACCGCCGAAAGAGTGGGGCCCTGAGTAACGAGAGAGGGTTTTTCTATGAAAAAGACGACCGCAATGGTCTCGCTTTTTGCCGCTAGCGCAATCGCGACGGCTGCAATGGCGAAAGTACCAGAGGCTCAAATGAACCGTCTGGGTGCAGATCTCACACCCGTTGGCGCGGAAAAAGCCGGCAGTGGCGACATTCCAGCCTGGACGGGTGGCCTGCCTGCTGTTCCCAGCAGCGTTGCCTACACCCCTGGCGACAAACTGCCTAACCCGTTTGCCAGCGATAGCGCGAAGTTCACGATCACCGGCGCGAACATGGCGCAGTATGACCAGTATCTAACCGATGGGTATCGGGCTCTTTTGAGCACATATCCTTCCTACAAGATGGATGTTTACCCAACGCGCCGGTCTTGTGCCTATCCTGACAATGTCTATGCCGCGACCCGCACGAATGCAGGTGTTGGAGTTCTTGTTGGCGGTGGTAATGGTGTCGGCAAAGCCATCATGGGCTTCCCGTTCCCTATTCCAAACAACGCTCTTGAAATTATCTGGAACCACACGCTTCGGTACCGGTCGTTCAAGCTTACACGGCAGTTCACGGCAGCAGCCGTTACACGCTCAGGCGATTACACTCTGCAGACCGTCCAGGATGAAGCCATTCTGCAATGGTCCGATCCTTCCAAAGGCTCTGCTGAGGAACTGGGCAATATCTCGATCTACTACATTGCCAACACAGTCGCACCGGCGCGTTCTGCCGGTAACGTGATCCTGGTTCATGAAACGCTTGATCGTTCTATCGATCCTCGCAAAGCATGGTCCTACAGCCCGGGTACACGTCGGGTTCGTCGGGCGCCAAACATTGCGTATGACAATCCAGGCACAAACTCTGACGGCCTCAGCACATCGGATTCGTTCGATGGCTATAATGGAGCGCCAGACCGCTATGACTGGACCGTTGTCGGTAAGGAAACCAAGATCATTGCTTTCAACAATTATGATGCTGAAGCAACGCCTTACGATAACTTCATTGCTCCGTTGCATATCAACCAGGATGTTGTTCGTTATGAAATGGCGCGCGCCTGGCGGATCGAAGCGACACTCAAAGCCGGCAACCGGCATGTTTACGGCCGCCGTGTGAAAACGATCAATGAAGACAATTGGTCGATTTCGTCATCTGACATGTATGATGCACGTGGCGAGTTGTGGCGTGTACAGGAGCTGCAACAGCTGCAGCGCTACCAGATTCCACTTTGTGGGACTGCTGCTGAAATCGTCTACGATCTTCAGGCCGGTCGCTACCTGACTTTGGGTATGACCAATGAAGAGCCGCAGATCAATTATTTCGCAGATGAGCTGAATGCTGACCGGTACACTCCGGCCTCCATTCGTCAGATGGGCACGCGCTAAGCGCCCACATGAGAGGGCCTTCGGGTCTCTTCGAAAGACGAACCCCGGGGCTTTTTGCTCCGGGGTTTTTTTGTTACGAAGATTTAATAATATGCCGCAGATAAACCCCGGTTTTCCGCCGATTTCTTCCTCAACCTGACCAATCCGTATGAACTATGTCGGCGAGGGCTGTGGTACCGTCTGCGCAGTGGCGTTGATCGTTGCCCCACCTTTGGGATGTGTCCCATGTTTGGATCGATCATTTCGTCTTATGAAATATGGGGGCACTTTGAGGAGGGAAGAATGAAAAACCTAACACTAGGGTTGGCTTCATGCTTGACCGCTGGCGTCCTTGCGACCAGCGTGATGGCTGCTGTGCCAGCCTCCCAGGCCAACCGGCTTGGACAAGATCTGACGCCTATGGGCTCAGAAAAAGCCGGAAGCGGCAACATTCCTGCATGGTCAGGTGGTCTGTCCAGCATTCCAGCAGGTGTGTCAGTGCAGGC
>JAJFGY010000008.1 GCA_021775935.1 Alphaproteobacteria bacterium
TGACTGCCCCGCTCCCCATCTCCCCTCAAGACCGATTGCCCCGTTTCGATCCTTAAGTTGCGTAATGGATTGAGCCAATGCTTGCGCGGACCTCTCGTGTCCCCGGCTCTCGAACTCGTCTGTCTTTGATGGTTGATCGGAAAGCAATGTCGCTGGCTGGAATTCTGGCTCATGGGCTGAATTGTCTGTTGTAGTCATTACGTCTGTACCTCCCAACACGCGTCTAACTCAGAATTACCGAATTTGGGGAGATTGCCTTTGTTTGAAGCAGGAGCGAGCCGATACCATCTCCACGACTCTTTGGAGTAATGAAGACTCTACTGTTCAAGAAGAAACGAGGAAAGCACCTAACCCATTCAAATTGGGCAAGGTGGCAGTGTTTGACCGCGAGGCCTCATCGGCCAGCAATTCATTCGATCAGCAAACTGAGCAAAATTCCGGTACCTATGTGGTACCTATTTGAAAGTCTTGGGATTTTTTCTTCCAAATAGCCGTCTAAGCTATTGAAATAATTGGTACAGCTGGGAGGAATTGAACCACCGACCTCTTGATCCACAATCAAGCGCTCTAACCGACTGAGCTACAGCTGCACATCAGACAAGCAGGGCCTTTGGCCCCACGTCCAAGTGGCGGAACTTAATTCCCTTCCGCCCCCCTTGCAAGGCCCCTTAAGGCCTTATTTTCCGGCTGTTTTCAGCCTCTTTTCAGGCCCTATTCCGCGCCATTTGGCATCATTGAGGCGACAAAGTCAGGCCAGACGGCGCCCGCAAAGACCAACAGGACTGCAATCGGGCAAACAACCCGCACCAGGAAGAGCCACGACCTGAACCAAACGGCGTTCCCATTGGTGATATTCAGGGCGTCCATTACGGTTTCGCGGCTCAAGATCCAGCCTGCAAAGACCGCCATCATGATGCCCACACCCGGCTGGACCCAGCTGGTCACGATAAAGTCAAAGACATCAAAGACGGTTTGATCCACCAGCACGCCCAGCGGCGCCAAGGGGTAAAAGTCCGACCAATCGCTAAACGACAGCACGCTCGCTATCCCCAAGAACCAGGCGACCCCGCCCACGAGGAGCGCCGTTGACCGCCTGGACCAGGTTAACGCCTCTTCCATGTAAGCCACAGCTGGCTCCAGCAGAGAGATAGCAGATGTGACCGCAGCGACCGACAAGAGCACGAAGAAGGCAACACCGACCCAGAGCCCTGCATCCATTTGTCCAAAGGCGATGGGCACCGTTACGAAAATCAAACCCGGCCCAGCTGAAGGTTCCAGCGCGAAGGAGAAGACCAGCGGAAACACTGCAAGGCCGGCCAGTATCGCTACGCCGGTGTCGGCCAGAACGATAATGACGGCTGACTGTTGGATCGACACATCCTCATCCAGATAGGCGCCATAGGTCATCATGGCACCCAGAGCCACTGAGACTGAGAAAAAACCCTGCCCGATGGCTTTCAAGAATGTGTCAGAGGTGACTTTTGAGAAATCAAAGGTGAAGAGAAAATCAACGGCTCGGTCAAAGCCAGGCGTCGACGCAGCATAGATCACCATACCGACCAGCAGAATGAAGAGAAGCGGCATAAGGAACACCACCGCGCGTTCAATTCCTTTGTGCAGCCCCCAAACCACAATGCCGACATTGATGCCCATAAAGAGAGTATGCCACCCAACAAGCGCGACCGGATCGCCGATGAAAGCTCCAAATATTGCACCGGATGTGTCGCCTGCAAGCCCGGTGAACCCGCCTGAGACTGCAATGGTCGTATATTTCAACGCCCACCCGCCGATGACGCTGTAATAGGAAAGCACAACGAACGCGCCAAGCGTGCCACCCCAGGCCATCAGAACCCAGAGCACGGACTTTTTGTGTTTCCGGGTGATCTGCATGAGGGAGCCGATGGGGCTCTGTCCACCCATGCGCCCCAACATGATCTCTGCGATCACAATCGGCAGGGCAATGCAGGTGGTCGTTATCAGGTAGATGAGGATGAAAGCGCCACCGCCATTCTCGCCAGTGACGAAGGGGAAGCGCCAGATATTGCCAAGCCCAACAGCCGATCCGATTGCCGCCATTAGAAATGCAAATCGCGACGACCAATGCTCGCGCGCCACACTTACCGCCATGTCATCCCCTCATTTTGCCCTCATGCCATCTCAGTGGCCCCCGCCACCGATTCAGCTCTTCCGGGCAGCCTAGCCCGCTTTTTCGCCCCTGTCAGGCCACACGATGATCGCATATAGTCTGGCGCGCAGCAGCAAGGGGCTCGACAGATTATGAGCAATTTTGAGATCACGACCCGGATGATTGAGGCAAACGGCCTTCGTTTTGAGACAGACGTTTGTGGGGACGGCGAAAAATTTGCGCTGTTGCTGCACGGCTTTCCCGAAAGCAAGCATTCATGGCGCTTTCAGATGCCGCTGCTGGCAGCTCTTGGCTACACAGTCTGGGCACCCAATCTGCGGGGCTATGGCCAAAGTGCAAGACCCCCCAAGGTCGCAGACTACAACATCACCAACTTGATCGACGATGCAGCCGGACTGATCGATGCAGCGAGAGCTGAAGGCATAACCGGTCCGGTCACCCTCATGACCCATGATTGGGGCGGCGCTATTGGCTGGAGTTTTGTACTGACGGACGCGCGCCCCCTGGAACGCTTTGTGGTGATGAACCTGCCTCACCCCACACAGTTCTTGAAGAGTGTCTCTGGCTGGGCGCAACTTAAGCGCTCTTGGTACATCTTCTTCTTCCAGATACCCTGGTTGCCTGAGAAACTCATGACAATGCGGGGAGCCCAGGCGATTGGCGATGCCTTTTCCAATATGGCACTTGATCAGACGAATTTCGGCCCCGAGGTTCTTGCTCACTATCGGGAAAACGCGCTTATCCCAGGCGCAATGAAAGCGATGATCAACTATTACCGCGCATCGTTTCGCAAAAACCCCTTGAAGCAGATATGGGAGAATCCGCCACAAGTAGAGGTTCCGACATTGATGGTCTGGGGCGAAGAAGATGTGGCACTTGGCAAAGAGCTAACTTATGGCACGCAGGATCTCGTCAACAATTTCACCATTCGTTATTTGCCGAATGTGTCACACTGGGTACAACAGGAAGCGCCCAAAACGGTGAACGCCATGCTGGAAGCATGGTTAACTGACAAGGCGGTACCGGAAGCATCTGAGGTGAGCGACACATGAGTGGATCTGGCATCAATAAGGAAACTGAGGAAAGCGGCGAGATCCAAATCGGGCCCACGTCAGCGGGCATGGTTCGCCTCTTCTTCCGCACCTCTCAGTTCGAGCTTCCGATGGACTTCCTGCCGGATGAAGCAGAAGAAATTGCCGCAGAGATCGTCGAGGCTGCTGCGATTGCGCGCCAGTCAGCGCCTAAGAAAAAAAAGAAATAGGCATTCATCAATGAAAGCCCTGTTCCCTGCTCTAACAGCAGCCGGGATGGTGACTGGACCTCCTCCCACCTAAGACGTTAGGTTGTTTTGGGGATTATGGGCTGCGGCGGCCTGCCCCTGACAAATGTGAGGCGTGTTCCCCAAGATGGGTTTTGGGGTTGTTTGGATGACGGCCTCTGGGTCTGCCATCTGCCTGGGAGATATGAGTGAACGCCGCGTCCAATCTGAGTATTGAAGATCTTGCCGGTCTGCCAGAGCCTGCCTGGCTGTGGGATGTGGATCGACACCGCATTGCCTGGGGCAACCCCGCCGCCGTCGCTTTTTGGGGCGAAGAGGGATTGCTTGATCTCATCGAACTCGAGTTCGACCCGGATGACCCGGCAACTCTGAAACTTCACAGGTTAGCGACCAGTTTCGACGAAGGCGCCCCACTTACCGTCAAGCTTGAGCTCAATCTGACAGAGAGCACTCAGTGGACCAGCTGTACCTGCACGCCTTCCATCCTTGACGATGGTCGCCCGGGACTTTTGATCATTGTTCCGACCGCAGCGTCAGAATTGGGGCAAGACTTCTCTCGTTTTGGCGAGATGGTTCAGGAAGCACCTGTTGCGATGGCGCTCTTCGGCACCGATGGGCTGCTCTTACACCAAAACACGGAAGCAGAACGCCAGTTTGGATCTCTTGCCCGGCAAAGCGGAGAGGGGGATGACCCAGCAAACGGTCTGGGCGCCTTACTTTCCTCCAAAGATGACGCTCTCCCCTTGATTGCACGAACGATCCGCACCGGCACCGTGAGCAAGTCACTTACCCTTGCCACACGATATGGCCCGCGACCTCATCGCGTCACTCTCAAACGGGTGCATGATCCAGATACTGATACCCACGCCCTGCTCGCTCTCTTTAGGGATATTGGCGATCGGCGGGCGCGGGAGAAAGATGCAGATTTTGAGAAAGGCAAGATGCAAGCGATGCTTGACCTTGTCAGTGATTTTCAATGGCGGCTCGACAAAGAGATGCGCTTCACCCGGCTCAGCGCTGGTTTCCAAACAGTCACAGGCGTGAAGCCGACTGTCGTGCTGGGCAAAAAATGGGATGAGGTGATCCAGCAGCTGGGTCTTGGGCCCAGCGAAGAGCTGACCGCTGCAATATCAAGTGCGGTACCGTGGCGCGACCTGGAGCTTCTTTGGCCTGTCTCCCATGATGACGTGTTTGCTCTCTCACTTAGCGCGCTTCCGCTGCAGAATGCCGACGGAAACTTCTCTGGGTGGAACGGCGTTGCCAGTATTGCGCCTGCGCGCGCGCTCAAAGAAACAGCAATCACCACCGCGCCAATTGCGTCACCTGTATCTGATCCTGACACGCTGCTTGCCTCGGTAACTGACGGCGTGTTGATGCTGGATGCAAGCGGACGGGTAATCCGAGCCAATGTCGAGGCGGAGCACAGCCTGGGTGATCTTATGGGGCAACCCATGGCGCTCGCCTTTCACGCTGGTGACCAGATGAAGGTCAGTACCTACCTCGCCTCCCTTGATAATGCGGGTCTCGCAAACGCATATGAGAATGGGCTGGAAGTCAGAACCCGCGATGAGCCTGTGCGGCACCTGCTCCTCATGATCCAGCCGCTTGGGTCTGACTATGCAGGTGCTGCCTACACCGCCGCGCTGCGCGACATTACACCTGCAAAGCAGGTTGAGGCTGAGCTGCGCACAGCGCTGTCACAGGCAACGTCGGCAAACACGCAGAAGTCTGATTTTCTGGCGTCCGTCGCACACGAACTTCGAACACCGCTCAACGCGATTATTGGTTTCTCTGAAATCATGCGCGACGAGCATTACGGCGCACTTGGGAACGAAAAATATCTTTCCTATGCCGGTGATATTCATGACAGTGGCGAGCTGCTTCTGAGCCTAATCAATGATCTCTTGGATCTCTCCAAAGTTGAGGCCGGCAAGTTTGAACCCGAATTCGAACAGGTTGATATTGCCAACATTGTTGAGCAGTGCGTCAACATGGTAAAGCCCGGCGCCGCAGACGAGCGCATCTCCATTCGAGCTCAGATTGAAGAACATCTGCCAGGGCTTGTGGCGGACAAACGCAGCCTCATGCAGATCCTACTTAATCTCCTTTCAAACGCTGTGAAGTTCACCCGCGCTGGCGGACAGGTCAGCGTCGTTTCCTCATTGTCGAAGGATGGCGACCTCGTGCTGAGTGTGCAGGACACAGGCATTGGTATGTCAGACGAAGATCTCGCCCGCGCCTTTGCCCCCTTTGGACAGGCCCGCAACGCAGTCATCCACGGCAAAAAGGGTACCGGTCTTGGCCTGCCTCTGGCCAAAGCGCTCACTGAAGCCAATCGCGGCGCGCTCTCAATCGTCTCGTCACCCGGAGAGGGCACCTTCGTTGAACTTACCTTCCCCTCAACACAAGTCCTTCAGGACTAGGTGCGCAACTCTTCGATATTTTTGTAAAGATCGAGCGCTTCTGGGTTCGCAAGCGCTTCCCTATTCTTTACCTCGCGGCCTTCGATGAGGTCACGCACGGCGAGTTCTGTGATCTTGCCTGACTTGGTTCGCGGAATGTCTGCTACGGCAATAACCTTAGCCGGCACATGTCGAGGGCTTGCACCCTTGCGAATGTTTCCGCGAATTGTTTTGATCAGTTCATCTGTCAGGCTTGCGCCCTCCGCTAGCACAACGAACAGAACCACGCGCACGTCATCCTGCCAGCTTTGGCCCACCGCGACGGCTTCCCTGATCTGTGGAAGCGTTTCAACGACCGCGTAAATTTCTGCAGTCCCAATCCGCACACCGCCCGGGTTTAGCGTTGCATCGGAACGCCCATGGATGACAACGCCGCCATGAGACGTCACCTCTGCATAGTCGCCGTGATGCCACACACCAGGAAAGCGATCGAAGTATGCGGCCCTGTACCTGTCACCATCTGGATCATTCCAGAAACCAATCGGCATTGCCGGGAAAGGTTCGGTGCAGACAAGTTCGCCCTTGCCAACCTCCAACGGCGCGCCACCCTCGTCCCAGATTTCGACACCCATGCCAAGACCTTTGGATTGAATTTCACCCTTCCACACAGGCAAGGTGGGATTTCCCAAGACAAAGCAGGAAACAATATCTGTCCCCCCGGAAATGGAGGACAGCTGCACGTCCTGCTTGATGCCTCGGTAGACATAGTCGAACCCTTCATCCACCAAGGGAGAACCGGTTGAGAGGATCAGGCGAAAGTCATCAAGCCTGTGGGTCTCGATAGGTTTGAGACCTTCCTTATTCAGCGCATCGATAAACTTTGCAGACGTGCCAAAGACGTTGACGCCCACTGTGTCAGCATAGTCGAACAACACATTACCATCTGGGTAGAAGGGGGAGCCGTCATAAAGCGCTAGGGTCGCGCCAGCGCCCAGCCCTGCCACAAGCCAGTTCCACATCATCCAGCCGCAGGTGGTGAAGTAGAAGAGCGTGTCACCCTCTTTCAGATCACAGTGGAGAACGTGTTCCTTCAATTGTTGCAAGAGCGTGCCGCCAGCGGAATGCACGATGCATTTTGGCGCACCGGTCGTGCCGCTGGAAAACATGATGTAAAGCGGGTGTGCAAACGGGAGTTGCGCAAACTCAATCTCACCGGATGTGTAAGGCGCGCAGGCGTCCTCCCAGGTCACAGCATTCGCCAGGCCAGTCACCGGTTGGTCGATCAGGGGCACAATAACGACGTGCTCTAAACTTGGCAGCGCGTCTGCAACCTGACGCAGATTGTCGCCAAGCGGGAGTGTTTTGCCGGCATAGCGATAACCATCACAGGCGATCAGCACTTTGGGTTCAATCTGCCCGAACCGGTCCAGCACGCCAGTCGGTCCAAAGTCGGGCGAACAGGAGGACCAGACCGCACCGATGCTTGCGGTTGCGAGCATAGCAATGATGGTTTCGGGCATGTTGGGCATGTAACCGGCAACCCTGTCTCCAGGTTTCACACCCCACGCGCGGAGCGCCTGTGCAAACCGGGAAACCGAATGGGAGAGTTCTGTCCAGCTCAGGGTTCGTTGGTGCGCGCCTTCATTGTTGAAATGAAGAGCGGCCATGTCATCGGCCTTACGCAGCAGGTTTTCCGCAAAATTCAAGCGCGCGTCGGGGAAGAATTCCGCACCGGGCATTGTCTCGGCCCCCAGAACACGCTCACCTTTTGTGGCAGCGACTACACCACAGAAATCCCAGATAGCGTCCCAGAAGTCAGCTTTCTGCGTCACCGACCAGCGGTGCAAGGCCGCATAGTCCGGCAATACATGGCCATAGCGGGCCTCCACCTCTTTCCGGAAGCGGGTCATCGCTGTCGCTGCGACGCGGTCTTTGTCCGGCATCCACAAGGGATCGGTTTTCGATGTGGGGGGGGCAGTTTGTTGGCTGTTCATGGCCAAGTTTTAAGCCGCACCCCCCTTTTCTTCAAGTGTTCTGATAGGAGCCTATTTCTCCTCGTCCAACGCCGCCGGGCTCAGATCGTCAGACGATTGAACCGCATGGAAACGGGCGAGATAGCCCCCTTCCCGGCTTACCAGTGCGTCATAGGTGCCATCCTCAACAATCGCGCCGTCCTCGAACACCAGAACGCGGTCCACCTGGCGAACTGTGGAAAGACGGTGCGCGATGATGATGGTTGTCCGACCCTTCATCAGATCCTCCATCGCCTCCTGCACAGCGGCCTCGGTTACAACGTCGAGGCTTGATGTTGCCTCGTCGAGCACAAGGATGGGGGCATCGGCCAGAAAAGCCCGCGCAATCGCCACCCTCTGGCGTTCCCCGCCAGACAGTTTCACACCGCGCTCACCCACCATGGTCTCAAGACCCTCCGGCAGTGCCTCGATGAACTCATCTGCCCGGGCGAGCCTCGCCGCCGCCATCACTTCATTCCGTGATGCATCTGGATTTGCATAAGAGATGTTCTCTCCCAGGCTGCGATGAAACAGGAGGGGCTCTTGCGGTACGACAGAGACGGCACGACGCAGACTTACAGGATCAACGGTTGCAATATCCTGACCGTCAATTCGCACCCGGCCTTCGTCAAGGTCGTAAAGCCGCTGAAGCAGCTTCACGAATGTGCTCTTGCCAGATCCGGACTTACCGACCAGCGCAATTTTCTCGCCCGCCTTGATGTTCAACGACAGGTTTGAATAGACCGCGCTGTCTTTGCGCGGATAGTGAAAGCGCACATGATCGAACTCGATGGCACCCGCCTTAAGCTCAAGCGGAGGGCCACCTTTTGTGACTGCAGGTTCTGTTGGAAGCTCGTGAAAGAGAACCAGGTCCTCAATCTCTGAAACCCCCTGCTGGAGGTTCTGCAAGTGATACCCCATGTCTCGCAAATAGGCGTTGATGACGAGATAGGTTGTTATTGCAAAAACAATGTCGCCTGTGGTGGCACGTCCTGCCGCCCACTCCATCACGATCAATCCGACAATGCCGGCCACCAGCGCTACCGCTGCTACGTTTTGCACAATCAGCAGATTTTCCATGGCGGCCCACGCGCGCACAGCTTTTCCACGCCAGAAATTGGCGAGGGACAAAAGACGCCGGTCCTCGCGGGCCTCTGTGCCAAAGCTCTTCACCACCGAGTTACAGGTGATCGCATCGGCGACCTGCGCGCCCACTTCGCTATCAGCATCCATGTGCTCTCTGTGGCGCTGTGGCAGGTGACGCACCGCCAGCACGACGGTTATGGCGACATAAAGCACGCTGGTCACGCCGGCATAGAGACCAACCAGGGGCCAGCGCCACGCCAGCACGACCAGAATCCCGACCAGCATTAGGGCAGCGGGCAACAACGCGGCATAGACCGTGTCAGCAATCGTGTCATAGGCCCACATGCCGCGGGTCAGCTTGCGGACTGTTGCGCCTGCATGTGAACTTTCGTGCCAGTTCGCGGGATAGCGTTGCACCCGGGCAAAGCCTTCTGTGATGATGTCCCGCATCACTTTCGCAGCAAAATGCATCCACAGGCGGAACTTCAACCGCTGAGCGGTAAAGAACGCGATGCTTTGGCTGACAAACAAGATGGCGGCCAGGGTTGCTGTGTCCACTTGTTCCGGGTTCGGCGGAAAATCAGCGGTGGAAATCGTATCAACCAGGTAGCCGGAGACGATCGGGAACATGATGTCGATGGCGACATTGACCACCAGCCCCAGCATTAAGAGGGCGAACCAGAGGCCCTGTCGGCGCCAATAGAACCAGATAAAGGATGAGACCTGTCGCGCAGAAACTGTGCGCTTGGAGGCTGGGCGTTTCATGTGGTTTTCGCTTTCCATGAGGAAAACGCTCCTAACGTAACGAGCATTGGTGGATCGCAAATGGTGCGTTAAATCCAGGCTCGATTATTCGATTTTGAGAAAGCCCTGAAGGGCTATGGCACAGACGCAATCACGTTTTCAGCGAAGCCCTGGACAGCCGGGATTACGGTCAGCCAAGGCCTGCACATGTGATTGAAACAACTCTTGTCGGCGAGCAGCATGCCCTCACTCTTGGAGGGGCCCGCGGCTCAAAGTAAAATCAGAGGCCGACGCTGAGTATGTTCGGAATTTTCACTACCGGTTCCATTGCTGGACCCTCTTTCCGTGTTGTCTGATGCGACCGTTCACCGAGGCTGCGGCCGCTGCGTTAGGTGCAAATCACCTGATTGATTTGCAAAAGATACGCTCTTTGGGCAAGAAACCAAGGCTCCCGCCGATCACGCTTTCGTTTTGACACCAATGTGACCGAAATGCCGCATGCGCGTACCGGGCTCCTCGTGCCTCTTGTGGCCAGCTTGATTGTGCGTTGAGATCATTTTTCCGCCACACTTAGCGCCCAAACTATCAGCCTTACCTAAAAGACATTGAGGGGCTTCATGTCACGGTTTCTATCATTTCTCGTCGTTCTCGTTCTGCTCATCGTGGGCGTTTTGTTCGCTGCACCGTCCTTCATTCCAGTGGAGAGCTACAAGCCGCAAATTTCTGCTCTGGTCAAAGACCAGACCGGACGTGACCTGACGATTGACGGTGATATCAGCCTCTCCTTCCTGCCGCGGCTGGCAGTGACTGTGAATGACGCTACTTTCCAGAATGCGCCGTGGGCATCGACCCCGCACATGGCAAAGATGGAACAGCTCGAAATCGTGCTGAAAATTGTGCCGCTCATCCGTGGTGAAATTGCCCTGGATCGGTTCATCATGCGCCGCCCGGAAATTGATCTCGCGGTAAACAAGCAAGGTGTGGGCAACTGGGTCTTCGACACGCCCGCGCAAGCAGCCCCTGCCCCTGCTGCGGATACGCCACCTGCCGGCGAAGATGGCGGCTTCACGCCACAAGTGACCGATGTACAGCTTGGTGAAATCTCGTTGATCGACGGTCAGGTTCGCTATTCCAATCTTGCAACTGGTGAGGCGTATGAAGCAAGCGACATCAATCTTGATGTTTCACTTCCGAGCCTTGATGCGCCGCTCGGCCTCAACGGATCTGTGGTCTGGAACGGTGACAAGGTAGATCTTGGACTTGATGTCGCGTCACCTCGGGCCTTTTCCGTTGGTGAGGCCTCAGATATCAAGCTCGATATTTCGGCACCAAAAGTCACCGCGAATTTTTCAGGCAATGGCAAACTCAGCCCTGTACTGACAATCAACGGGACGACGGCGCTCGACATTCCCTCGGTCAGAGCACTTGCTGCCTGGGCGGGTCAACCGATGGCGCCCGGCGATGGCTTTGGTCCACTCGAGTTGAACGGAACCGTTGCCGTTGTTGGCGACAAATATTCGTTTACCGGCGCGACGCTCGCGTTTGATGGCATGAATGGCACAGGCGACCTGTCGGTTGATGCTGGCCGGTCGCGCCCAAAACTCACCGGGGCGCTTGCTTTGGATCGGCTTGACGCCAATGTCTATCTCGCCGATGGAGCGAGCGGCGATGGCACAGCCAGTCCTGCAGGGTCAACTGGTGGCGGCGGTACCCCCGCTGCATCTGGCTGGAGCGACGCGCCAATTGACCTGTCGGGCCTGAAAGCCATTGATGCAAACCTTGATCTCAGTGTCGGCGAAATCCTTTTTCAGGATCTCACTATCGGCAAGAGCGCGCTTGATGTTGTCATGAATGGTGGCAAGCTTACCGCCAAGCTTACAGAGCTTGCTTTGTATGAGGGAGCTGGCGTTGGTCAGCTCACGCTGGATGGGTCAGGAAGCACACCGTCCGTCGGAGCAAACTTCAATCTCAAAGGTCTGTCCGCGTTCCCCTTCCTTAAAGATGCTGCTGCGTTCGAACGGCTGGAAGGTCTTGCTGCGTTCAATATCGACATCACCACGCAGGGCCGCAGTCAGAAGGCAATGATGAGTGCACTCAATGGGTCTGGCGCTATGAGCTTCGCTGACGGTGCCATTCGCGGGATCAATATTGCCGAGCTTTCCCGCAACGTTTTTTCTGCAGCGACCAGCGGCTGGGGATCTGGCGGCTCTCAGAGCACAGACTTCTCTGAGCTTGGGGGAACCTTCACCATTGCACGGGGCATTCTCACCAATAACGATCTCAAAATGTTGAGCCCGCTTGTCCGCGTTGCGGGCAAGGGAACCGTCAATATGCCCAATCAGACACTCAACTACCGGGTTGAACCGAAGCTCGCGGCTACACTTGAGGGTCAGGGCGGCAGCGGCGACGTCAAGGGGATTGAAGTTCCCATTGTGATTTCGGGGCCCTGGAGCAATCCGAGTTTCACGCCCGATCTTGCGGCGATCATCAGCAATCCCGAGGGCATCAAGGATGTGATTGACAGCGTCAAAGAAGATGGAGGCAAAGGTCTGCTGCAGGGTATTCTTGGCGGCGGTTCTGGTGCCTCTGACGGCGCTTCGGGCGACGCATCCGGTGACGCAGCTTCCTCCGAAGAAGAAAAGCCTCGGGTTGAAGATGCCATTCGTGGTCTCTTCAATCGCTAGAATTGTGGAAGGGCAATGAGGGCCCTTCTTCAATACTTCTCAGACTTTTTTGAAGGCAGCCAGGTCGGCCCATTCCTTCACCCCGTCTACTCTGTACTGGCGCCGCTCAAGTTTGGGATAGGTGCAGACATCAATGGGTGGCCTTGTGCCGCCCATCAAATAGACGAGATCTTCTGGCCCGTCATTGCGCATTGCGTGTGCTGGTCCCCCTTTTGGGAAAAGAAGCACGTCGCCAGGGCCGACCTCGAAGGTTTCATCACCCAGCTCCGACATGCCCGTGCCCGAGATGATGTAGACGAACTCCTCGTCCTGATCGTGGTAGTGGAACTCCGTCGTCCCCCGACCCGGCTCAATCCTGACAATATGGAGACCCATATCGGTGAGCCCCGCCAAATCGCCCAATGTCCGGGTCAGCCGAACCGCATTCTCATTATATTGATGGACATGCTGCCTCTCTTCCATGTCCTCAATCTTCGATGCTGGGAAGAAACACCGGTCTTTTGAACTCTCAGCCACACCTCAAACTCCTTGATTGAAACCGCTCATCGCCTCTAAATGGTATCGATTGGCCACTCTGGCTAGACTAGGCCCGTTCGAATCACTGATAGGCATGTCCTTGCTGTACAACGCGCTTGCTGCACTTGTGAAATTCACCATCGCCTCTGTTGCGATTGGTGCAACTCTGTCTGTTCTCGACATTCGTGCCGCAGATGTGCTGACAGATATGGGGGTAACCCCTGACAAGATGCGCATCGTGCTCTCAGACGCAGTCGACTGGGCCCTGCCTCATTTCATGCTGGGCGCCATGGTGATTGTCCCAATTTGGCTGGTTCTGTTTTTGCTGAAACCCCCAAGCATCAATAAATAGGCACTGTAGGTGCCGCTTCCACTTGCAGTGACCGCGCCAACCCCTAAATTAGCACTATGGGAGTTCCGCCGGTGGTCGGTCGGTCCCCTTCAAATGTGTTCGCGCGGGCGATGCCCAGCGAAACAATGAACGCCTATTTCTGGGAGATTGATCCATGAAGAAACTCTTTTTGACCGCTGCGGCGCTCGCCATGAGCACAAGTTTTGCGATGGCTGACATTGGCGCGGGTCTGATCGGAAACACTGTCACGCTGACCGGTCCAGACGGGTCAGTGACGAAGGTTCATTATCCTGATGCGTCCAACATTGTGCTGAAACTCGCTGACGGCGCAGAAATTCCCGGCACATGGCGCGTCGATGCCAACTCAATCTGCACGACAGCAGGCGACCAACCGGAAAATTGTACGCCCCCCATCGAGGAAGTCCCAGCGGTTGGTAGCTCTGGCACGATTGATGGCGAAGGCGGCTCCGTCGCCTGGGCCGTAACGGCTGGCAAAGACTTCTAAATCTTTCGATCAGGTTTGATTGCAGGCGGCCTCATATTCTTGGATATGGGGCCGTTTTTCATTTGTTCTCCATTTGCGCTGTTTTCCTGCGCAAGGCGGTTGCTTGAAGTAGACTTGGGTCAACAACGATTCTCAATTGAGGGGCCAAGACATGTCGAGACTGGCAGGTAAGAACGCGATCATCACAGGTGCAGGAAGCGGCATCGGACGCGCAAGCGCATTGATTTTCGCGCGTGAGGGCGCAAACGTCATCGCGGTTGACAGAGTTGAAGGAGCCGTTGATGAAACTGCCGAGATGGTCCGCGCTAAAGGCGGGACCATTAAAACAGTTGCCGCAGATGTCGGTGATGAAAACGCCGTTAAAGGCTTTGTCGATTTCTGCGTCTCGGAATATGGCAGCGTCGACGCGGTCTATGCCAATGCCGGGGTGAGCGGCGGACTTGTTCCTATTCAAGACCAGACGCCGGCCATGTGGGAGGAAATCCTGCGGGTCAATTTGATCGGTCCCTTCCTTGCCATCAAACATGCCTCAGAACACATGGTGAAGCAGGGCAAGGGTTCGATTGTCTGCACAGCCTCTGTTGCAGGACTGCGCGCCAATGCCGGTAACACGCCCTACTCCGCATCAAAAGCTGGCGTCATCAGCCTTGTTCAAACCGCCGCCAATCAGTTTTATGGCACCGGTGTGCGCGTTAATGCCGTGTGCCCGGGCCTCATCGAAACGGGCATGACAGCACCTTTGTTCGAAGGTGCGCGTGCGCGGGGAAGTGAGGGCAAAATTGGCCAGCTCAACCCGACAGCACGCTATGGGCACCCGGAAGAGATTGCCAATATGGCCCTGTTCCTTGCCAGCGACGAAGCGTCATATGTCAACGGCCAAGCCATCCCGGTCTGTGGTGGTCTTTCCAGCACGCATCCGTTTGCTCCCAGCCGCCGCGGCGCCTGACGCCAGACGCGTCTCATGACCCGATTGCCCTCAGCCGACATCACGTGGCGCGCTGACGGCAGTCCTCAGTCAACGCGTTTCGATGACATCTATTTCTCCAGTGATGATGGGCTTGCAGAAACCTCCCATGTGTTTCTGAACGGCAATGGCTTGCCAGATGCCTGGAAAGATCAACCGCATTTCACCATCGCTGAAACGGGCTTTGGAACCGGGCTCAACTTCCTTGCGACATGGGCGCTATGGCGCGAGACGCGCACGCCAAATCAACATCTGCATTTTGTGTCTGTTGAGGGCTTTCCGCTCGCACGGGATGAGCTTGCACAAGCGCTGATGAAGTGGCCGTCATTGGCTCCCTTCGCCGATATCCTCGTCGCCCAATATCCAGAGCCACACCGGGGGACGCACCTCATCCACTTAGACGACACTGTCACCCTGACTTTATGTGAAGAGGAAATTCTCCCTGCGCTGCAAGGACTAGAGGCAAATATCAATGCCTGGTTCCTGGATGGCTTCTCGCCTGCCAGCAATCCCGACATGTGGTCAGATGAGGTGCTCGCGGAAGTCGCACGACTTTCCACCCCCGACGCGACCTTTGCCACTTTTACGGCAGCAGGTGCCGTGCGCCGCGGCCTGCTGGCGCAGGGCTTTGACGTGCAAAAGGTCAAAGGCTTTGGGCGGAAGCGGGAAATGCTTGTGGGCAAGATGCAAACACCCCCGGCGCGCGCGATGCCCAAGCCCTGGTATCACCAACCGCGTATATCCCCGGTTGGCTCTGCCCTGGTGGTCGGTGCTGGCATTGCGGGGGCTGCCACTGCCCACGCGCTCCACAATCGAGGCGTTGATGTGCGCCTTGTCGATGGTGACGGGCTGGGAGCCGGGGCGTCGGGAAACCCGGCAGCGCTGTTCATGCCGCGATTTTCGGTGCAACCGACACCGGAAGATGATTTCCATATCGCTGCCTATCTCTATGCAGAAAGGTGCATGTCTGACATGCAGAACGGCGCATCGTCGTCCTTCTTTCGCGCCTGCGGGGTGATGCAGTTCGCACGGACCGAGGCTGAAGCCCAGCGGTTTGAAAAAATCGCAGCGCGGGCTCCCCTGCCCCCAGGACATCTGGAACTGGTACCGGTGACAAAAGTTGCAGACTTGGTGGGATTTGAAACGGGATACCCTGCCTTTCTCTTTCCGCGAGCGGGCGTCATTGATCCAGCGCTTCTGCTGGCACATCTGACACAGGGCCTCCGGGTAGAACGGCAAAACATCTCATCGCTTCATGAGGCGTCAACGAACGTCAACTCTGATGCTCTTGTGCTCGCCAACGGGGCCGGTCTCGCGAATTTTCCTGAAACAGAGTGGCTGCCGCTTGAACCCGTTCTTGGACAAATAACAAGCCTGCCCCCCGGTACGCTGCCTCCCCCCAAACACGCTCTTGTTGCCGGGCCCTATTTGATAGCCCATCCTGACGGATCGGCCCTGACCGGGGCGACTTATGAGCTTGGCCAGGAACAACGCGACAAGGTCCCCAAACTAATCGGCCACAAGCAAAATCTTGATGATTTGGGCGCGACATTTCCAGCCTTCCAGCCACACATATCAGGCCTCGATCCGTCAAACCTTTCCGGGCGGGTTTCCTTCCGCGCGCAGGTGCCAGATCGGGTTCCTTTTGCCGGGCCTGCCCCCATCGAACGGGACTATCTCACCGCGTATGATCGGTTGCGTCATGGAGACCGATTTGCGGCCTATCCTCCAGCGCCTCTTCATCCTGGCCTCTTTCTCATTGGGGGCTTGGGTGCGCGGGGCTTCACCACCGGCCTTCTGCTGGGTGAGGCGCTTGCTTCCCAGATGACCGGGGCACCTTCTCCCTTGCCAAGTGCCCTTGCGGAAGCGGTCCATCCTGCGCGCTTTATCATCCGGGCTTTGAGAAAAAATACCGGGTGAGCGCTTCCCTTTAGGCCCAGAGCGCCTATCCTCTGATCATCAATATTCAAAAGATCAGGGAAGCAGACCCATGGACCTCAGTTTCAGCGCGGCAGATGAAAAATTTCGTCTCGAAGTGCGCGCGTTTTTTAAAAGTGAATATCCCAAAGACATTCTGGCGAAAGTGCAAAACGGGCAGCAGCTCAACAAGGCTGACTATCAGCGCTCGGAGGCCGCTCTCAATGATAAAGGATGGGTGGCGGTCAATTGGCCAACGGAATATGGCGGCACAGGCTGGACGGCAACGCAGAAGTTTATTTTTGATGATGAGCTGGAACGCGCTGGCGCGCCAAGCGTGGTGCCTATGGGTCTGCTCTATGTCGCGCCTGTCATCTACACGTTCGGGTCCGAAGAACAGAAACAACGCTGGCTGCCCGATATTCTGGCAAGCCGGACCTTCTGGGGTCAGGGCTATTCTGAACCCGAGTCGGGATCAGATCTTGCCTCCCTGCAATGCAAGGCAGAACGGGATGGTGATGAGTATGTCGTGAACGGTACCAAGATCTGGACCAGCCAGGGGCATTATGCGGATTGGTTTTTCTGTCTCGTACGCACAGACAATAGCGGCAAGAAACAGGAAGGTATCTCTTTCCTGTGCATGGATGCGAAAACACCAGGTATCACGGTTTATCCCATCGTCACCATTGACGGCAGCCACTATCTCAACCGTATCGAGTTCGACAATGTGCGGGTTCCAGCTGAAAACCTGATCGGCGAAGAAGGCATGGGCTGGACGTACTCCAAATATCTTCTGTCCAATGAGCGTACGTCTTATGCGCACATCGCTGGCAAGCGCGCTGACATCGCAAGACTGCGGGAGATTGCGGGCACGATCCAGTCCGGCAATCGGTCGCTGTTGGATGACCCCGCCTTCTCCCACAAACTTTCCGAAGTTGAGATTGACCTCACCGCACTTGAGTTTACAGCGTTGCGGGCTTTGTCTTCTGTCGCAGCAGGAGAGGCGCCGGGCGAAGAAAGTTCAGCGCTCAAAATTCTGGCAACAGAAAATGCACAAGCAATCACGGAACTTTTTTTGGAAGCGAGCGGCGCCAATGCCGTGCCGTTCTTCCCGGATCGCAGTGAGGAGGATTGGAACGATGGGAGTGGTATTCCGGCCTTCGCAGCCCCCTCTACGGCGTCCTACTTCTTCAATCGGGCCCAGACCATTTATGGCGGGGCAACGGAAGTGCAGAAAAATATCATTTCAAAACAAGTACTTGGCTTGAGTTAAGCGGTTTAAGGCATTCGGGCCCTTGAATTGGTTCAACGTTAAACTATATTGGTTTAACGTTGAACCAATAAGGACTGTTTGCCATGGCTACGCGTCGTCGCTTTTTGAAGATTATGGGATCCACAGCGGTTATCGCTGCAGCAGGCGTTGGCGGCTTTGCCGTCACGCGAACACCAACCGATGCGGTCAAGCCCTGGGCACTCGCGGGAAGTGATGTGTATTCAGACCCGCGCGTTCGGGCGCTTTCCTACGCTGTGCTGGCACCCAATCCGCACAATCGCCAGCCCTGGCAGGTGGATCTATCCGAGCCAGACACAGCAACGCTCTATTGTGACCTTGAGCGGGTTCTCCCGGAGACAGATCCGTTTGAGCGACAGATCCTCATCGGTCTTGGATGTTTTCTGGATCTCACACGCATGGCTGCTGCCGAAGAGGGCCGAGCGCTTACCATCGAACCTTTCCCCGACGGCGCACCAGACCAAAACCTCGACACGCGCCCCATCGCGCGTATGCGTTTTGGGGCACCGGGCTCGGCAACGCCCGATCCGCTTTTTGCGCAGGTGTTGCTCAGGCGGTCCCTCAAAGAACCTTATGATACGAGCCGCGACCTCTCTCCCGAAAGCCTCTCTGCGATTGCATCCGTCGTTCCTGCGAACGTAAACGTGGCCTTCAACCTTGAGGCCGAACAACGCGAAAGCTTGCGCGACCTCACTTGGGAGGCTCACAAGATTGAAGTCACCACGCATCGAACGAATATGGAAAGCGTTGATCTGATGCGGATAGGCAAAGCAGAAATCAACGCCAACCCAGACGGGATCGACATAGGCGGCACCGCCTTTCTTGATGCTGCCGCGCTCGCTGGCATCATCACCCGAGAAGAGATGGCGGACCCAAAATCACAAGGGTTCAAAGTCGGCCTCGATATGTATCAAGAGTTTATGTATAGCGCGATGGCACATCTCTGGCTCACAACCGACGGCAATTCGCGGCTCGATCAATTGAACAGTGGCGCTGCCTGGTTGCGGGTCAACTTAAAGGCAACCGAGCTTGGCATCGGCATTCATCCGCTCTCACAATCTTTGCAAGAATACGTGGAGATGGTTCCGCTCTATAATGAGGTCCATGACATGTTGGCCGTGCCGGGACATCGGATACAAATGCTTGGCCGTTTGGGTTACGGTCCCAAGATTCCCGGCGGTCCCCGCTGGCCCATCGAAACGAGGATACTTAAAGCGTGACAAGCAGGACAGAGGACCAGAGCCCCGAAGATCCGAGCACTGTCCTCTACACGTTTTTCAATGAGATCGGGATTATCGGTCAGCTCTCCTCAACGGCCTTTCGTCGGGCCTTGCCCAAAGGCATGACCAGCGCTCAGTTCACCGTGCTCAATCACTTTGCCAGACTGGGGGGAGAGCGCACCCCTGCTCAGCTCGCTGCCTCGTTTCAGGTCACAAAAGGGGCGATCACCAATACGCTGCAAAAGCTGGAGGAAAAGGGCTACATCGCCATTGTGCCCGACACGGCCGACCGCCGACGCAAACTCGTCACGGCGACAGCGGCGGGGCTTGCAAAACGCGACGAGATGCTCATCGCCCTTTTCCCGCTGCTTCAAAAAATGACTGAAGATCTCGACATCGCAGAAGTGGACGCCGCCCTTCCCTTCTTAGAGAAAGTGCGGACATATCTAGACAGAGCCCGGGACGAGATCGATTTCAGCGGTATTTGACGTAGCGGGTCGCCAACAATCCCAGAAATGTGATGCCGACGTGTTTTGACGAATCACTTTTCAGCCGTCAGAATCATGACACTCAAATGAACGTCACTGCATTTCCTTAGAGGAGAGGCCCATGCGTGAGATGTTGTTTGCTGTGTCGACGACGGCTGTGTTCTGGCTGATCGTTGCGACAACCGCCTATCTGACACTCAGTCTGTAGACACAAGCCGCGACGATTGTCTGACAGTCGTTCCGCTCAGACGTGCTGCCCGCCATTGATATGGATTTCGGCGCCGTTCACATATGACGATTGGTCTGTGCACAAGAAGTAGATGGTTCGCGCGACTTCTTCCGGGGTGCCCAATCTCTGCATGGGAATTTCAGCAACAATCTTCTCCGTTCCGGGAGACAAGATGGCGGTGTCAATTTCTCCCGGCGCAATCGCGTTGACGCGAATGCCTCTGCGGCCAAAGTCTGACGCCATCTCACGGGTAAGCCCCGCCAGTGCCGACTTAGATGTTCCGTAAGCGGAGCCTGCAAACGGGTGAACACGTGTTCCAGCGATTGAGGTGACGTTGACGACAGAGCCCTTTGCAGCAGCCAACTCATTTACGAGTCCGCGTGCCAGGCTGACCGGCGCGAAAAAGTTCACTTCAAACACGCGCCGCCAGGCTTCCATGTCTGTTTCGAAAACACCGAGACGGCTCCCGTCCTCGCCCTTCGGCGATATGGCCGCATTATTGACGAGCGCATTCAGATTGCTGCCCTGGTCCCGCAGCCGAAGGCGCATCTCTGCGACTGCGTCAGCCACATTTGCCGGATCCGCCAAATCGACCTGAATATGATCTTCAGGTCCGGCTTCCCAAGGACAGTCTTCCGGAAAGGGATGCCGTGAGCACGTAATCACGCGCCATCCAGCGCTTGAGAAGCGTTTGACGGTCGCATGTCCAATGCCTCGGCTGGCGCCGGTGAGAATGAGTGTCTTTTTGTGGTTTGATGGCTCGCTCATAGGGGCAATCTAGTGGAAGCATGGCCTTATAGCCAGCCACAGGTTTGTGTCCCCCCTAAAGGGTTTATTGGCCGCTTTTTGAGAGAGGCGCTCTTGTTCTCAGGTCCGCTCAAATTCGGAAATAATCTCAACCCCAGCGGGGTCTTGATGGGATAACACCTCGCTACCTGGGAAGGCGCTCCGAACCGAGGCTTCCACCCTGTCTGCCACTTCATGGGCTTTGGTCAATGTCATGTTGCCGTCCAGCTCTAAGTGAAACTGGATAAAGAGCTTGTTGCCGGCCATTCGCGTGCGCAGATCATGCATGTCCTGAACTTCAACGTCAGACAGTACGACTGCTCTGATTTTCTCGCGCTCTTCTTCCGGAAGCTCCTGGTCCATCAATTGTTGCACGGACTGGTTGGCGATTTGCCAGGCGCTATAAATAATGAAGGCAGCGATCAATATGCCGAAGATGGGATCTGCCCAGGTGAACCCGGGAAAAGCCGACAGCCCCAACGCGGCGATCACAGCAAGGTTCATCAACAGATCGCCTTTGTAGTGGATCGAGTCTGCGGCAATTGCCAGTGAGTTTGTTTCGCGCACCACCTTCGTTTGGTAGGCAACAAGTGCGAGCGTGAAGCCGATGGCAATTATTGTTACGGCAATACCAATACCTGAACTTGAAACCGGTGTCGGTTCAATCAGCCGGGCACCAGCCTCCCACAAAATATAGAGGGCTGACAGGACGATAATGGTTGCTTGCCCAAGGCCTGCCATCGCCTCAGCCTTGCCATGGCCAAACCGATGGTCGTGGTCGGCAGGCGTGAGTGCTGCACGCACAGCAAACAGATTGAGAACAGATGCCGCCATATCGAGTACGGAATCGAACAAGGTGGCGAGCATCGCGACAGATCCGGTGACCATAAATGCCGCAGCCTTCATGGTGATCAACGACAAGGCAACGACCACCGCCGCGTAAGTCGCACGGCGCATCAGCCTGTCATTATGCGTGGTGCTTGTCATATCGGTCAGGGGAACAGCTTGGATGTTTGCCAAGGCATGTCTGGCGCGCCACGCTGGAAAACCAGCCTGTCATGCAGCCGGAAGGGCCGGTCTTTCCAAAATTCGATTTGCACAGGTGTCAGCCGAAATCCCGACCAATGGGCCGGGCGATCAACGCTCTTAATCGCGTATTTCGCGGCGTAGCGGGCGACTTCCTTTTCCAACTCAAACCGGCCCTCCAACGGGCGCGATTGTCTTGATGCCCACGCGCCAATCTGACTGTCTTTCGCACGTGTTGCGAAGTAAGCATCTGCCTCGGCATCGGTTACGCGCGATATAGACCCGCGCACGCGTATTTGGCGGCGCAAGCTCTTCCAATGGAAACACAATGCGGCCTGCGGGTTCTCCGCCAGCTCATCGCCCTTCGCGCTCTCCAGGTTGGTATAAAAAACAAAACCTTCCGGGCTTGCGTCTTTCAGCAACACCATACGCACGTCGGGAAGACCGGTAGCATCAGCCGTCGCAAGCGCCATGGCCGTGGCGTCGTTCGGCTCGGTTTTCTCGGCCTCCTTCATCCACTCTCCAAAGAGCAGAAAGGGATCGGTCCCGGTGATGCTTTCTACGTCAGTCTCCGCCATTGCGGTCCTCATTTTTTTCGCCGCAAACAGCCTTATTTTGGCCCTGCGCGTCCTCTTTATATAGTCGCCTGAACGTTATGTCCCGCGACAGATTCGTATTCACCAATGGCCAGATCAGAACGCTGATGACTTTCACTCGCACCTGTAAAAACACCTTTGTGGCGCTTACTCTTTTTGGCCTTGTTGCGAATGATGGGCTTGCAGCAGAGGTGGACCAAGACACCACCCAGAGCTCCCCACCTTCATTGGCTGGGGACCAATTGAAATTCAATGAGGGCATCGCGGCCTATGATGCCGGGGAGTTCAACACGGCATATGCCATCTGGTTGCCACTCGCCAAAGCTGGTGATCTGGGGGCGATGCGCAATGTGGGGCATATGCTCCGTCGCGGTGTTGGGGTTGAGCAGAACCTTGAACGTGCCTTGTGGTTTTATGAACGCGCTGCGCGTGCAGGCCTGGCCAGCGCGGCACTCAATGCGGGGATGCTGCGGATTAAGCCGGACAGCTCCTATTACGATCTTCAAAAAGGAGTGGAATGGCTGGATCTCGCGGCGATGGGTGGCAGTCCTGATGCGATGTGGGAACTTGCCAAATTGATTGCCCGTGAAGACGCAACGGAGGAAAACGAACTTGCAGCCCTCGCGCTCATCAAACAGGCAGCGGCGCTGGGTCATGAAGAAGCCCGGCAACGGTTGGCAGCCGTCCCAGAAACACAGGTGCCACTGAGCGTTCCTAGTGTACAGGGCGTTTCCGACGTAAGTGGGCCCCAGTCAGACCTTCCACCAATCACACCCTCGATTAATCCCGCGCCCGTCCTGACACCTGTGCCGCCAGAAGCGGCCACGCCAGTAAATGCCGCCCTTGTTTCGCCAGAACAGGGTGCGCTTTTTATGAAGGGTGTCTATCTCTTTGACGATGGCGAATTTGAAGCGGCTGGGGACATCTGGCGGCCTTTGGCTGACGAAGGTGTCGTGGAGGCGCAGTACCGGCTGGGACGGCTCTATCGCTTCGGCCTGGGTGTGACCCCCGACGTTGAAACAGCGCGGAAATGGCTCTCTGCCGCCGCCTCTCAGGGACATGAGAAAGCTGCAGAAACCCTCTCAATTTTGCCAACACGTTAACGAGTGGGCTTTAACGATTTAGTATCCGGGCCGCGATAGGCTTCGCTCACGCTTTTTTAACCATAATCTCAAGGTTCACTCTGAACCTCTCTTTGGCAGAGCTTTATGCGCAATCCCTATCACGTGCTCGGCATCTCACCGCAGGCAGGTCCTGACGAAATAAAGTCTGCCTACAGGCGGCTTGCAAAGACCTACCACCCAGATGCCGGGTCAGATGATCCGGGTCAAAACGAACGCTTCCACGAAGTGACAGCTGCCTATGAATTGCTGAACCGGAAAGCGAAAGCAACTGTCCGCAATGGCCCGACCAAGAGGCGCCACGCGGCGCGCGCTTCAGCGTCCTCCTCAAACTCAGAGCCACGCCCCAATCGGGCACAACCGTCTCAGCCTAAACCGTCCAAAAGTGACACCAAGGCTGATGCTTCGACACCGGCGGGCGAGACAGAGCAACAGCCCCCAAAGCCAGAGAAACACCCGCCCTTTTCAGACTTCCTGACCAATCTCAAAAGCGTTGGCAGGCGGGCTTTTAGACCTTCCGGCACTGATCACGCCTATCAGCTCAGCATTCCCTTTCTCGATGCTGTGGGTGGCACACGCAGGCGCCTGACATTGGACAATGGCAAGTCGCTTGAGGTTCACATTCCCGCTGGCGTCGAAGATGGTCAGCAGATCCGCCTTCGCGGCCAGGGCGACCCCAGCCTGACAGGCCGAGACGCGGGCGACGCGCTTGTCACGATTTCTGTTGCGCCCCACCCTGTATTTCGCCGCGAGGGCGCCGACGTCCATGTGGAGGCCTCTGTGAGCCTTCCTGAGGCAGTATTGGGCGCTAAAATCACCGTTCCCACCATTGAAGGCAATGTGACTGTCAGCGTGCCTGAGGGCTCTAACAGCGGCAGTGTTCTTCGGCTCAAAGGTAAGGGCCTCACACAACCTCCCGGCACACGCCGGTTTGGCAAAGGCGACCAATTTGTCCACCTGACACTTGTCCTGCCCGCCAAGCCTGATCAGGCGTTGAAGGATTTCGTCGCAACCTGGGCTCCGGGTCTCAAACACACACCCCGCAACCCCTGACCCACTTTGGATCACACCTGTGTAATGGTTTGTAATATAAGCGGTTTTTCGGCCCTTTTCGCTAGACCACCCAATCCATTTGTGTAGGATGCCGCGCTAACGGGGGCAGGATTTTCAACAAGATAGGGGGTCCCATGACAGCATCTGGGGCGGCATCCAGCGGCCTGATGAGCGGCAAAAAAGGGCTCATCATGGGAGTGGCAAACAATCGGTCGATTGCCTGGGGCATCGCCAAGGTTTGCGCAGAGCACGGCGCTGAGGTGGCTTTTACCTATCAAGGTGACGCCCTGGCCAAGCGTGTTAAACCGCTCGCGGAATCGGTTGGTTCTGATCTAGTGCTTCCCTGCGACGTGACTGACGACGCTTCGATGGATGCTGTTTTCGACACGCTGAAAGAAAAATGGGGCAAGATCGACTTTGTCGTTCACGCAATTGCCTATGCAGATAAGAGCTCGCTTGACGGGCGCTATCTCGACACAACAGCTGAGCAGTTTGCCCAAGCGTTGACGATTTCCTGCCATTCCCTGGCTGCGGTCGCGAAACGCGCCGAACCTCTGATGAGCGACGGCGGCTCTATAGCGACACTGACCTATTACGGTGCTGAAAAAGTTATCCCCCACTACAATGTCATGGGCGTTGCAAAAGCAGCGCTTGAAGCTAGCGTGCGCTATCTCGCAGTAGATCTCGGGCGCAACAATATTCGGATCAATGCGATCTCTGCCGGCCCGATCAAGACGCTTGCTGCGGCCGGCATTGGCGACTTTCGCTACATCTTGAAGTGGAACGAGCTGAATGCGCCGCTAAAACGCACAGTCACCATCGACGAAGTGGGCAAAACCGGCCTCTATCTGCTCTCAGATCTGGGCTCTGGTGTCACCGGTGAAGTTCACCATGTGGACGCGGGTTACCACGTGGTTGGTATGAAGGCTGAAGACGCCCCGGATATGAGCATCGTCTAATATCGCGCTCCGTTTCCGTTTTCCGTGAAATTCAGCTAGAACCTCCTCCAGTTATCAGCCGAGGCAGGACACATGTCGCATAATACGTTTGGCCATCTTTTCCGCGTGACCACGTGGGGTGAATCCCATGGGCCAGCGCTCGGCTGCGTGATCGACGGTATGCCCTCTCTGGTCCCCATCACGGCAGAAGAAATTCAGGGTTTCCTAGACAAACGCCGCCCCGGCCAATCGCGCTTCACGACCCAGCGCAAAGAGCCTGATCAGGTGAAAATCCTGTCCGGCACGTTCCAGAACGAGAGCGGCCAGGAAGTCACCACTGGCACACCGATTTCGTTGATGATTGAAAATGTCGATCAACGGTCGAAAGACTATGGCGACATCAAAGACACGTTCCGCCCCGGACATGCCGACTTCACCTATGAGGCCAAATACGGCATTCGCGACTATCGCGGCGGCGGACGCCAATCTGCGCGCGAGACAGCGGCGCGCGTTGCCGCTGGCGCCCTTGCCCGCAAGGTGATGCCCCGCGTCGACGTGCGTGGCGCACTCGTGCAGATGGGTCCTCACAAAATTGACCGCTCCCGCTGGGACTGGAA
>JAJFGY010000071.1 GCA_021775935.1 Alphaproteobacteria bacterium
TTGACCATAAAGATGAAGTCAGTCATCGCTGGGGAATACACATCACCACCAGCGCATGGGCCCATAATCACTGAGATCTGTGGAATGACACCCGACGCCAAAACATTACGGTTGAAAACTTCACCATATCCACCGAGTGCATCCACGCCCTCTTGAATACGCGCACCACCGGCATCAAAAAGACCGATAATGGGAGCACCCATCTTCAAAGCCATGTCCTGGACTTTGTTAATCTTCTTCGCGTGACTGCGAGACAGAGACCCGCCCATCACGGTGAAGTCTTTCGCGAACAGATAGACCGGACGACCATTGACCGTTCCCCACCCTGTTACGACACCGTCGCCGGGGAATTTCTGGTTCTCCATCCCGAAATCATAGCAGTCATGCGCGACAAACATGTCGAACTCTTCAAAACTGCCCTCATCCAGCAGAAGGCTGATGCGCTCACGTGCGGTCAGCTTTCCCTTGCTATGCTGAGCGTCAATCCGCCGCTCGCCGCCGCCCAATCTGGCAACCGCGCGCCGCTCTTCTAGCTGCCGAATAATCTCTTTCATGAAGCCCCCTCTGTGCTGCTTGAGGCACATCCTCAAGAGCTGGCTTATTGTTTTTGGAAGACCACCCCAAACGGGAACGCCTTGCGAGACGAATGCTAACCAGACATCCATAGCCGCCCGGCACGGGTCTATATGGCGCCTTGAATAGCACCGAAAACCCCCATTTGCCAATGAGTTATCGCCGTTTCTTGGTGATGAGGGCAGGCTCGAAAGTGACGTAGCGGCCTAGAGGAGATTCAGGTATCTGAGAGTGGCTCTCACCATCTCCCGGCGTCCCTCAAGGCGGGCGAGAGCCTCTTCATCCCATCCCCAGCGCTCCGCCTGCCAGCTTTCATCCAGATGAGCCAACTCGTGGACTCTGTCCGCGCCAATATGGCCATCTGCCAGCGCCAGTCCCAGCACAAGTGACCCACTAAGGGACACAACCTGATGGAGCCCGGCGAGATCGAACTCCGATCGACGAGCAACCGTGTCACGCAGCTGGGCCAGCGCCTCAGCTGTTTGTTCCTTAAAGATCACCCCTGTGGCCAGTTCCAATCGCGCGTCATAGGTATCTGCCACCCAGTCAAGCAGCGGGTCCCATTCCTCAGTCTGTCTGGCGACGAGGTTCTCAGGGTCTTCCGCTCGGTAGCAAAGCAGATCAGATGCCCCGAATGATGCAATTTCGTCGATAATCTCATCGCGCCTCGGCGCAACCCGATCAAGAGCCGTATTTGCCAGTTTCGTCACCAGCATACGCTCCGGATTGATGTGGGTTTCCTGAGCGTTCCACTCTTCTGCGATCGCATCGCCAAGTGCTTGTGTGGGCACACTAAGCGTTGCCCGAGCTGGTGTTTTGATTGGACGGTTATCAAGCTCAATGATGAACACGCCATTGATCTCACGTGCTGCTGCATTCTCATAAAAGCGTTTGCGCAGGTCTGAGGTTCCATTGTCGCCAGGATGAGAAACAAATCGGTCAGCCGTCAACGCTTTATCCTTATCATCAGTCACTATGCTCACTCACTTAAAAGGCGATGTGAGAATGTCACCCACACCTTTGACGACAGCGCCTGCACCCTCCTCTGCAGCATCCAAGACACCGCTGGCGCTACTTGCGTTGCTTCCTCGGCGACTTCCTGCAATCACTTCCATGCAGGCGCCAGTTGCCTCTGAGTCAAAACTCTCCGCGCTAATAAGGGGAAGAAGCGCCCCAACGCCGCCGGTCAGTACGCCAGCTCCAACGGCAACAGCAAAGTCGCCTAACAGAGCGCCTGTGTCAGGCCGTACGCTCGGCGAGATCAATGGTCCCGTGATATTCACTGGCGTCGCCAGGCTCAGCAATCCTGGATCATTCGGTCTGGGGTCAAGCCGCAGGTCGATCGTCTCATCACGAAGGTCGATCTGTCCGGAGCCAGAGGTACGGATTTTACTGGTCACGAGCGCGAGAGACGAAAAGTCACCAACCCCCTGATTAAACCGAAGGTCGCTGACGAAACACGTAAGGTCAGCGACGCCCCTTTCGCCACCTTTAGGCACAAGGGCCCACAGAAGGTCCTGCGCAATCCATTCAAATGCGCTTGAACCTATGCGTCCTCTCCCCGTGGCAATTTCCACGGTTCCCGTGAGGTTGGCCGCGATTTGCGCCAGAGACCTTCCGTTTGCGGAAAGGTCAAGGCCGATATGACCATCTACCTCGACGAGTTCCGTCGCCCCCAGCTCCTTAAGTAGCCGGCCGATATCAATCCCTGGCGCGGAGAGTGTGAGCGAAACCCGAGGCGTTTGAGCATCGCTGGCAACAGCTTCTGACTCAAGTCGACGATCGCCATAGGTTGCAAAAATGGATGCCGTCAGAGTGCCATCATTTAGCCTAAGAGCGGATTCAACATCCGAGAGCTCAAGATTCTGATAGATGAGATTGTTGACTGTAATACCGACCTCACCATTGGCTACGCTCAAAACGTCGAATGGCAGCGGCAACGTGCTGAACAGGCTGGCACTTGGCGGCGCTGTCTCCTCGCTTGTGTCGACCGGAGCGCGACCAAGCTCATTCAGATCAATGGCGTCCGCCGCCAATTCCCCATCAATGGTGATCGGAGAATTTGCTCCAGATCGGTTGCCGCTCAAATTGCCTGTTAACGCCAGGTCGTCATAAGCAACCTTTAGGTTGGATACAGTGAACGACCGGGTATCTCCCACCACAACCCCAGAAATCGAGGCGGTTGTCGAATTGACATTACCTACCACCCCAACAGCGATCCCATCCCCTCTAGGTTCAATATCCGCACGTGTGAGAACTACATCCGTTGTCTCGCCTCGCCGTCCACTTTGGTAGACAACACGAATACCTTCCAACACAACGTGAGGCAGTCCGTTGGTTGATACATCGCTCTCCGATTGTTCGCCACCGGTAGGCTCTGTCGACAAGACCCAGTTTCCCACGCCGTCCGGCCCAGTCTCCAGAAGTAGCTGGGCATCAATCACATCCAGGCGAGCAACATCTATCCCACCAAACAGCAGCCGTGCGAGCGATAGTCGAATGGCAACACGTTCAGCCTCAAGCATGAACAGCTGAGACCCCCAGGGGGCATTACCAAACCGTACATCTTTTGCAACAATCGTCGGAGAAAGCGAAAATCCAATTTCGAGAGGCCCGCCAAGCTCGAGCGTTCTCCCTGTCTGCTCTTTGACAAGCGACGAGATCTCTTCCCGATAGGAATTCACGTCTACAAATGTAAGTGCGGTGAGACCGCCAACAACAACCAGGAAAAAGACAGCAAAACCGATCGCTACTTTTTTCATTCCACCACTCCATCAGTACCCCAGAGCCCTTCTAGATAGGGGACAACCTCCTCAAAACGGTCCAGCACATGAGGAGCACCATGCTCCAACAATTCATTTCGGTCATGATAGCCCCATGCAACACCAACCGCATGCGCACCGGCCTCAAGCCCCATCACGATATCGTAGCTCGTGTCGCCAAGAATGACCGTCCGCTCGGCCGTTACTCCCGCCTCTTGCATTGCTTGATGCATCATGGAGGGATGAGGTTTGGACGGATGATCATCTGCCGTTTGCAGGGTCACAAAATGACTGCGAATGTCATGCAATTCCAAGATACTCCGCAATCCTCTTTGTGACTTACCGGTTGCAACCCCCAGAAGCACATCGTCACGGGCCGCCAATTCATCCAGTGCTTCTTTGGCACCTGGAAAAAGCGGCTCATGCAGGGATGGGTCTTCGCGTAAGTGAAAGAATGCCTGCCGATAACTTTCCTTAACTTGCGAGAGAGTGGACGCATCTTCATCGGGAAGCAGTTTTGCAATCGCTTCTTCCAATGACAAACCAACAATCGACAGAACTGTCTCGCGAGGCAAATGCATGAGCGAGTGTGCCGAGAACGCTCGGTTCATCGCTGCGACAATCATGTGCTGACTGTCGACCAATGTTCCATCGCAATCAAAAACGACAAGCTTTAAATCACTCACGTTTCGAGCTCCAAAAAGGGATCGCCGTCATCTTCCTGGTCAAGCGCCAACAGTTTCCAGGTTCGGACCATATGGTCGGGCAGTGAAGCCTCAACCGAAAGCCGACCTCCATCGGGATGAGCAATATCCATTGAACGGGCGTGCAAATGCAGGGCCGATGAAATCTCCCCACCTGGATGAGCGTCAGCACCGCCATATTTGCCATCTCCCACAATCGGGCATTGCAGCGCTTCAACAGCGTGAACCCTCAATTGATGGGTGCGGCCGGTAACCGGCATGAAGGAAACCCATGCGAGCTTTTGCCCTGCACGCGCCACTGTCGCAAAATGTGTTTCTGACATTTGCGCGCCAGGCGTTCCATCAGGCACGGGCACCATACGCTCACCAGAACGCCCTGGTTGTTTTGCAAGTGTCATACGGATCGTGCCGCGTTCTGGCCGCGGCACGCGGACTGTTAGCGCCCAATAGATCTTTCGCGTATCGCGCTCCTTAAATGCCTTTGCCAACTGAGAGGCAGCGCGCGGCGTCCGAGCCAGCAGCAGAACACCACTCGTGTCCCTGTCTAACCGGTGCACCAGCCTGGGCCGTTCAGGCAAATCAAACTTCAACCCCTCCAACATCCCGTCCAGATGACGCTCCGTGCCAGTGCCGCCCTGCACCGCCAACCCGCTTGGTTTGTTGATCGCGATAATTGATGCGTCCCTGTGCAACACCAGGCTTTGCACAAAAGCTGCTTCCTTTTTGTCAAAGGAGGGCCGCGGCGGCTTCTTGTTAGGCACAAACCCGTCTTCATTGCCGAAAGGGGGCACGCGAATGGTTTGCCCTGTCTCGATGCGCGTGTTCGCTTTTACCCGACCACCATCCACACGCACCTGCCCTTTGCGTAGCAGTTTTTCGAGTTTTGAATGTGCAAGGTCTGGATAGTGTCGCTTGAACCACCGGTCCACACGAAGACCGTCATCATCCTTCGACACATCTACATGTGACACACCGCTCATGAAAGCACCGCCCGTGTAAGCCAAAGACCAAAGAAAAGTGCCAACACGGCACCGCCGAGAGACCCAAACGCATATAGCGCCGCCAGCCCAATATCCTTTTTCTCTAGCAAGAGAGAAACATCCAGCGAAAAGGCAGAGAAGGTTGTAAACCCGCCAAGCACACCAGTCACCAGGAACGCCCGCATCTCTGGCGAAACTTGAAACCGCAGCGCAAGACTCTCAACAATGACACCCATGACAAACGAGCCAACAATGTTGACCCCGAGAGTGCCCCACGGAAAGCCAGGGCCAAAAACCCGGAGAGCTTGGGAGGCAAAAAGATAGCGACCTGTTGCCCCAACAGCGCCCCCCAACGCAACAGCAATCAACATCTTCATGATCGCTTCTCCTCTCTCAGCTTCTGCCAATAGGCAAGCCGTTTGGCAATGTCTCGTTCAAACCCGCGTTCAACTGGCTGGTAAAATGTTTGCCGAGACATATCATCTGGAAAGTAGTTTTGTCCGGAAAACCCTTCTGCTGTGTCGTGGTCATACTCATAACCCACACCATAGCCGAGCTCTTTCATCAACTTGGTTGGCGCGTTGAGAATATGTGCAGGTGGCGCCACCGACCCTGTCTCCCGGGCCGCTTTCATTGCGCCCTTGAAGGCGGTGTATTGTGCGTTGGATTTCGGGGCACTTGCGACATAGAGCACCGCTTGCGCGACTGCCAGCTCACCCTCAGGACTGCCCAAAAACTCGTATGTGTCTTTCGCGGCAAGTGCCTGAACAAGCGCCTGAGGATCTGCCAGACCAATATCCTCGATAGCCATTCGCACAACCCGGCGCAAAATGAAGAGAGGGTCTTCACCACCATCCAGCATCCGCGCCAACCAGTAGAGCGCCGCATCAACGTCGGACCCTCGCACAGACTTATGCAACGCACTGACGAGGTTGTAATGTCCCTCCCGCGATTTGTCGTAGATCGGGGCCCGTCGTTGCAGCAGCTTGGTCAGCTTCTCCGTATCAAGCGGCTCAATTGGGGTAAGTGCCAGGATTTCTTCAGCTAGATTGAGAATGAATCGACCGTCGCCGTCCGCCATGGCTCTCAGTGTCATGCGCGCATCATCTGTAAGCGCAAGTTCTGCCCCGACAAATGCTTCTGCACGGCTCAGAAGCTCTTCGAGCGCTTCATCCTCCAACCGATTGAGCACCAGCACTTGAGCCCGCGACAGCAGCGCTGCGTTGAGCTCGAAAGACGGGTTCTCCGTCGTCGCGCCCACCAAGATCACCGTGCCATCTTCCATAACCGGCAGAAAACTATCTTGCTGCGCTCTGTTAAACCGGTGGATCTCGTCCACGAACAGAAGAGTGCTGCGCCCCTGGCTCCGCCGCAGACGCGCTGCCTCGAAAACTTTCTTCAGATCAGCGACGCCAGAGAAGACCGCCGATATCTGTTCAAACGAAAGGCCTACTGCATCCGCCAGGAGGCGTGCTGTCGTTGTTTTACCCGTCCCTGGGGGTCCCCAGAAAATGATGGACGACAGATGCCTGGAAGCGACCATCCGCCCAATAGGCCCCTCAGCGCCAATCAGATGCCCCTGCCCGACCACATCAGCAAGGGCTGCCGGCCGCAGGCGATCAGCGAGCGGACGCGCCGCGTCATCGGCGGCGCCGATAGTGGTTTGAAAGAGGTCGGTCATATCCCTGATTTAGCATATTTTACGAACCGCGAACGGTTGGAACTGACAAGAACTTCTCTAATTTGACGCCAAACCAACCGAAATCTGATTCACAACCCAATCCCGAAAAACCTCACGGCCAGCACTGTCTCCCGGCAAGCTGACACTGGCAAGGAAAGCGCCCCCAACCAAATCATCCCCGATCAGAAACGTGTTCAACATCGCCAGCGAATACCGAACGTCCTTCCTCCTGTTTGCTCCGGCTGATGGCGTACAGAAATGATCAACGAGCGGATCAAACAATCCACCGCCCTCGCTCTGCCACCCCTCTGATGCCAACCAGGTCGCCAGCCGGGCATATTTTTTCGTCTGATAAAGATCTGTCAGACGACCGGCAACCATCTGGAGGGCGTCCGCGCCTGGCGCAATGTCGGCAGAAATCTCAGCTATTTCCGCCTTCAGTTTCCGACCGGCTTCCTTTAACAGCGCCGTCATCAGGCCCTTACGGTTCTTGAAATGATAGTGGATAGCCGCATCGGTAATCCCAAGATCATCCGCCACAACCTGTACACGGACGGCATCAGGACCCCCGATAACGAGGTAATGTTCCGCCCGGGTCAGTATTTTCTGACGCGCTGCTTCAGGGCTCAGCCGCTTTCTCTCTACCATCCACCTACCAGGAATGTCGTTGACACGTCGATTTACTTAGACTACTCAAAGTTTATAACTTTGACAAGTCTAGGTAGGACTATTCCATGCACACAGAGCTCAGCCACCTCGCCCGCGTTGCCGAAATCGCCGGGATAGACGTTAGGGTGCAGTCACCAACCCACCATCACGCTGTCCTGAATGAACGACGGTTCCACTATGTTGAATGGGGGAATGAAGGCGCACCGCCGCTTCTATTCCTTCATGGAGGTAACCAATCAGCGCGGACGTGGGACATTGTCTGCCTCGCACTTGCGGACAAGTTTCACTGCATCGCCCTCGATCAACGCGGCCATGGCGATAGTGAGTGGTCCTATGAAGGACATTACGCACCTGAGCATCATGCTGAAGATATAGCGGCCCTCGTAAAACATTTGGGCTGGGAGCACTTCGGGCTCGTCGGCATGTCTATGGGGGGGATCAATGCGCTGGCTTTCGCATCGCAGAATTGGCGCAACCTCACCTCCCTCGTCTGCGTTGACGTGGGCCCCTTCGTACAGATGGAGAAATCGAAAGCCCTGGTCTCATTTGTTCAGGAAAACACCAAACGTCAATCCTTCGATGACTTTGTTGCAGCAGCCTTAGCCCACAATCCCCTCCGCAAAGCAGAACTGCTGCGTCATAGCCTGACACATACAACCCGCGAACTTGCTGACGGGTCTTGGGCCTGGAAGGCGGACCGCCGCGAAAACCTTGATCTCGACAAAATGAAAAATCACCTGGAAGTACTCGCAAGCAAGTGCCACCACATCCAGTGCCCTACTCTCGTTGTCCGCGGAGCACAAAGCCCAACCTTCAGCAAGGAAGATGCAAATCGATTTGTCCAGTTACTTCCAAAGGGTCAATTGGCCGTCGTTCAAAACGCCGGACACACAGTGCAGGGAGACAATCCCAAGGGATTGCTAGACGTGATGCAGAGTTTTCTTCATCAGGCAGCCACCTAGCCGCGCACCCGTGCAGAAAACCGTTCGCCGTTGCGTTCGATCGTGAACTCCCATTCCGCCCTTCGTTCATCGGTAAGCCGTTGCAGCTCGTCCACGCTATCAACCTCATCAGCGCCCACTGCGCGGATCATGTCACCGGGTTGAATGCGCAATCGATGCGCAGCGCTGCCACGTTGAATTCGCAGCACGACCACTCCTCGCAGGAATGGATCCACCTGCAACTCTTCTGCAAAAGCCGGTGAAAGGTTGCCAACCGTTGCACCAGAAAAAGGATGGCGACCTGTCAGGTCTGCAACCTCACGTGGCGGATTTTCAGGTGCCGCCTCGAGGGCGATCCGTGCGCCGTTCGACGCCCCATTACGACGGTATTTCACGTCAATACGCCCGCCCAGACCCATTGTTGCCAGACGGTAGCGAACCGATTGCGGATCAATGACCTCCCGTCCGTCCACTTCATAGATAACGTCGCCGGTCTTGAGCCCTGCACGATCTGCTGGCCCGTCCGGATAGGTTCTCTGAACCATGGCGCCTCCTGGACGGTCGAGGCCCAATGACTCAGCTAGATCTGAGGTCACCACCTGCAGCGACGCTCCCAGCCAGGGACGTTCGACGCCTGTGCCCCCACCCATGGCTGAATCCACGACCGCACGAACCATATTTGAGGGGATCGCAAATCCAATACCTACAGAACCGCCCGATCGGGAGAATATCGCCGTGTTAATCCCAACAAGCTTCCCGTCCATCGTGACGAGCGCCCCGCCGGAATTTCCTGGATTGATCGCGGCATCCGTCTGGATAAAAAACTGGTAGTCCGTTGCCCCGACTTGCGTTCGCGCAAGAGCAGAGACAATTCCGCTCGTCACTGTCTGGCCAACACCAAACGGGTTGCCGATAGCAAGCAGGAGATCACCGACCTCCAATGTGTCGCTGTCACGGAATGTGAGTGCAGGCAGCGCGGTGCCCTTCGTATCAATCTTCAGAATGGCCAGATCAGTCCGCTCATCGGCAAGGATCAGCTCTGCCTCAAACTCCCGTCGGTCTGCCAAAGCAACAGTGAAGACATCCCCACCCGCGACCACATGATTGTTGGTGACAATAATACCGTCAGCACCAACGATCACACCCGATCCAAGCGACTGTTGAACCCGTTCCTGTGGCATGCCGAAGCTGAACCGATCACCAAAAAATTGCTTAAAGAAAGGATCATTGAAAAGCGGGCTCTGTGGACGCTCCTGCACAACGCGCTTGGAATAGACATTCACGACCGCAGGGGCGACATCGCGAACGATGGGTGCAAAAGACATCTGTAAGTCAGCACGCGACCCTGGAACGCGCCGCTCATCTGCGCGCGCGGTGCTTCCCAACAGCAGGACAAGACCGCCGAACAATACCAAGGCCGCCATTGACCAGATTATCGTAAACCAAGAATTCGAAATCATTTCCAACACCATGACGCCCGCCCCGACGGTTCGTCCAAATCCACTCAAATAGTGAAAGCCATTTCCCGCAGTGGCAAGACAAACATCGAAGAACATCTATTCAAAGTAAATTCAGGCCCGGCAAAGAACCCATAAAAAAACGGGGCGGATGCAGAACACCCGACCCCGTCAAATTCTTCAAGAAAACAGCACTTATGCTGTTGCTGTCTCCAGAGCATCCTCATCAACCATAACCGGCCCTGAGTCCTGACCACGCGCAGAAGGATCGCGGTCAACAAATTCGATAACTGCCATAGGAGCATTATCTCCGTAGCGGAAGCCAGCTTTCAGAACACGGGTATATCCACCATTGCGTTCTTTGTAGCGCGGGCCAAGCTCGTCAAAGAGCTTAGCAGCCCACTTCTGTTCAGGAAGTTTCGAGTATGCCTGACGGCGAGCATGCAGATCGTCCCGCTTGCCCAGCGTCACTAGCTTCTCAACATAAGGGCGAAGCTCTTTCGCCTTAGGCAGCGTCGTAATGATCTGCTCATGCTTGATCAACGCAACAGCCATATTCGCAAGCATAGCTTTACGGTGGCTTGCAGTTCGATTGAGCTTGCGGCCGGCTTTACCGTGGCGCATGACCCTCTCCTCATTCAATAGACGGCGCCTCTCGGCGCGGCCGGGTAAACTCAGTAATGATCTTCGAAACGTTTCGCGAGATCTT
>JAJFGY010000072.1 GCA_021775935.1 Alphaproteobacteria bacterium
GCGGGTGACCCCGCCAAGCTGCTTCGCCACCTGGCTAGCACTCAACCCTTCCGCCCAGAGTTTCTTCAGAAGCTCAACCCGTTCTTCCGTCCACATGGCTCGCTATCCCCTTGAAATGGCGCCAAATTTGGCTGCCGGCCCGGCAAAAAGCACCTTCATTCAATCTGTATTTCGGCGCTGCCCCTCTCGCAAAAGGTTAACATACTGCCGCAGATTGCACTAGATGTCGTGTACCTGTGGTGGGAATATACAAAATGCAGGGTGTTGGACGCAAGATTTGGTTAAGGAATGAATCTTCTTATCCACAGAAAATCGCGTTGGGATGTCAAAATGGAGCCCTAAACAGGGCCATCTGTGGAAAAAAACGCTGACCTGTGGAAAACGATCCCGGATCGACGAAAAGCCCGCGGATTTAAAAAAACACAGGAGGGGTCATTGCGGATACACCGTCAATCGCCTATCTCGGAGGCCGGGGCGGTTTTATCTTGAGCATGTGTGACAGGTGAGACGCTGAAAGAAGCGGCGACGGATACGTCCGCCAGAAAAGGCCAGTTTCATGAGCCAGGATAAGTTTCTGCCAGAAGGCGCACGGCATTTTGGGTCGTTCAATTGGCTCGGCCTCTGGACGCTTTACCTGAAAGAAGTGAAGCGCTTCGTCAAAGTTATCACCCAGACAGTACTGGCGCCGGTAATCACAACACTGCTCTTCCTCGCGATCTTTTCGCTGGCGCTTGGCCGTTTGCGCCCGGATGTGAACGGTGTGCCTTTTGCAGAGTTTCTGGCACCCGGTCTCATCATGATGACCATGCTGCAGAACGCTTTTGCCAATACATCCTCTTCCATCCTGATTTCCAAGGTTCAAGGAAACATTGTGGATGTATTGATGCCGCCGCTATCTGCCGGTGAGCTCAATATTGGCTTTGCCATGGCTGGGGTCACACGGGGCGTTTTTGTTGGCCTTGTAACCGGGATCGGCATGTTGCCGTTCGTTGGTTTGTCGATTGAGCATCTATGGGCCGTCGTCTTCTACTCTGTAGGGGCCTCCCTTATGCTGTCTCTGCTCGGCATGCTGGGTGGGATCTGGGCAGAAAAGTTTGATCACTTGCAGGCAGTGACAAATTTCATCATCACACCTTTGGCCTTCCTGTCAGGAACCTTCTACTCGGTAAAACAACTGCCTGAGTTCGCCTATGTCTTCACCCAGTACAATCCCTTTTTCTACCTGATCGATGGATTTAGATATGCTTTCACAGGCGTGTCTGACGGGTCCATCATGACCGGCGTCCTGGTCACCATTGGCTGCAACGCCGTGTTGTGGGTCATCTCTGACTGGGTGCTCCGACGAGGCTATCGTCTCAAGGCCTAACCTACTGAGAAGTCACACCTATTTCATGTGACTTGCCATTTCAGCCAATTGACAAAAGCCCTCTCTTTGAGGATACTCCGGCGCTTCTTGAACAGTCGCCGGTTTCCGGCGGCTTTTTTAATTGGCGTTCGGGAGCACACCGATGATCACGCCCATATTGCCGACCTATGGTCGGGCCGACCTTGAATTTGAGAGCGGCGAAGGACCATTTTTGATAACGCCTGACGGCGAGCGCTACCTTGATTTCGGGGCGGGCATCGCTGTGGCCTCGCTTGGCCATGCCCACCCCCATCTGGTGGATGCATTGGAAACACAGGCGAAGAAACTCTGGCACACATCGAACCTGTATCGAATTCCCGGGCAGGAACGGCTGGCAGAACGTCTGGTGGCCGCGACATTTGCAGACACCGTGTTCTTCACAAATTCTGGCGCTGAAGCGCTTGAATGTTCCATCAAAATGGCGCGCAAATATCATGCAGTGAACGGCTCACCAGAGCGCGACGAACTGATCACGTTTGAAGGTGCGTTTCACGGACGGACGCTTGCAACCATTTCTGCAGGTGGACAGGAAAAATATCTCGAAGGCTTTGGCCGTCGGATGCCGGGTTTTATCCAGGTGCCGATGGGAGATCTGACCGCACTGAAAGAGGCGATTGGCCCCAACACTGCTGGCGTTCTTCTCGAACCCATTGAGGGGGAAGGTGGCATCCGGCCCTGGGAGCTGACTGCCCTGCGCGCCATTCGCGACATCTGCGATGAGGCAGGCATACTCCTTGTGCTTGATGAAGTGCAAACCGGCGCTGGCCGGACCGGGCACTTTTATGCGCATGAGCTTGCCGGCGTAACGCCCGACATTATGGCCTCGGCAAAAGGCCTTGGTGGTGGTTTTCCGGTGGGCGCCTGTCTTGCGACGGAAGATGCTGCGAAGGGCATGACAGCAGGAACACACGGCTCAACATTTGGCGGAAACCCGCTCGCCATGGCTGTGGCCAACGGCGTGTTGGATATTGTGCTGGAAGAGGGGTTCCTGGAGGGTGTGCGTGCGAAGGGGCTCAAGCTCAAACAAAAGCTCGCCATGCTTGCTGATGAAAACAGCGACATCATTGAGACCGTCCGTGGCGAGGGTCTTATGCTGGGCCTGAAATGCAAGATCCCCAATACAGAGCTCACCGGCGCGCTACTTGAACGCAAGATGCTGACGGTTGGTGCGGGTGACAATGTCGTGCGGCTTCTGCCCCCGCTCATTATTGATGACACACATATTGATCAGGCGATTGAGACAATCGCCGATGCCTGCACTGCCCTCAGGGCGGCAAAGACTGCGAAGGAGGCCGCAAAATGACAAGCGCGCCGAAACATTTCCTCGACCTTGATGAGGTCAGCAAGACAAATCTGCGCGGTATCATTGATGATGCCCGTGCGCGTAAGGAAGCGCGCGCAGGAATGCACCAGGGTAGAGCCGATAGCGACAAGCCACTTGATGGACGCGTGCTGGCCATGATTTTTGAAAAGCCCTCAACACGGACGCGCGTTTCGTTTGATGTGGCGATGCGCCAGCTGGGGGGTGAATCGCTGTTGCTGAACGGCGCGGAGATGCAACTGGGGCGTGGAGAGAGCGTTGCAGACACGGCCCGGGTTCTCTCGCGTTATGTGGATGCGATCATGATCCGTACAACCAGTCACGACAAACTGTTGGAACTGGCCGAACACGCAACGGTGCCGGTGATCAATGGTCTGACCGACAAATCGCACCCCTGCCAATTGATGGCAGATGTGCTGACTTTCGAGGAGCACAAAGGGTCCATCAAAGACCGATCGGTCGCCTGGTCCGGCGATGGCAACAATGTTGCTGTCTCTTGGGTGCATGCTGCGGCCCAATTTGACTTTGATCTACGTGTTGCCTGTCCAACAGAACTAAGCCTGCCAGCAGACATTGTTTCCTGGGCAAAAGATCAGGGCGCGCGCGTGAAGGTCACGACAGACCCTTATGAGGCTGTCGACGGCGTGGATTGTGTTGTGGCGGATACCTGGGTGTCCATGGGCGATCCCGAAGATCTTATCGCAAGCCGTCACAACTCACTGGCGCCTTATCAGGTGGACGAGCGCTTGATGGCTGCTGCGCACAAAGAAGCAATCTTCATGCATTGCCTGCCGGCGCACCGGGGCGAAGAGATGACAGCGGCGGTGATTGATGGACCGCAATCGGTTGTATTTGATGGAGCCGAGAACCGCCTTCATGCGCAAAAGAGTATCCTTGCGTGGTGCCTCTCGTGACGACGGGCGATCAACCACTCACGACTGAGAACCTGCATCTGGACGACATTGTGGTGCCGTTTCAGATTGAGGGAATTGGCGTGCGTGGCCGAGCCGCCCGTCTCTCTGAGCTTGTCACCGACGTTATGTCGCGACACGAATACCCAGAACCAGTCTCCGTTCTACTCGGCGAAGCCTTGACGCTTGTTGCGTTGCTGGGCACCGCACTGAAGTTTGAGGGCAAACTCACCCTGCAGACGAAAAGCAATGGACCCGTGTCTGTGTTGGTGGCGGACTTTGAGACGCCCGGTAACATCAGAGGCTATGCCCACATTGATACTGAAGCACTGGATGCTGCTCTCGAAAAAGGCATCGGCGCACCGACGGAACTCATGGGCACAGGCTACCTCGCACTGACAATCGACCAGGGCGCTGACATGGACCGCTATCAGGGCATCGTTCAACTCGACGCCCGGGGTCTTACAGAAGCAGCTCATGAATATTTTGCGCAATCAGAGCAGATTGCGACCCGTATCCGCATGGCGGTCGGACCTCTTTATGAACGCAGCGATGACGGTGAGGCACGCGTCACCTGGCGCGCGGGGGCTGTGATGGTTCAGCATCTGGCTGAAGACGGGGGCCTGACAGGCTATCGGGAGCCCGAAGACGACCGCCTGCTCACAGATGAAGAACGCAACTGGGAGCATGCGGCAATCCTGCTCGACTCGGTCACAGACGCTGAGCTTCTCGATCCCGAAGTGACGACAGACAGGCTTCTCTATCGCCTGTATCACGAGGACGGCGTTAGGGTGTATAATCCGGTCAGCGTGCAGTTCGGGTGCCGGTGTTCTCGTGAGCGGATCGAAGGTGTTCTGAAGACCTTTGGCACAGACGATCTGGACCATATGGTTGAGAATGGCCGCATTGAGGCCAAATGCGAATTCTGTGCTGATCAGTATGAGTTTGATCCGGCGGATTTTAAAAGGTAGGCGGCGTGACGCGTTTCGGTTTGATCGCAATTTGGATCGTGAGTGTGGTGCTTAGTGGCTGCACCAGCACACCGCCCGCACCGCCAGCAGATATCTCGATCACCTTTCAGCACCGCACCCCCATCACGCTGAATGTCGCAGAAATCGAACATGTGGATCGCTATCAACCCTCACTGCGTGCCCCTCAAGTTGAGCATTTACACAACGTAACACCCTCCACGGTGACCCGCGCCTGGATCAAGGAGCGTTTGCGCGCTGTGGGCTCACGAGGGTTGATCACACTCATTGTCGAAGAGGCCGGTGTGGTCGAGGAAACGGTAAATGTTTCTGACGGGTTTGAAGGTCTGTTTCAGGACGAGGTCGACACCCGGCTTGTCGGGGTAATCAAAGCGCGTTTTGATCATGTAGATGCGGGGCCATCAGGGGGGACCCATTCCGTCAATGTCGTGGCAGAGGCAAGTGCAGAAGTACTGGAGAGTGCCACCCTCAATGAGCGGGACCTTGCCTACTTCCACCTGGTCGAAAGGTTGGCCGCAGAATTCGATCAGGTTCTCACCGCTGAGATTGAAAAATCGCTGACGCCCCTGATCATTCAGTAAGACATCTCTAGGTCGCCACATGATCAACAAGTCGGCGCATAAAGCGCTCGCACGCATCTACTTGTGAGAGCAACAAAAATTCATCTGGCTTGTGTGCTTGAAGGATGTTTCCAGGGCCACAAATCACTGTGGGGATATCCGCCAGCTGAAACAGCCCTGCTTCTGTTCCATAGGACACTGCGTGGGTTGAGTTCTGTTCTGCGAGCTTGAGCACCAGTGTTTCTCCAGGCGACCCGTCGTCGGGTGTGAGCGGCGGTACATGAGCGCCGGTCAGTGTCTCAATGTCTGCTTGAGGATAGATCGCGCGCATTTTGGGCAGCAGTTGCGTTCTGGCAAATTCATTGACGCGCCCCACAATCTCATCTGGGTTCTGGCCGGGCAGGGCGCGAAATTCCCACTCAAATGAACATTCTTTGGGAATAATATTAAGCGCAGTCCCGCCCTGGATCAGACCCACATGCACACTTGTGTAGGGCGGCGTGAAACGACCGGTCGGATCGCCTTTGGCTTTCATCTCATCGGCAATCTGCGAGATAAAGTGGATCATCTCAGCAGCAATCATCACCGCATTGACGCCTTCATCTGTGGCGCTGGAATGTGCCTCCAGGCCGTGCACGCGGGTTGTGAATGCATCAATACTTTTATGCGCATTCACGACCATCATGTCCGTCGGCTCTCCCACAATCACAATCTGAGGTCGGGGCAGGTGCTGCACCGCCTGATCGATCAAGGGGCGCACACCAAGGCAGCCAATTTCCTCGTCATAGGACAGCGCAAAATGAACCGGCACTCTCATGCCGCGTTCCAGAAAGTCCGGGATCAGGGCCAGGGCGATGGCAAAGAAACTCTTCATGTCAGAGGTTCCCCGCCCATAGATGCGGTCATCTGTTTCGCGCAGCGTGAACGGGTCGGAGCTCCAATCCTGCCCGTCGACAGGCACCACATCTGTGTGCCCGGAGAGCACAATGCCCCCTGCGATGTCTGCGGGGCCAAGTGTCGCCAGAAGGTTGGCTTTCGTTCCTGCTTCATTCTCAACG
>JAJFGY010000073.1 GCA_021775935.1 Alphaproteobacteria bacterium
TAAAACATGAACGAGGGATGTTGGGCGATCCGGCTGCCATGGAGACGCGGTTCCAAGCGTTGGTCGATCTCATGGAAACAGAGACATTGGACGGGCAGCGCGCGATTGACAATCCTATTTTTCGAGATCGCTTACTCAAACTCCAGGCTGAGTTAGCGGCCATGAAATTCAATGGACTGCGATTGTTGACCAGTTCCATCAAAGCAGAAGACCCTGGCATTGCGCGTCTGGTTGTGAAGCTCCAATCCTGCGAAGTAACTCATGCAATTTCGGCGCTCGCCATCGACGTCATGGGAGAATTGGGTGTGCTTTACGATAACAGTCCATACCTGCGGAGCAACGGCTCATGGCAATGGGGCTATATGTTCCAGCTCGGGCTCATCATTGGTGGTGGCACGGCACAAATCCAGAAAAATATCATTTCGGAACGTGGGCTTGGCATGCCGCGTGAACCGAAGCCAGCGAAATAGGGAGGTGTCCGATGGAATTTGGATTGTCGGAAGACCAGCGATTATTGCAGGACGGTGTGGGTCGATTTCTTGAGGAGCAATCACCTCTCGAAAAGGTGAGGGAAGCTGCTGACAGTAACGATTTCGTTCCGCGCGGCTTGTGGGATGGCATTCGGGAATTGGGTGTGCCGGGGATACTCGTTCCAGAAGATTTTGGTGGTATGGGGCTTGGTTTTCTCGATGCAGCGATTATTAATGAAATGATGGGTCGTCATGTGGCACCAGTGCCTTTCGTTGGAACCAGCGTTATGGCACCGATAGCACTTACGCTGGCTGGCAGCGAGGCTCAGAAACAAAATTGGTTGCCACAAATCGCCTCGGGTGACGCCATTGTGGGTGTCGGCGTCACAGAACGCATTGGCGTGCGTGAGAATGCAGGTGTGATCGCCAACAACGGCAAACTGACTGGCAAGGCGCTGTTTGTCATCGATTGGTCCAAGGCGGATGTTTATATCGTCGCTGACCGTGACAACTGTCTGCATCTCGTTGCACCTGATGCTGCAGGACTTTCTAGTCACGTGCTCAATACTATCGACAAAACACGGTCGGTTGGAGAGCTGGTGTTTGACAATGTCGAGGCTGAACCCCTGCCCGGCGCAAATGTCAATATTGTTGCCCGTATGATAGATGCGGGCAGGATAATGCTTGCAGCGGATACGCTTGGGGCTGGTCAGATGATGATAGAGAAGGCCGTTATCTATGCTGGAGAGCGCAAGCAGTTTGGCCGGGTCATCGGATCATTTCAGGCAGTGAAGCATTTGTGCGCCGAAATGACGGCAGCGCTCGAGCCGTGTCGGTCTTTGGTTTGGTATGCCGGCCATGCGATGGATGAGGTGCCTGATGACGCATCGCTGATGGCGTGTCATGCAAAGAGCCACCTGTCGGAAGTCGGTCGGTTTGTCGCTCGAACGTCAACCGAGGTTCATGGTGGTATGGGCTTTACCGATCTTCTCGGGCTGCACTATTGGTTCAAACGGATCGGTCTCGACCGACAATTGCTGGGTGGTCCAGAGCAGGTTCGTTTGGAAGCTGCCCGGTTGCAGGGCTGGGCCGCCTGACACGGTGATTATGTTTTTCGCCACCCGGATAAACAGGACCCCGCTTCGCCAAGCGCGGTGTTTTTGGGGTTTTGGTGTCAGCTTGGCGCGCTAGGTAGGAGGATGAAATGGATATCGAGCTTGCCAAAGAGGACGAAGCGTTCCGTGCAGAAGTTCGGAAATTTATCGCAGAAAATCTGACAAGGGAACTCTCGGATAAGATTACGGTCGGCGCTTCTGCGGAGCGTAGTGTTCTCCGAGGATGGCAAAAGTTTCTCCACAAGCGAGGCTGGATTGCAGTTAACTGGCCAACTGAATATGGCGGGACCGGTTGGACGGCAATGCAAAAATTCATCTTTAACGAAGAGATGGCGCTGGCGAACGCCCCGCGGCTTTCTCCTTTTGGCCTGTCGATGGTCGGTCCGGTGATCTACACGTTCGGCAATGAAGATCAGAAGAAGCAGCATTTGTCCGGCATTCTGTCGGGGGACACGGCGTGGTGCCAGGGTTACTCGGAGCCTGGTTCCGGGTCGGATCTCGCCTCGTTGAAGACCAAGGCGGTGCGTGTGGGGGATGACTACATTGTCAACGGTCAGAAAATCTGGACCTCATATGCTCACGAGGCCGATTGGATATTCTGTCTGGTGCGAACGGACGAAACAGTCAAGCAGCAGGCAGGCATCACATTCCTGCTCATCGACATGAAAACGCCGGGCATTGAGGTAAAGCCGATCATTTCCATAGATGGCCTGCATCACTTGAACGAAGTCTTTTTTACGGACGTCAAGGTGCCTGTGACAAACAGGATTGGCGAAGAAAATAAAGGCTGGACCTACGCCAAGTTTCTGCTGGTAAATGAGCGAACTGGTATTGCAGGTGTCCCAGAGTCGAAGAGGAGCATTGTGCGGATCAAGGAGCTCGCGCGAAAGGAACGGCTCGGGGATGGCGGCGCGCTGGTTGATGACCCGGCATTTAGGCACAAGCTCTCGGAAATCGAAATCAAACTCATGGGGCTTGAATTTACAAACCTGCGTATCCTTGCTGATGCGGCGGCGGGCCCGTCCTCGTCCACTCTCAAAATTGTCGGAACAGAAGTCCAGCAATCGCTTGCCGAACTCGCGGTAGAAGCCGTTGCCTTCTATGCACAGCCGTTTCAGAAAGAGCAGTTGCTGGGGACTTCCAATGAGTCGCCTGTCGGACCGGACTATGGGGTCGCCACGGCCAGCGCCTATAATTTCGGCCGGGCTGCCTCTATCTATGGCGGTTCCAACGAAATCCAGCGCAACGTGATCGCGAAAGCCGTTCTCGGACTATGAGAATTGCGCGTGGCGGTGGCGGCATCTCGTGTCCGCGCCCCCCCATTGCGACATTCTTGATTGTCTTACATTAGGGCCTTCTCCCTCCAGAGGGCGGCCAGCCCGCAAACGCGCTGGATGGGGTACTAAATTTATGATGAAGGGATTGAGGGAATAGAGATGAGTATCAATGGAAAAGCGTATATAGCGGGTGCTTATGAGCATCCCAGCCGTATATCCCTCGACAAGACTTTGCCACAGCTTCACGCTGAGATCGCAAAGGGTGTCCTTGAAGATGCCGGTCTGACAAAAGACGATGTCGATGCCTATTTCTGTGCGGGTGATGCGCCAGGCCTTGGTCCAATAAACATGATCGAATATATGGGTCTGAATAACGTGCGCCATATGGACAGTACGGAAACCGGCGGATCCTCCTATATCGTCCATGTGAACCATGCAGCGCAGGCTATTGCCGCAGGACATTGCAATGTTGCGTTGATCACGCTGGCTGGAAGACCGGTGGCGGACGCCAAGGAAGGCAAGCCTGCCCGCTTCTTTAATCCGCAGGCGCCCGATCTTCCCTTCGAGATGCCGTACCGCTTCAACGTTGTCAACATGTACGCGATGTGCGCAATGCGGCATATGCATGAGTACGGAACGACAAGCGAGCAGCTTGCCTGGATCAAAGTAGCCGCATCGCACCACGCTCAGCACAACGAGCATGCAAAATTACGCAATGTTGTGACAGTAGAGGACGTCGTCAATTCACCGATGGTTGCCGATCCGCTGCATCGGCTGGATTGTTGTGTTGTGACCGATGGCGGCGGCGGGTTATTGGTGGTGAGCCCCGAAGTTGCAAAATCCTTGAAACGGCCTCTGGTCAAGGTTCTAGGTGCGGGCGAAGCGCCTAAGCATTTGGCTGGTGGCCATGTTGATCTGACCTATTCCGGCGCTTGCTGGTCGGGCCCGAAGGCATTTGAGGAAGCCGGGGTCAGACCCGCAGACATCAAATATGCGTCGATCTACGATTCCTTTACAATCACTGTTTTGGAAACGCTTGAGGACCTCGGCTTTTGTGAAAAAGGCAAGGGTGGCGCGTTCGTTTCAGACGGAAATCTGATTTCGGGTGTCGGCAAACTGCCCTTCAATACGGATGGCGGGGGGTTGTGCAATAATCATCCCGGTAATCGTGGCGGGATAACAAAAGTGATTGAAGCCGCTCGTCAGATCCGTGGCGAAGCCCATCCCAAGGTACAGGTTCCCAATTGCGACATAGCCCTTGCCCACGGCACCGGTGGACTTTTGGGCGCTCGCATGGGCAGTGCAACTCTCATCCTCGGGAGCGAAGCCGCATGAGCACCGAACAAAAAAACAAACCCCGGTTGATCGTAAACTCGGAGAGCAGACCTTACTGGGAGGGTGCTGCTAACGGTCAGCTTTTGATCCGCAAATGCAATTCATGCGACAAGGTGCATTATTACCCCCGCACGATCTGCCCTCATTGCTTCTCCGATGATACAGCCTTCATTGAAGCGTCTGGCAATGGGGTGATCTATAGTTATTCGGTCACCCGGCAGGCCAATCCTCCGTATGTTATTGCCTATGTTACGATTGATGAAGGTGTGTCGATGCTCACAAACATCGTCGATTGCGATGTGGAGAAAGTTCACATCGGACAAAAGGTCAAAGTCAGTTTTCTAGAGACCGAAGAAGGTTATGCGTTGCCAGTGTTTACGCCGGTCTAATCTGGTGTTGAGACAAATTTGGTAGATTTTCAGACAAGAAGAACGAATTTGGGATGGGGCGCAGGGCAGAGTCTGCAAATTGCGTGCTGCCCTGTCAGTAGTTGGACGCTCAATTGGGAGGAGCAACATGGCGTGGAATTTCGGGGATATTCTCGACAGTATTTCGAAGGTTTTGCCTTCGGATGCACCAGCTCTCATTCACCGTGATCGGGTGATCACGTGGGGTGAGACGACGCATCGGTCCAATAACCTTGGGCGTGCGATGATTGAGCGGGGTGCCAAGCCTGGCGACAAGGTGGCGTTCTATATGCGCAACCGACCGGAATATGTTGAAACGATGGCAGCTTGCTTCAAAAGCCAGTTGGTGCATGTCAATATCAACTACCGTTATAAGCCTGACGAAGTGTATTATATTTTCGATGATTCCGATGCGCAGACGGTCGTCTATGGCTCAGAGTTCCGCGACACGATAGTTGAGCTGAAGGATCGGTTGGGCAAGGTCAAAACCTTCATAGAAGTGAATGAAGACGGATCTGCCGCTCCTTTTGCGGAGAACTATGAAAAAATCGTCACTACCGGGAGCGGCGCGCCACTCGACATTCAGCGGTCTGACGATGATATGTTGTTCATCTATACAGGCGGTACAACCGGCATGCCGAAAGGGGTGATGTGGCGGCACGATGATATGCGTGAAGCACAACTCACCACGCTTCGCGCGCTCGGACCAATCCCAGAGTCGCTGCCCGAACTCATTAAGGCGATCAAAGAGGTTGGTCCAGGTCCCGTATCTCTGCCGGCTTGCCCGCTGATGCACGGTACCGGGCTTATCACAGCGATTGGTAATATGATGAGTGGTGGCTGCATCGTCACACTTGAGAGCCCGTCTCTCGATGCAGATGAGCTTTGGTCTGCCGTTTCTCGTAACAAGGTCAGTTCGTTGGCTATTGT
>JAJFGY010000074.1 GCA_021775935.1 Alphaproteobacteria bacterium
AATCCGCTTCGGGGGAGGCGGTAGCATCCAATTCGGATGCGGGACCTGCGGAGGAGCCAAATGCTGCGACTGGAGCTGTGTCCGGCGCAGCTTCTGATCGCCCAGACACCGACACGCACCCAGAACAACCCGACACCGCCCAGCCCAAAAAACGCAGACGCCGTCGTCGGCGGCGGCGGAAGGGCAGTGCAAAGGCGGGCGAAGGAGCTGCGTCATCGTCAACGCCGTCTCAAGAGACGACAGACAAGAGCGAACCTCAGCCGCGCCAGCAATCCCAGCAACCCCAGCAACATCTGTCATCTGGATCCCGGGAACCGCAGGTCTATGCCGCGATTGACCTGGGCACCAATAATTGCCGCTTGCTTGTGGCCAAACGAAGCCGTGAAGGGTTTCGGGTCATTGACGCCTATTCGCGCATTGTGCGTTTGGGGGAGGGCTTGGCGGCGAATGGACGGTTGAGCGAAGAAGCGATGGACCGCGCCCTGGCCGCTCTCAAAATCTGTGCGGACAAGATGCAGCGCCGTGGCGTCACCCGTGCCCGTTCAATTGCAACCGAAGCCTGCCGAACCGCAGAAAATGGCCCCGGATTTGTCGAGCGGGTGAAGCGAGAGACGGGCATCGAACTTGATATCGTGTCTACCGCGGATGAAGCCCAGCTCGCGGTCGGGGGGTGTGCTCCTTTGTTGGATCCGGAGCACGCGGCGGCCTTGGTCTTCGACATTGGTGGCGGTAGCACAGAGCTCATGTGGGTTCATCATGAGGGCAGGCCAAAACCGGAGGTTCTCGATTGGACGAGCCTGCCTTGCGGGGTGGTGACCCTCGCCGAGACATATGGCGGCGATCGGGTCTCGCCTGACCTCTATGCCAAGATGGTCGCAGACGTCGCAGGGCGGCTGTCACTGTTTAAGCAGCGTCTTGCAGAACGCCAATGTCTGGAGAAGCGCTTTCATTTGCTCGGAACGTCGGGAACCGTCACCACAATTGCAGGCGTGCATTTGGGGCTGAAAAGATATGACCGCTCGAAAGTCGATGGCGCCTGGGTTGGATTGAGCGACGTGGCAGAGGTCACAAAAACACTCCTCGGCATGACATTGAGTGAGCGCGCGGCGCATTCCTGTGTGGGGCAGGAGCGCGCCGATCTGGTTTTGGCTGGCTGTGCGATCCTGGAGGCGATTGCGTCAGCCTGGCCAGCAGACCGATTGAGGGTCGCCGACCGGGGTCTGCGGGAAGGGATCTTGTTTTCTCTCATGGAAGCTGATCAAACACGGGGTCAGGGAGGTCGCCGCCGACGCCGTCGCCGACGCCGGAAGCCGAAAACCAATCAGACCGCATCTCCCACAGAAGGATAATGCCGGGTATGAATGCTACCAAAGAGTGCCAAAATGACCGGTAATGAAGGCAAAGGCGGTACCAGCCGGAAGGGCGGGCGGCGTAACCTGCGCGAACGCGTCAAAACTGCGCGCGGACGCAAACTCTCTTCGAAGCTCTGGCTTGAGCGACAGCTTAACGATCCTTATGTCACCAAGGCGAAAGAAGAAGGCTATCGCTCCCGCGCGGCCTTCAAGCTGACCGAGATTGACGACAAATTTCATTTCCTCAAAAAAGCGGGCCGAATTGTGGATTTGGGGGCAGCACCCGGCGGCTGGACCCAGGTGTCCGTCGCCCGCACAGGGTCTGACAAGGGAAAGGGCAAAGTTGTCGGTATTGATCTGCAAGAGATTGATGCGATTCCCGGCGCGGATCTGTATGTGCTCGATTTTCTGGATGAAGGTGCTGACGACAAGGTGAAGGAATGGCTGGGCGGCGAGGCGGATGTGGTTCTGTCCGACATGGCTGCCGCAGCCATGGGACACAAGCAAACCGATCATCTGCGAATAATTGCGCTGGCAGAAGCCGCCGCAGCATTTGCCCATGATGTATTGTCTGAGGGCGGCACCTTCTGCGCAAAAGTCCTGCAGGGCGGGGCAGATCAAGAGCTTTTGACGATGTTGAGGCGGGATTTTAAGACCGTGCGACATGTCAAACCGGCGGCCAGCCGAGCTGATTCCTCCGAAATGTATGTGCTGGGAACCGGGTTCCGGGGCAGGGATGAAGACGAAGAAAACGGGCTCTGATCCCTGAAAGGGACCTCCCTCCTTTTTCGCAAGGGATTGTCGCAATATCGTCCTTTGCAATTGGGCTGTCTGGTGTTACACACCAGCGCCAACATCACTATCCCGCCGCAATATCTTGCCTACGTCGGAGGTTGGCCCCATGTTTCGCGAAGCCCTTACATTTGATGACGTGCTCCTGCAGCCCGCCGAATCCGGTGTGATGCCAGGCCAGGTCGACACGTCCACCCGCCTTACCCGTTCTATTAAGCTTGGAATTCCACTCATTTCGTCTGCCATGGACACCGTGACAGAAGCCCGTCTCGCCATCGCCATGGCCCAGGCTGGGGGGCTTGGTGTGTTGCACCGGAATATGACCCCGCAAGAGCAGGCCGAAGAAGTGCGCCGCGTCAAACGCTTTGAAAGCGGCATGGTTGTCAACCCGGTCACCATCGGGCCAGACCAGACACTGGCGGACGCATTGTCGCTGATGGAGCGCCACGCGATTTCGGGCATTCCTGTTGTCGAGCCCTCTTCGCAAAAGCTTGTTGGCATCCTCACCAACCGGGACGTGCGTTTTGCCGACAATCCTGGTGAGCTTGTCCGCAACCTCATGACCCATGAGAGTCTCATCACGGTTAACGAGGGTGTGAACCAGGGTCAGGCCAAGAAACTTCTCCATCAACACCGCATTGAAAAACTGCTCGTCGTTGACGATCAATATCGCTGCGTCGGTCTCGTGACGGTGAAGGACATGGAGAAGGCACAGCTTCATCCTAACGCTTGTAAGGATGACCAGGGCCGCCTTCGTGTCGCCGCGGCATCGACAGTGGGCGATGATGGTTTTGATCGCGCTGAACATCTCATAGATGCAGGGGTAGATCTTATCGTGATTGACACAGCCCACGGCCATTCAATCCACGTGGCAGAAGCTGTGAAGCGGGTGAAGAAGCTCTCAAACGATGTTCAGGTCGTGGCTGGCAATATCGCGACGGCGGAAGCAGCACGCTCCCTGATCGACGCGGGAGCAGACGCCGTGAAGGTCGGGATCGGACCCGGCTCCATCTGCACAACACGGATTGTTGCCGGTGTGGGTGTTCCCCAGCTCACAGCGATTATTGATTGTGTAGAGGAAGCTCAAAAGGCAGATATCCCGGTGATAGCCGATGGCGGCATCAAATTCTCAGGCGATTTGGCAAAAGCCATGGCGGCGGGTGCTGAGTGCGCGATGATTGGTTCGCTTTTTGCGGGCACAGAAGAAAGCCCGGGAGAGGTCTTTCTCTATCAAGGCCGCTCTTACAAATCCTATCGGGGTATGGGCTCTGTGGGTGCGATGGCCGTGGGATCGGCTGACCGCTATTTCCAAAAAGACGTACAAGATACGCTCAAGCTCGTGCCAGAGGGTGTTGAGGGGCAGGTTCCCTATAAAGGCCCTATCGGCAGTGTCGTGCATCAGCTTGTCGGGGGACTGCGTGCCGCGATGGGGTATACCGGTGCTGCAACCATGGCCGACTTCCGCGATCGGGCGAAGTTTGTCAAAATCTCGGCTGCAAGCTTGCATGAAAGCCATGTCCACGATGTAACCATCACCCGGGAGTCGCCAAACTATCCTGGCGCCCGGGGTTGAACTTTTAAGTAGTATAATCGAATGACACCTGCTGCTCGTCTTTCCGCCGCTATTGAAATTCTCGGTGACATCGCGAAGGGAAAAATGGCGGACAGAGTGTCTGCCGCCTGGGCGAAGGGCAATCGCTACGCCGGATCCAAAGACCGCGCTGCCATCCAGGCACGCGTATTCGATGTGCTGCGCAATCGCGCGCTCTATGGCTTTTCCGCCGACAGCACGACACCCCGGTCTCTGGTTCAAGCGTCATTGACGATTGAAGATGGTTTATCTCCCGATGAGATACACGCGCTCTTTGATGGCGCCAAGTTTGCACCTGTACCTCTGACCGTGACGGAAACACAAGCTCTTGCTGGTCTACCGGCTCGACTGGAAAGTGCACCAGACCATGTGCGGCTAAACGTCCCCGAATGGTTATTGCCGCAGCTTCAAGCGGGCTTCGGCGAGAACCTGGAGGCAGAACTGGGTGCCCTGAATACCCGAGCGCCCGTTGACCTCAGGGTCAATACGCTCCGCGGAGAGCGCTCTGAAATACAGGCGCAGCTCGCAACTGAAAACATTGAAACCAATCCAACCAAACACTCGCCATGGGGACTTCGTTCCACCAACACCGCCCGTGTCACGCACACGAAGACGTTCAATGACGGGCTGGTTGAAATTCAGGACGAAGGCTCTCAGCTCACCTGTCTTGTCGCGAATGTTAAGTCGGGGGAGCGCGTCGTGGACCTTTGTGCGGGCGCAGGCGGCAAGGCTCTGGCACTCGCCGCCATGTTATCCGGCGAAGGGTCTGTTACTGCCTGTGACACAGATCCGCGGCGTCTCGGGCGCTTGAAGCCCCGCGCGGACAGAGCAGGGGCCGGCACAATCAACACCCGTCGCCTTCACCCCTTTGACCCGAATGCGGCAGACCCAGACCTTGAAGACCTTGAAGGTCTTGTCGATTGCGTTTTCGTTGACGCACCATGCTCTGGCACAGGCGCCTGGCGGCGCCAACCAGAGGCGCGCTGGCAACTGACCCCGGAAAAGCTGGACGGATACATCGCTGCGCAGGTGGAGGTATTGATCCGGGGTGCGCGTCTGGTGCGGCCAGGCGGCCGGCTGATCTATGTGACTTGCTCCGTTCTGCCTTCAGAAAATGACGAACAGATCGACGGTTTCCTGAGCGAGATTACAATGTTTCGAGAACGCGACTGGCGGGACGGCTGGCCTGATGGGGAAGAAATGCCTTCAGCGCCAGATGGCCCGCGTTTGCGTCTGACACCACACAGCACCGGAACCGATGGTTTTTTTGCCACCGTTTTGGAGCGCACTGAATGAGAGGTCGACCTGTCACACTGACACGCAGGCGCCTTGAGACCATGAGCGGGGATTGGTGAGTTCAGACTTGCACCCCTGATATTCCTCTAAGCTTTAGCAGAGCCATATGACCGACCGTATTCTGATTATCGATTTTGGCAGCCAGGTAACCCAGCTCATCGCGCGTCGTGTTCGCGAAAGTGGTGTCTATAGCGAGATCGTGCCGTTCAACGCAGCCGCCAAAATGCTCGAGGCGTTCGACCCCAAGGCGATCATCCTCTCTGGAGGGCCTGCCAGTGTTACCGGTATTGATACACCGCGCGCACCAGAAGCTGTCTTCGCCATGGGCGTGCCGGTGCTTGGCATTTGCTATGGCGAGCAAACCATGTGCGCGCAACTCGGCGGCAAGGTTGAAGCCCATGACCATCAGGAGTTTGGGCGGGCCAATATTGAAGTGGTGGAAGACTGTGCATTGTTCGATGGCGTTTTGAAGCCCGGTGACAAAGAGCAAGTCTGGATGAGCCATGGCGACCGCGTCGCTGAACTGCCCGATGGATTTAAGACAGTCGCGATCTCTGAGGGGGCGCCTTATGCCGCAATCGCCGATGAGGCGCGTAAGTTCTATGCGGTTCAGTTCCATCCCGAAGTCGTCCACACGCCACGGGGCGCAGAGCTTCTGAAGAATTTCACCCATAAGATTGCGGGCTGCCGGGGCGACTGGACCATGGCAGCATTCAAAGAAACAGAAATTGCCAAAGTGCGCGCACAAGTAGGCAGCGGCAAAGTGATTTGTGGTCTTTCTGGTGGCGTGGATTCATCCGTCGTTGCTGTTCTTCTCCACGAAGCGATTGGGGATCAGCTGCAATGCGTGTTTGTGGATACCGGCGTCATGCGCGCTGGCGAGGCCGATGAAGTCGTGAACCTCTTCCGTGATCATTACAACATTCCTCTCGTGCATGCGGATGCGAGCGACCTCTTTCTGGGCAAGCTTGAGGGCGTGTCGGACCCCGAAAAGAAGCGCAAGATCATTGGTTCAACGTTCATCGATGTGTTTGACGAAGAAGCAAAGAAAATCGGTGGTGCCGACTTCCTGGCCCAAGGCACGCTCTATCCAGATGTGATTGAAAGTGTGTCTTTCACCGGTGGCCCCAGCGTGACCATCAAGAGCCATCATAATGTGGGCGGCCTGCCTGAGCGCATGAACATGAAGCTTGTGGAGCCGCTCCGCGAACTTTTCAAAGATGAGGTGCGCGTCTTGGGCCGTGAGCTCGGACTGCCGGAGACATTTGTCGGGCGTCATCCGTTTCCGGGACCGGGCCTTGCGATCCGCATCCCAGGTGAAATCACCCGTGAGAAAGTAGACATCCTGCAAAAGGCAGATGCCGTCTATCTTGATGAGATCCGCAAGTCAGGCCTCTATGATGATATCTGGCAGGCGTTCGCGGTTTTACTGCCCGTGCGCTCCGTTGGTGTGATGGGGGATAGCCGCACATATGATTATGTCTGCGCATTGCGCGCGGTGACGTCCACCGATGGCATGACAGCGGATTATTATCCCTTTGAGCATTCGTTTTTAGGCCGTGTCTCAACACGTATCATCAACGAGGTCCGCGGCATCAATCGGGTGGTTTATGATGTGACCTCCAAACCCCCCGGCACGATTGAGTGGGAATAGCGTCGGCTTCCCCTGGTAGGAAACCGCCCTGTACCTTGGTTGATGGCACAACCCATGGTATATACTTGACCAAATGGTTCAGTAATATTGGGGGTGACCATGCAAAATCTCGACGCTACTTTCGCTGCTCTAAGCGATGGCACGCGCCGCGCAATTCTGGGCACTCTCATGGAAGGCGAGGCGCGCCTCTCTGATTTGGCGGCACCTTTCAACATGTCTCAGACCGCTGTCTCAAAACATGTCCGGGTTTTGAGCGACGCAGGCCTGGTCGTGGTGGAGAAGCGCGGGCGGACACGCCATTGCCGATTGAACGCTGAGGCGATGAAGGGCGCAGATGAGTGGTTGTCGGATTACAGGTCTTTCTGGACCCGCCAACTCGGCAATCTTTCAGAGCATTTGGAAAAGGGAAATTCCTGATGCTCGAATTCGTCAAAACCGAGCCTGATGCTGATCCGATCCTTGTCTCATGTTTTTTTGCAGCCACACCCGCGACAGTCTTTCAGGCGTGGACAGATCCAAAGATCATCATGAAATGGTTCGGTCCCAGACCAAACACGCTGGTCTCCGCGGAGGTAGATTTGCGGGTCGGAGGCCAGTATCGGTTTGTGAAATCCCGCGACGACGAGAAATCGACCGGCTTTGAAGGTGAGTATGTGGTGATCGAAACAAACGAACGTCTCGTCTTCACCTGGGCGCAATTTGCCTCATATGCAGATGGACATGAGGAGATAACGCCTCATTCGAACGTTGAGATCGACTTTGTTGCGACTGAAGGCGGAACTGATTTACGCCTCAGCCACGCCGCGCTGCATACCGATAGTGCCCGCAAGGATTTTGCCGGTGGTTGGGAGCGCGCCTTTGGCAACCTGGTACCGTTATTGAGGTCTGAGATCGCGAGTTAGCCGGAGCAGTCACCGCCTCACGCAAGGTCATCAATAATGTCAGAGATCTGCTGAAAGAAGTGCAGACCTTGATTGATCTCTTCATCGCTCATGGTCTCGATGATGCGTTGGATGAAAGCATCGCCACGGCCTATCATGCCTTTGACGAAGGTCTCGCCAGTGCGTGTGAGTGTAACCACTTTCTCGCGGCCGGAATGGGCAGCTTCCTCAAGTGTGAGAAGGTTAAGCGGCGCACTTGCCATGCTGCGAATGGCTTTGGTTATCGCGGCGCTGGAGATATCAAACCAGGCACCAAGATGGCGCTCGATATCCTTTCGGTTCATCAGCCGACCATCAACACCCTCTGAATGTATGAGCCACAAGATCGCAACTTGATGCCGCCCCAGGCTGCCTCCGCGCATCGCGTCTTCTACGCGCATCCCAGCTTTGTAATGGATGGGATAATAGAATTCGAGGAAACGCTTGGCAGCGTCAGCGGGCGCGCGCTTTTGGCGGTCTTTTACAGAGGTCTTTGGCATTGGGTACGCGATTCCTTTGCGGCTCACCGGCGAGTCTAGGACGCGCTAGCGCACAAGTCAGCACTTAATAGTTTACAAATGAAATAGTTCATGGTGTAAATAAAAAGATGATCTTTCTGGGAGGAAAAGATGAACTCATCCGACATAGCTGCAAGCCTTGGGCGTCTCACCGCGCCCTCAACGATCGCCGATCCTTACCCCCTCTATGACCGCCTAAGACCTGTTTGTCCGGTGAAAGGCTATTCAGATTACCCACCTGGAACGGTGCCCGGGCAGGATGATCCAGTGTCGGCGTGGGTTCTGCTCTCCTACGAGCATGTAGCGCAAGCAGCACGCGACCATCGGACGTTTTCCTCGGGCGATCCATTGCAGGAAGCATCTTCTGCCCCAACCTTGATGCTGGTGAACCACGACAATCCCGAACACGACCGACTGCGCGGCATCGTCAATATGGGTTTCTCCCGCAAGCGGATGGAAGCTGAGGCGCCTGCAGTGGAAAAAATCGTCCAGGAACTGGTTGCGGACCTTGGCCCTGAAGATGTGGACGTCATGGAGAATTTGGCCTCGGTGCTGCCCGCCCGCGTGATGGTCCATCTGTTGGGTCTGCCAGCAGCGGATGCCGACCGGTTTCGGCGTTGGGCAACCGCGTTCATGTTGTCTGCGGATATGACGGCGGAAGAACGCCAGGCAAGCAACGAAGAGTTGGCCGCATACTTCGTTGAGAAAGTTTCAGCGATGGCGCAGGCATCGGCAGCAGGCGAGACCGTTCCAGATTGCCTCATGCGCGCATTGATGGAAGCAGAAGCAGACGGCGAGAAATTGTCGATTGAAGAAGTGATCCGCTTTTGCATCACACTGGTCGTGGCAGGTGCAGAGACGACGACATTCTTAATCGGCAATCTGCTCTACAATCTGGCGACAATGCCGCACGTGCATCAAAGATTGAAAGCAAACCCCGCGCTGCTCGGTGCGTTCATTGATGAAACACTTCGGCATTCCGGTCCTCCTCAACGTCTTTTCCGTATTGCTACCGAAGATGTGCGCGTTGGGGAAGCAGATATCAAAAGAGGCGATTGGGTTGCGCTCTTCTTTGCTGCAGCCAATCACGATGCGAGCGTTTTTCCAGACCCAGACAAGTTTGATATGGATCGCCCAAATCTCAACAAACAACTCACACTCGGCGTGGGCATACACCATTGCCTGGGCTCAGCGCTCGCGAAGCTGGAAGCGCGCGTCCTACTGGAGGGCATTCTGGCAAGTGGCGATGATGTGTCGTTCGGCGGCTCATTCCCTGTGCCGCAAACGGCCAGTCTTTTGAACCACGGCTTCGAACGCCTGGTCTTGCGGTTCGGCCACTCACAACGGGAGGCGGCATAATGTCCAAAGAAACCAATATTGCCGAGACACAGAAACTTTTTGAGGCATTTGGGGCAGGCGACGTCCCGCGCATTCTTGAGCACGTGAATGACGACATTCTCATCAACTTCTATGGTCCACAGGATATCATCCCCTATGCAGGGACTTATCGAGGGCTTGAAGGCGCTCGAACCTTTTTCGAGACGGTTTTGAGTTCGGTCGATATTCATGTCTTCGAGCCGGAGGAGTTTCTGGCCGATGGAGATAAAGTGATCGTCACCGGCCATCTTCACCTGACGGCGAAATCGACAGGCAGATCGATTAAATCTGACTTTGTCCATGTCATCAGCATGGCGAATGGCAAGTGGTCGCGTTTCCGTGACTTCATGAACACGGTGGAAGCTGCTGCGGCATTTTCCGCCTGAGGGACTGTTTCCACACCGCAGAAAGGCAGGTACTCTCCTCCCACGAACCCAGTGGTGAAGGAAGTGGCATGCGTGGAATGTGTTCTGTGGTGATGGTGGCGGCACTGCTTGGGTCGACAAGCATCGCGATGGCTGACGGCGTCGAGGACAATAATAATTGTTACGAGCAGTTTCGCGGCGGCGATATGAAGCTCGCCATCTACTATTGCAGTCGAGCAATCCAATCAGGGGATTTGGAGCGGGGCGATATGGTCGTGGCACTGCTCAATCGCGGTGTTGCCTACAAGAACACCGGCAATCTTGAAATGGCTGTAGTGGACTATTCCTCGGCCCTGGAATTGTCGCCTGACGATGCACTTCTCTATTCAAACCGGGGCAACGCCTATCGCGAGCTAAACAGGCCCGCCGATGCAATGAACGACATAAATCGATCCATTGAATTGAACCCGGAAAACCCCGCGGCGTTTTATGTTCGCGGCCTGTTGTTTGAAACAATGGGCGATCTGGAAAATGCGCGGCGCGACTTCCTGCGCGCCCATGAAATCAGCCCGGATGACAAAGAATTTCGCGAGCGAGCTGAAGCGCTCGGCGCCAGTTAGTGGTGCCAGTTAGATAAAGACCCAAGGAAAGAGAGACGTTAGATGGTGAAGCTGGATATCGTCGGAACTGTGACGGAGTCCTACAAGGGCGCATGGTCTCATTTTGCAGACATGGTGAAACTCGTCTGGGCGCCAGTCATTGTATACATTGCAGCGAATGTGATGCATTCCCTTTCGGTGCAGCAGTCGACAACGGACGTTGACCCCGCTGATCTTGAAGCTGTGTTTCAGGCAAGCTGGGGATGGCAGGCTGCCATTGTTACGCTGCTCGGACTTTTCCTTTGGCCAATCATCGCCGTCGCCTGGCACCGGTTTGTCCTTCTTGGTGAAACAAGCTCCTCTGCGCTCTATTTTAAGTTTGGTCGTCGCGAAGCGCGTTTCATGCTGACCTCAATTTTCCTCTCATTGCTTATGGTGCCAGGTATTCTGATCATGGTCGTGGGAGCAGGGACAGAATTTGCGACATTCGCAGTGCCCATTGGTCTGGTCTTGATGGTCGCGGGTCTGGTCTACGCTCTGCGCCTCTCGCTTCTATTACCTGCTGTCGCGACAGATGCAGCTGTAGATGCCCAAATGATTCTGGATGCGACACAAGGAAATGTGGTGCGCATCTTTGCCGCGCATTTCCTCAATATTTTGGCTCTGCTGATTGTTGCGATTGTGGTGAGCATTCTGATTGGCGTCGTGGCCCTTGTTATGGGGCCTGTGATTGGGATTATCGGCGGTGCTGTGCTCGGTATCTTTGCCCAAATCATCTCAGTTGCCATTCTTTCCATCATGTATCGAGACCTGGTCTTGTCGAGGCAGGCACCAGCCCCTTCTTCGGATACCGGCCTGCACTGACCAGCGTGACCCCGATAAAACGTCACCTTCATTGAAGAGCCGAAAGCGGCGAGCAGTACAATGTCCTCCTTCCTAGATTGCTGATAGCAATCAATGGACAAGAGGCAAGTGCGCAATGACCAAATCATGTGATGGAAAAGTGGCGATCGTCACGGGAGCGAGCTCTGGCATCGGTCGTGCAACAGCACTCCTGCTGGCGAAAGAGGGAGCGGCAATTGTTGCAGGAGCACGGCGGCAAGCTGAACTTGAGACCCTGGTCTCTGAAATTGAACAATCGGGCGGGCGGGCGAAGGCCGTTGCCGGTGACGTAACAGACGAAACATTTGCCCGAGAGCTGGTTGATTGCGCGAGCACTGAGTTCGGCGGCCTCGACATGGCGGTGAACGCGGCGGGCACGCTCGGACCCATGGGACCGATCATTGATCTGGAGCGGCCCGTCTGGGACGACGTGATCGTGACCAATCTCACAAGTGCCTATTTGGCCGCCAAACATCAGATACCCGCCCTGTTGGAACGGGGCGCTGGATCACTCGTGTTTGTCAGCTCCTTTGTGGGCTACACCGCCGCTATGCCCGGCGTCGCGGCCTATGCCGCCAGCAAAGCGGGCATGATTGGCCTCATGAAGACGCTGGCCGTCGAATATGGGTCACAGGGCATTCGGTCGAACGCGCTGCTGCCAGGCGGCACTCAGACGGCGATGGCGGACATTATGGCCGACACCGAAGAAATGCAGGAATTTGTCCGGGATATGCATGCGCTGAAGCGGATTTCCACGCCCCAGGAGCAAGCTGAAGCCGCATTGTTCCTGGCATCGGACGCTTCTTCCTTTGTGACCGGCAGTGCCATGCTGGTTGACGGTGGGGTCTCGATTAGTAAAACCTGAGGGAAACCACTCAAAAGGTTAACGAAACAGAAGGCTAACTCATTGAAAACATGAGGAAAAAAAGAGGTGAGGCCAAAACTTGACCCTACCCGGAAATTGCCCCATATGCGGGGGGCCCAGACCGTCCCCCGTCACCTCATTCAGGTGAAATGCGGTCGCAATTGGAGGTCGTTCCCATGTCGGTTCACGCCAAGACCAAGCGCATTACTGTTCCAGAAATTATGGCCCGCAAAGGCAACACACCCATTGTCTCATTGACGGCCTACCACGCGCATACTGCCCGCTATATTGATCCTTATGTCGACTTCCTCCTCGTGGGCGACAGTCTGGGCATGGTCATGTACGGCATGGAAAACACGCTGGGCGTAACCATCGACATGATGATCGCCCACGGCGCCGCCGTCGTACGCGGCACGGAGCGCGCTTTGGTCGTTGTTGATATGCCGTTCGGGTCGTATGAGGAATCACCAGAGATTGCCTTCCGCAATGCCTGCCGGATTATCAAGGAAACCGGATGTACGGCTGTGAAGCTTGAGGGCGGCGCGCGCATGGGGCCGACGATCAAATATCTGAGCGACCGGGGCATTCCTGTGATGGCTCATATTGGTCTGACCCCCCAGAGCACGAATGTGATGGGAGGCTTCAAGACGCAAGGCCGGGTTGAGGAAGATTGGGCCGCCATCGAAAACGATGCGCTGGTTATCTCGGAATCCGGGGCCTTCGCCGTTGTTCTGGAAGGGATGGCGGAGCCATTGGCGGCGAAAATCTCCGGCCAGATCACCATTCCAACCATTGGAATTGGCGCATCGGCGGCCTGTGATGGCCAGATCCTGGTGCTGGAAGACATGCTGGGCCTCTCTCCCAAGCCACCCAAATTTGTTAAGGAATTTGCGACCCTGGGCGCTGCAATCGCTGGGGCAGCTGAAGCCTATGCCGATGAAGTGCGTGGACGGGCGTTCCCGGCCAAAGAGCACACCTATGCCATGAAGAAGGTAGATTGACCGGCCAGGCGAGCCGTTAAACCTAATCGGGCATCTTGTTTATTTGTAAGCGGAAGCACGGTTGGCAAGTCATTGAATTGACGCTACTTTACGGCCCCTGACTGCCTTTGGGACTGCCATTTGGCAGTTGCCCAGACCTACTTCGGAGACAATACTTGGCCGACATTTTTCGCGAAGTCGAAGAAGACATTCGCCGCGACCGCTTACAGCAACTTTGGGACAAATACGGCATCTACGTTATCGCATTGGTGGTTGGCATTATTGCCCTCACCAGCGCGGTTGTGGGATGGCGCGCATACACGACCTCCCAGGCCGAGCAGGCATCACTGGCCTTTGCAACCGCTGTGGCAGAAGCTGCGAAAGAGGGTGCGGATGCACCTGCCATCTTTGCAACAATGGCAGACGAGGCACCTGCCGGATATGCAGCGCTCGCAAGTCTGCGGGGCGCCGGCACATTAGCCGCTGCTGGGGAGATCGATGCAGCAATCGCTGCCTACGATGCGGTCTCCGCAGACAGTGGTGCTGAAGATATTTTGCGGGACCTGGCGAAGGTTAAGTCGGGCACACTTTTGGTTGGTCGAACCAGCTATGACGATCTGGCAATCAGGCTGGTGCCGCTCGCTGGTGACGGGGAGCCCTGGCGCAACCCGGCCAGAGAAGCATTGGGCATGGCCGCTTATGGTGAGCAGAAATATGCCCGGGCGCAGAGTTTCTTCCAAAGCATCGTCGCCGACCAGACAGCGACACCCGGGGTCCGTGATCGTGCCCATGTCATGATCGCGCTGATTGCGCCTCATGTACCTGCAGAGCCTCTCGCTTTGCCAGAGACCGCCCCGACAGCAATAGACGACAGCGAACCCGCTGGATCATCGCAAGAACCGACGGGAGAAGTTCAATGACGACACTAGGGACAGCACGGCGGACAACATGGCGCACGGTGACGTTGGGACTCGTTGCAGCGGTTACGCTCGCTGGGTGCGAGACTTTCCAGGACATCATTTCCAGCGATGACACTCAGAAGCTGCCAGGGGAACGCATCTCTGTCATGGCGCTGGAGCGGAAACTTGAGGCCGACCCCCGTCTGGCGTCATTGGAAGTTGTCCTGCCACGTCCTTACGTGAATGAAGACTGGCCGCAGCCTGGTGGCTATGCGGACAATGCGATGCATCACCTGCAAGCATCCGGATCTCTGGATGTGTTGTGGAGCTCGAACGCAGGGGCCGGGTCAAGCGGTTCGACGGCACTGGCAACTGCGCCAGTAACAGCGGCGGGACAGGTTTTTGTGTTGGATACCGAAGCAACTGTTCACGCATTCAGCACAGCCACAGGGGATGAAAACTGGGACGCGGAACTTGCGCCCGAAGACGAAGACGCTGATGAAGGTCGAGGCGGCGGTGTCGCCTTTGATAGCGGCAAATTGTTTGTGACCACAGGATTTGGCCAGGCGATTGCGCTGGATGCTGCAAGTGGCGCAGAGATTTGGCGCACAGATCTGGGAACGCCTTTCCGCGCAGCACCGACGGTTGACGGCGGGCGGATGTTCACCATCACCTCTGACAATCAGATGATCTGCCTGAACATTGAGGATGGCTCTGTGCTGTGGCGGCATCGGGGCATTGTCGAAAGTGCAGGCATTCTCGCTGCGACCTCTCCTGCAGTTTCTGGTTCCATTGTGATCGTTCCCTATTCATCAGGAGAACTTTTTGCGCTCCGTGTGGAAAATGGAAACACGCTCTGGTCAGACAGTTTGACCCGAACCGGCAATGTCACCTCGCTAACGGAATTGAACGATATCGCAGGACGTCCTGTCATAGACCGGGGACGGGTCTACGCCGTCAGCCACTCTGGCCGTGCCGTCTCAATTGATATTCGGACAGGCGAGCGGGTGTGGACACGGAACATTGCAGGCACGCAGACCCCGTGGGTTGCAGGCGGCTTTATCTTTGTTGTGACGCTCGATGCAGAAGTTGTTGCTCTCTCAAGGCGCGATGGCCGGATCAGATGGATCCAGAAGCTTGAGCGCTTTGAAGATGAAGAAGACCGTGATGGTCCCATCGAGTGGAGCGGTCCTATTTTGGCGGGTGACCGGCTGGTTCTGCTGTCCTCCCTTGGGGAAGCGGTGTCTTTGTCTCCTTATACAGGCGAGGAGCTTGGACGGATTGATCTGCCAGATGAAGTCTTCGTGCCGCCGATCCTGGCGAACGAAACGCTATACATCCTGACCGACGATGCTCGCCTCGTCGCTTTGAAATAGAAGACCAGTCCTGATCCAAGAACTGGTTTTCATGTGGAGCCGCCGTCAAACGCGGACGTGAAACCAATGCCGTTTAAGCTCGCCATTGTCGGCCGCCCCAATGTGGGCAAATCGACTCTTTTCAACCGTTTGGTAGGAAAGAAGCTGGCCCTTGTCGATGACACTCCAGGCGTCACCCGGGACAGGCGTGAAGGAGACGCAAGTCTCGCGGACCTCGAGTTCACAATTGTCGATACGGCTGGTCTCGAAGATGCGAAGGGTGAAGTGCTTGAAGCCCGTATGCAGCGCGGAACGGAGCTTGCCATTGCAGAGGCAGATGTCTGTCTGCTGCTTGTGGACGCGCGCGCAGGGATTACGCCTGCAGACGCCTATTTCTCACAATTGCTTCGTAAAGTAGAGACGCCGGTCATTCTTGCTGCCAACAAGTGCGAAGGCGGTGCTGGTGAGGCCGGGCGCATGGAGGCCTATGAATTGGGGCTCGGAGCGCCATTGCCGCTCTCAGCCGAACATGGCGAGGGGCTGGGTGATCTCTATGATGCGCTCCTGCCATTCGCACAAGCCTTTGCGGAAGCAGAAGCCAACGAGGCGGTCGATGAGGCGCTGGACGAAACAGAAGGGTTTGATCCTGACGCACCCTATGAGCCTGACCTGGAAGTTCCCCTGCGGGTCGCTGTTGTGGGGCGTCCAAATGCCGGGAAGTCGACCCTGATTAATCAGTTGCTCGGCGAAGATCGAATGCTGACGGGCCCCGAGGCCGGGATCACCCGCGACTCGATTGGTATTGAGTGGGAATGGCGGGGCAGGCGCGTGAAGCTTCATGATACGGCAGGGCTCAGACGCCGTGCACGGGTCACACAGAAACTTGAGAAGCTCTCTGTTGCCGACACGCTTCGCGCCGTCCGATTTGCCGAAGTCGTTATTATTCTGATCGACGCGGGCATTCCGTTTGAAAAGCAGGACCTACACATTGCCGATTTGGTGGAGCAGGAAGGGCGCGCGCTGATGATCGCGGTAAACAAGTGGGACCTTGTGGAAACGCCCCAAGAGACCATGGAAGACCTGAAGGAAAAGCTCGGGCGCCTACTGCCACAGGTGCGCGGTGTACCCATCGTCACGTTCTCGGCACTGACGGGCAAAGGCGTCGAAAAATTGATGCCAAAGATCGAGGAAATTCACGGGATCTGGAATGCGCGTATTCCGACAGCCAAGCTCAATAAGTGGCTGGCGATCACGTCATCTAAACACCCGGCACCTGCATCAAGAGGCAGGCCTGTTACGCTGCGCTATGCAACCCAGGTCAAAAGCCGTCCACCCACCTTTGCGATTTTCTCAAGCCGCGCACACGAGGTGCCAACGTCCTACAAGCGCTACCTCGTCAACACGTTGCGCGAAGAATTCAATCTGCCGGGCGTGCCCATTCGATTAAACATGCGCAAGCGCGACAATCCCTTTGCCGGAAAAGCAGGCAAACGCAAGCTGGGCTAACTCTCGCGAAGGGTCACAACGTCCGTTACGGTCATGTTTTCAGCAAACACCGGCCCGCGCGAGGCTGGTTCTGATCACTGTCTCCGGACAAGGGTGCCCCGTGCGGGTGTTTGATCGGTGCTCATGAGTTGGGCAAGGCTCGACTTGCCACACCCATTGCGACCGACAAGTGCAATACGCTGGGTGCGATTGATCGAGAATGACAGGTTAGAAAACAATTCTGTGCCATCGGGCAACAGATAGGCGATATCATCGCCTGCAACCAAAAAAGGTGGCATGGATCAAATCTCCGGCAAGAGGAACTCCTTATGCTGAGATTATTCTTCCACTGGCCCGCTCCTTGGTTGAGCTTCATGGATCCCTGATGGGTGAACCTAAATAGGCCTGAATGTTTCTGGTGATAAGAGCCGCAGAGCCCGCCGCTCAGGCGCTTAGGCCTGAAAGGAGATGACGTCTCCATGCCGCGTGCATTCGTCGCTCACCAGATCCAGAAAGAGCGGTGCCAGGTCTTCTGGAGATTTCAACGTCGCAGGGTCTTCTCCAGGCATTGCCTTGGCCCGCATCTTTGTTGCGATGGGGCCGGGGCTCACCATGTTGATCCGCAGCTCGGTTTTCTCAACCTCGTTCGCCCAGGTCGTTACCAGTGCTTCAAGAGCTGCTTTCGAAACCGAATAGGCGCCCCAGAACGGACGACATTTTTGGGCGGCGCCCGAGGTAACAAACACTGCGCGCCCCGCATCGGCGCGTTGCAACAAGGGATCAAGGGAGCGGATCAGCCGGTAATTGGTGGTGACATTGACGGCGAAGACTTTGTCCCAATCATCCGGTGAGATGTGGCCAGTCGGCGTGAGTGGCCCCAGGATGCCCGCATTGCCTACCAGAATATCCAGCTTGCCCCAGCGCTCGAAAATCGTGCCGCCGAGACGGTCAATCGCCTCAAAGTCAGTGAGGTCCAATGGCACGAGTGTTGCCGTGCCGCCCGCCTTCTGGATTTCAT